>DDYO01000151.1 GCA_002348045.1 Anaerolineales bacterium UBA2232
TAACACTTATTTATGAGTCAGCGCGAAAGGTGCGTTGCAGGAAGCAAGGCATTTGGGGACCGCCCATGTATCGTGATATACTGATTCCATGACACAATCCAAACGAACAACAGCGCCCTTGATTATTGGCCATGAAGGGGCGCGGGGTCTCTTGCGGGTCAGCCTGTCGGCTGACCGTCCATCACGAGCCTACCTGTTCACTGGTCCTCCGCGCGTTGGCAAGACCACCCTGGCGCTGTACGTGGCTCGCGCATTNNACTGCTGTACGTGGCTCGCGCATTGAACTGCCTTGAAGAAACTAACCGGCCCTGCGGCGTGTGCCACTCTTGCGATCGCATTGGGCGCAATGCACATCCCGATGTGCGCATCCTGGATGAGCAGGGCGGCTCTATCAAGATTGGCCAGATCCGGGAGATTCAGAGGGACTTGGCGCTGTCACCGTTTGAAGGGCGGTGGAAAGTCCACGTGCTGTGCGATTTTCAGAATGCCACCATCGAGGCCTCCAACTGCCTGCTCAAAACGCTGGAGGAGCCCCCGAGGCGCGCCGTCATCATCCTCACCGCATCAGATAGCGACAGCCTGCTCCCAACCATTGTTTCGCGTTGCCAGGTGTTTCCCTTGAGGCCTTTGCCACTGGCGCAGACGGAGCGGAGCTTGGAGGAAGACTGGGGCGTCGAGCCTGCCCAGGCCCAGCTCCTGTCCAGACTATCAGAGGGCAGGATCGGGTGGGCCATAGAGGCCGCCTCTAATGACTCCCTACTGCGAGGCCGAGAAAAGTATCTGCTGGCCATGGAGCAAGCCATGCAGCATGGGATTGTCGGTCGGATGGGGCTCGCACATCAGCTGGGCCAGAACTCGCAGGCCGTTCCGGAGATGCTGGAGCTGTGGCGTGGATGGTGGAGGGACATGCTGATGGCCAAGAGCGGCAATGGACACCTGATCTCTTGCGTCGATCGCCAGGAGACCATCCGGGCCGAGGCGCAGCATCACACGCTCCACGAGGTATGCGGCTTCTTGCGGTCCATTCAGAATGCCGCTGACCAGGTCAACCAGAATGTCAGCCCAGTCCTGGTGTTGGAGGTTCTCCTCCTGGGACTGCCGCGACCCTTGATCAGGACAATATAAGGACTTTAAATGCCAACGGTTGTTTCAGTTCGGTTCAAACCTGCCACCAAGACCTATTATTTTGACCCAGGCCCGTTGACGGACCTGTGCTGTGGGGAGCCAGTCATTGTGGAGACCTCTCGGTCGAAAGAGCTGGGGCGCGTGGTTGGCGCTCTTCGGGACGTCCCACAGGATCAGGTTGTCGGACAGCTCAAGCCCATCCTTCGCCGGGCGACCGCCGATGATCTGGCCAGTGCCAAGAGTTATGAAGAACAGGAAGCGTCAGCAGCGGAAAAGTGCCGTGAGCGAGTGGCGAAGGCAAAGCTTCCCATCAAGATCGTACAAGCTGAGTACAGCTACGATGGCTCGCATCTAACGTTCTTCTTTACGTCGGAGCAGCGGATCGATTTTCGGGATTTGGTAAGGGACCTGTCGCATGCGTTCCGCACGCGCATCGAGTTGCGCCAGATTGGAGTCCGCGACGAGGCCAAACTATTGCGGGGGATCGGTCCTTGTGGACGTGAGCTGTGCTGTTCGACGCACCTGTGTGACTTTGTGCCCGTTTCGATCAAGATGGCCAAGCTCCAGAACCTGCCGCTTAGTCCCATGGAAATCTCGGGCACATGTGGTCGCTTGTTGTGTTGCCTGACTTACGAGAACGCCTATTACCAGGAGATGGTCCCGAAGATGCCCAAGTACGGGGAAATCGTGATCACTGATAACGGGGGAGGACGCGTTGTCGGAGGCAATCCCATCAAAGAGACAGTGAACGTGGAGATGGAGAGCGGTATTGTGCTCGAAGTGCCTCTGGCGGACATTCGCGAGCGGAAGCCCAGTCAGAGGAACCAGGCAGACGCAAGCGGGGGGCGCCCGCAAAGATCATCGGGGCGACGGTAGAGTCGAGTGATTCAGCTCAATCCCGCGCCAAACAGGTGTTGCCGAAGGCGCCTAAGGCGCGTGAGCGACTCCACCGGTACGTTAATTTGCCCCAAGTGGTTCTCTGGCAGTACGGCGCCGCCGTGATAGTCGCTTCCCCCGGTTGGAACGATCCCGTGCTTGTGGGCTACGTCCAGCAGAAACTGGACTTCGTCGGGAGCATAGCCGGAGTAAAATGCCTCCATCCCCACCAGCCCGCACTGGACAAGGTCGGGCACCAGGTGCGTCTGCCTGAGAGGGTGCGCCAACACCGGCAGTCCATGCGCCTCACGAATAAGCTTCACCGCATCTCTTGGGGTGAGCTTGTACCTGTCGACATAAGCTGGACGATTCCGTCCGATGTACCTATCGAAAGCCTCATCGACATTGGCGACCAGCCCTGACTCGACCATCGCTCTGGCAATGTGCGGGCGGCCGAGGGTAGCTGTGCCGGCGATCTGCTGTACCCTTTCCCAATCAAGGCGCAGGCCGAGCTTTGTCAACTGCTCCAGGATACTTTTTCCTCGGCCGAGGCGCGACTGGCGCAGCTTGGCCAGCCAGCCGAGCAAAGCGGGGCTTCGGTGTTCAACATAGAAGCCCAACATATGAACCTCGCCCTGAGGAATGTCAGTGCTGAGCTCCAGTCCCGGCACAACCTCCAACGAAGTCGTCCTTGCCGCAGCAAGAGCTTCGTCGATCCCATCCACGGTGTCGTGATCGGTGATGGCAATTGCCGCAAGTCCTAGCGTAAGCGCTTCCTTCACAACCTCCGTGGGCGACAACTGGCCATCAGAGGCGCTGGTGTGTATGTGCAGGTCAACCCTGGCGTTTATCTCTTCTCCACGAGTAGTTTGATGGCCGTTCGTTCTTGATCTCCAATCATCACCTCAGTGAAGGATGGGATGCAAACAACGTCGATCCCATCCTCAGCAAGGTAGCCCCTGGCTATTGCCACGGCCTTGAGTGCTTGGTTGACGGCACCTGCGCCTATGGCCTGCACCTCGGCCCGTCCGCTGTCCCTGACCACACCGGCTATGGCGCCCGCAACCGCAGTGGATCTTGATTTCGCGGATACCTTCAGGATCTCCATGGTAGTCTCCTTGGGTGTGAGTCGCGCCAGCAAGATTCAATTCAACCAAGCTGGCGGAGCCGGTACGTCGCCACCTCGATGCAACTGGATTTGCCCTTTGTTCCCTCCTGCCTACTTGGCGTAGTCGACGGCTCTGGTCTCCCGCACGACGGTTACCTTGATTTGCCCAGGATACTGGACACTTTCTTCGACCTTCTTGGCAATGTCCCGTGACAGCGTTACGATACCGAGGTCATCGATCTGATCTGGCTTGACGATGATGCGAATCTCGCGGCCAGCCTGGATGGCATAGGACTTTTCAACACCTGCAAATGAGTCGGCCAGGTTCTCCAGCGATTCCACCCTCTTGATGTAGCTCTCCAACGTTTCCCGCCGAGCCCCGGGCCGAGCTCCCGAAATCGCATCGGCAGCCTGTACCAGCACGGACTCGAGGGTTTCATACTCGACATCGCCGTGATGGGCCTTGATGCAGTTCTGGACCTTGGCCGGTCGTCCAAGCCTGGCAGCGATCTCGGCTCCAATGATGGCGTGTGGTCCCTCGGTCTCGTGGCTTACGGCCTTGCCGATATCGTGCAGCAGCCCACCTTCTTTGGCCAGAGCCACGTCGGCGCCGAGCTCGGCAGCCATTATGGCCGCCAAATGGGCTGACTCCACCGAGTGCATCAGACAGTTCTGTCCATAGCTCGTGCGATACTTGAGTCGGCCGATTAGGCGGATCAGCTCCGGGTGTAGTCCAGCTACTCCCACTTCGTAAACGGCCTGCTCGCCGGCTTCCTGAATGGCCGCGTCCACCTCTTGCTTGGCTTTCTCGACCACCTTTTCGATCCGGGCGGGGTGGATACGTCCGTCCAGAACTAACTGGTTGAGGGCAATTCGAGCAGTCTCACGGCGCACCGGGTCGAAGCTAGAGATGATAACCGCTTCGGGCGTATCGTCGATGAGAAGATCGACGCCGGTGGCATGCTCGATGGCACGGATATTGCGCCCCCCTCTTCCAATGATGCGTCCCTTGACTTCGTCACTGGGCAGGGCCACACTGGAGACGGTGGTCTCAGCGACCTGGTCCGAGGCCACTCGCTGGATCGCCAGGGTGATGATCTCCCTTCCCTTGCGATCTCCCTCCTCCCGCGCCTCGGCCTCGATGTTGCGGATGATACGTGCCATATCCTGACGCGACTCCGTCTCAACACGCTGGAGGATGATTTCCTTGGCTTCATCCTGCGTGAGGGCCGAGATGCGCTCCAGCTCCTGTTCCTGCTTGTGACGCAGCTCGTCCAAGCTGCTCTTGTAGATTTCCAACTGCTTCTCATGCACGTCAAGCTTGCGTGCCCGATCCTCCAGAGCGTCCGCCCGGCGATCCAGTCCTGTCCTTCTCTGCTGCTGGCGACGTTCCTGCCGATCGAGCTCGGCCCGGCGCCGGCTGGCCTCGCGATCGATCTCCTCGCGCATCTTCACGGCCACTGACTTGGCTTCGAGTTCGGCTTCTCGTGACCGTGTTTTGGCCTCGGCTAGAAGGGTCTCAGCTTGCTCTCGAGATGCGTGGATCTTGGTGCGCATCGTGTAGTAACGCAACAGGTAACCCAACACAAAAGCAAGCAGGCTGAGCGAAATGCCTGATATCAGAGTGCCTAGTCCGTTTCCCATCGTTGGTTATGTCCTCTTGGTTGATTGAGTGGTCATACCGCACCGCAGCCACCGGAACTGGACCGGTGGCCGGGCAGCATTTGTCAGGAGGCTGGGTCATGAACCCATCTCCTGCTCTGGGGCAGAGGTGCTCTCCTGCCACACGCGTTTTACTGTCGAGGCGATAATGCCATAGTCAAATCCGCGTCGTTGAAGCAATCCTCCCAGACGGCGGAGGAATGTGGGGTAGTCCAGACCGCTACGTGAGACTGCCCACTTGGCGGCCACGCGATAGGCGGCAGCCCGATCATCGGTGGCTTGCAGTGCCTCCCCAATGAGCTCATCGGACACGCCTTTGCCACGGAGCTCGTACCTGAGCGACCGCTGTCCCCGTGGCCGGAAGGTTTCCCGGTTATGCACCCAAAAACGGGCAAAGGCTTCGTCGTCTGCCAGGCCCGCCTCAGCCAGCCTCGTGAGAACCTGGTTGATAACCTGTTCATCGCTGCCGTGGCGCTGCAAATGGGAACGGATCTCAGCCTGGCTACGTGGCCTGTAACCCAAATAGCGCAGCGCGCGAGCCTCGGTGACATCGACAAGATCCTGCTGCTCAAGCATTGCTCGCTCTTCGGGCGCAATGGTCTGGCCGACCTTGAGTCGGGAGGCGCGTGACGTCGCCAGCCCAAACGCATAACGTCCGTCCAGAAAAACGCTTGTGCGGTTTGGATTTCCCTTCTGTATATCAAGGGCAGTGATCTTGTATAGCATGTTGTTGCGACACCCGGAATCTTGATGACGGCAACGCTGTGGTCGCTGAAGGCCACAGCGTTTACAGCGAAGGCGCTTGCATGTGCGAGGCCTTCTCGCTTATCTGGTGGTACATACCACTGGCTCTTGTGCCCGAACGCCCGCGTGCCGCGGATGATACCGTTCACACTTGCGAAAACTGTCGGGCTCTCTTATCGCTGCGGGTTTTCCGCGGCTTTGATGCGGACGGCTATTCATCCGCAGCGTAATCGTCTTCGCCATCAGCCGATCTAAGTCCACCACCTGCTGCAGGTTTGGCGGCTAAGGCATGCAGACTACCCCGCACCTTCTGGGTGACTTCGTCAAACAACTGTGGGTTTTCGCGGAGGAACGTCTTTGCGTTCTCGCGTCCCTGGCCAATCCTCGTCTCGCCGTAGGAATAGTACGCGCCCTTCTTGTCGATAATCCCTAGCTCGACGCCCATGTCGATGACGTCTCCCGATTTGGAAATGCCCTCGTTGTAGATGATGTCAAACTCAGCGGTGCGGAACGGGGGCGCCACCTTGTTCTTCTTGACGCGTACCTTTGTGCGATTGCCAATGACCTCACCACCTTGCTTGATCGGCTCCATCCGCCGAATGTCAAGGCGCACCGCCGCATAGAACTTGAGGGCATTGCCGCCCGTCGTTGTTTCGGGGTTACCAAAGAGCACGCCGATCTTGGTACGCAACTGGTTGGTAAAGATCACGGCGGTGTTGGACCTCTTAATCACCCCCACCAGCTTACGCAGGGCCTGTGACATCAGGCGCGCCTGCAGTCCCATATGCGCGTCGCCCATCTCACCTTCAATCTCGGCTTGGGGAACCAACGCGGCCACAGAGTCAATGACGATGATATCCACTGCTCCACTTCGCACGAGCGCTTCAGTGATCTCCAGAGCCTGCTCGCCGGTGTCGGGTTGGGAAATGTAGAGGTTGTCAATGTCCACACCGCACTTGGCAGCGTAGGTTGGGTCAAAGGCATGCTCCACATCGATGAATGCCGCAACTCCACCGAGGTGCTGCGCTTCCGCAGTAATGTGCTGGGCCAGGGTAGTTTTGCCCGACGATTCTGGGCCAAAGATCTCGATAATCCGCCCCCTGGGCACGCCGCCAATACCTAAGGCAGCGTCGAGAGCCAGGGATCCCGTGGGGATCGCCTCGACGGCAAACCGAGACGACTCACCCAACTTCATCACCGAGCCTTCCCCGAAGCGCTTACGTAGCTGCGACAGTGTTACCTCAAGGGCCTTAGTTTTGCCCGTATCCTCAGCCATTGCTGATTGCTCCTTTCGCGTACAAGAGCTTCATCTTATTGTACAGCAATGCGGGGGCAAATGCAACTAAATGCGGAAGGCGCTGCAAGAAAGCGGTCAGCAGTACACAGCAGAATGTAACCGGGCATTGCGAAGGGACTTGTCAAGGAAGGGCTCCGGCGGCGACGGTCAGCAAATCCTCGGGAGCTGCGCTCCGGAGAGCATGTCGAGCATACGGCGGGTTCCCAGCCTCGTTCGCATGACTACACGGCTCGGGTGGTCTGAGGTAACGCGGCCAACCAGGGCTGTCTCACGGCCGAGACCGTGCTGGCGCATTGCCGTCAACAGGCCGGCCTCAGCCTCAGGCGCGACAATGGCTACCAGTTTTCCCTCATTGGCGACATACAGGGGGTCAAGGCCCAGGAGCTCACACGCTGCCTGCACACTGCCGGGGATGGGGATACGCTCTTCCTCGAGGTCAATCCCAACCTGACTTTGTTGGGCGATTTCGACCAGCGTGGTCGCCAGGCCGCCTCGCGTTGGGTCGCGCAAGCAGTGAATGCGCCCATCGGCTGTCAACATGGCAGAGACGAGCCCGTTGAGGGGAGCGCAGTCGCTGGCAAGGGGAAACGAGAAGCTGAGCCCCTCCCTCTTACTGAGGATGGCGAGGCCGTGCATCCCAATGGCTCCGCTTACGAGAACGCCATCTCCTGGGCGAGCACTGGAGCCGGATATTTCGATACCGGACGGAACGACGCCTGTGCCGGCCGTGGTGATGAAGATGCGGTCAGCCGAACCGTAGTCCACCACCTTGGTGTCACCAGCCACGACCTCAACGCCTGCCTCACGAGCTGCCTGCGCCATCGACGATACGATTCGGTCCAGATCATCCAGGGCCAATCCTTCCTCCAGGATAAACGCGGCGCTCAGATAGAGAGGGCGCGCTCCGACCATGGCCAGGTCGTTCACCGTTCCACAGACTGAGAGCCGGCCAATGTCGCCGCCTGGAAAGAAGATGGGCTGCACCACATAGCTGTCGGTGGTGAGCGCCAGCCGATCCCCAGCCTCCAGGCACGGGCGCCAGACCGCCGCGTCATCGTGAGCATCCAGGAGAGGGTTGTGGAGATGGCGAGCAAAGACGTCGCGGATCAGATTGTGGGTGAGCGCGCCACCGCTGCCATGCGCCAGGATGATCTTGCCGTGGCTCATTGGCTACAGGCCACCGTACTGAAGGTGAGCGGCGCAGGCTCCCTCGCCTGATACCATACAAGCACCCACCGGGCTCTCGGGTGAGCACGCCCGGCCGAACAATGGGCACTCAAGGGGCTCGATGGTTCCCCGCAGGACATCACCGCAACGGCAACCGATCGGTTCCTGGCTTGCGCCCCGCGGCACGTCGAAGCGGCTGGTGGCGTCCCAATCACGGAACTCGGGGCGCAAGGCCAACCCACTGTTGGGCAGGGTACCGAGGCCCCTCCACTCGACCGATTCCAGCTGGAAGACGGTGTCCATGAGGTCCCGCGCAACGAGGTTTCCCTTGGCACTGACGCCCCGGGGATAGGCGTTAGAAACGGCAGGTTCGCCACGCTCAACCATGTCCACCAGACTGGCAATCGCGCGCAGCACATCCAGAGGTTCGAACCCGGCGATGGCGCAGGGAATACCATAGTCTCGAGGCAAGAAGGCCCAGGCATCAGAGCCGATGATGGTGGTTACGTGACCGGGTCCGATGATGCCTGAAAGTGGAACGTCACCAGCATCGAGGATCGCACGAGTCGCCGGCGGTGTGAGCTTGTGCAGGCAGAGTACGGTCAAGTTGTGCACGCTTTCCGCGCGCGCTCGCAGCAGCACCGAGGCAATGGAAGGTGCGGTAGTCTCGAACCCGATGCCCAAGAACACGACGTGACGCTGTGGATTCCGATGAGCAAGTTGCAGGGCGTCCAGGGCGGAGTAGAGAATGCGCACATCGGCACCATCTGCTTTGGCCGTCTGCAGGCTTCCTAGGCTGCCGGGCACGCGCACCATGTCCCCGAAGGTGCCCAGGATTACCCCTGGCAGGTGGGCGACGGCAACCGCGCGGTCCACGTCAGCGGTGGCCGTCACGCACACGGGGCATCCTGGCCCAGACAGAAGGCGCACATGAGGGGGCAAGAGCTGTCTCAATCCCATGCGGAGGATGGCGTGGGTATGCCCCCCACAGAACTCCATGAACCGAACGGGATGATGTGAGTGGTGGTGGATCCAATCGACCGCGTTGGCGATCCGGGCAGGGTCCCGGTACTCCTCAGCGTACTTCACTGGGCGGCTCTTCCGACACGGCCTGGCCCGTGGCGGCGATTTGATCGAACAGGGCCAGGGTTTCTTGGGCTTCGTCCTCGTCCAGCACCCCTATGGAGAATCCAGTGTGCAGCAGAACGTACTGGCCGATTCTTACGTCCGGAGTCAGAGCGACGCTCACCCGAAGCCGCACTCCTGATAGGTCCACCTCGGCATTCTGTCCCTCAACTGCGAGCACTCGCGCAGGAACGGCTAGACACATCTCAGTTTCCTCCCCTCTCACTTCCTATGACCGCCTGCCCGAGTGACAGCCCTCCATCATTGCACGGCACCTGGTGGTGAACTAGGACCTGGAAGCCGGCTGAGCGCAGCTCACTACGAGCCAGGGAAAGAAGCAACCGGTTCTGAAAGCAGCCACCCGAAAGGGCTACCCTGTCGAGGCCGCTCTGCGACCTGGCCTCTTGGCACATCTGGGTGATCATGTGGGCAACGGTGGCATGGAATCTGACGCCGATCTCGCTGGCCGATAGACCTCGTTTGATGTCGGCCACGATGCCAGCCAGAACGTCGTGGAGGCGCACCGTGTGCACACCGTCTATTTGCCGAAAGTCGAACTGGTATGTTGGTTGTGCCATGGCGCTGGCACCCGCACTGACCATCTCGAGGTCTACCGCCGCCTGCGCCTCATAGGTTATCTCCAGCCTGAGTCCCAGCAGGGCGCTGACCACGTCGAACAAACGACCGCAGGACGAGGTAAGCGGGGTGTTCACGCCCCGCTGCACCATCTGAGCAATGACGGCAGCCTCTTCGACCGGAACGTCTCGCAGTGCGGGCAGGGACGGGACCTCTCCCAGGCTGTGCAGGAGATAGGCAATCGCAGCACGGTATGGTTTACGGGTGGCGGCGTCTCCGCCCGGAAGCGGCATGTATTCCAAATGGGCAACTCGTTGGAACGCCCGCGCGTCGGCGATGAAGCACTCCCCACCCCAGATGTGGCCATCGGTGCCGTATCCGGTGCCGTCCATCGCCACGCCGATCACCGGTCCATCGTGCAACGCACAGTTGTTGTCAGCGAGACAGCTGACGACGTGGGCATGGTGATGTTGTACCTGGAGCAAAGGCAGGCCTTCGTTCTGTGCCCGGTTCATGGCGTACCGCGTTGTCATATAGTCAGGATGCAAGTCGCATACCAGCGCCTCGGGTGAGGCTCGGAACAGGCGTTCGTAGAGGGCGATGGTCTCCTCATAGTGGGCCAAGGTTTCCAGATTCTCCATGTCGCCGATGTGTTGGCTGACAAAAGCGTACTGGTCCCTGGTGAGGCAGAAGGTGCTCTTCAGTTCTGCTCCAGCGGCCAAGATACGGCCAAGTGGAAACGACACCCGAAGCGGCGATGGCGCGTAACCACGGGCGCGGCGCACCGGCTGCGGTAACCCTTCGATGGGCACGAACCAAACGCTGTCGTCGTAACGCGAGTGGATGTCGCGATTGTGCAAGACAAAGCCGTCGGCAAGGGGGCCCAACCGTATCATAGCTTCGTCATTCTGTGTGACGATCGGCTCTTCGGAGCAGTTCCCGCTGGTCATGACCAGCGGGCGTCCAGCGGCAGCCAAGAGGAGGTGGTGCAGGGGCGTGTAGGGAAGCATGACGCCCAGGTAGCGGTTGTCAGGGGCAACGGACTTGACGATGCTGGACCGTGGTAACCAGGGCAGCAACACGATGGGACTGGCAACCGATTGGAGCAGGTTCTGTTCTTCTGCGTTCACAGAGCAATGCTGCCGGACGAGGTCCAGGTCGGCGATCATCACGGCAAATGGCTTGTGCGGACGATGTTTGCGCTCTCGAAGCCTCAGCACAGCACCCTCATTGGTGGCGTCACAAGCCAGGTGAAATCCACCAAGTCCCTTTATTGCCAGAATCTGCCCGGTCGCCAGTCGCTCAGCAGCCTCGCGGATGATCGCCGAATCATCCAGTTGAGCATCGAGGCTGGCGAGCCCGGAATCCCGTGACTCGACCAGGGAAAGGTGAGGGCCGCAATCCGGGCAGGCGTTGGGTTGGGCGTGGAACCGGCGGTCGACGGGATCGTCGTACTCACGCTGGCACGATGGGCACATCTGGAAATCGCGCATGGTGGTCAAAGGCCGGTCGTAGGGAATGTCCTCGATGATGGTGAAGCGTGGGCCGCAGTTGGTGCAGTTGGTGAATGGGTAGCCAAAGCGCCGGTCTTCTGAGTCAAAGATCTCCGCCGTACAGTCGTGACAGGTGGCAACGTCAGGAGAGACGAGCTGGTAGGCGTTGTCCTGAGACAGGCTGGCAATGATGGCAAAGTCCCGGTGACCCTGCGGTGACGCTGCCGCACAGGCGACGCTCTCAATCCGTGCCAATGGCGGCGCCTTTGACCGGAGGTCCTCGATGAACAAGGCCAGAGACGCCGCCGATCCTTCGATGTGAATCTGGACGCCCGCACTTGTGTTGCGAACCCAACCACGCGCACCGTGCCGCTGCGCCAGCTTGTACACGAACGGCCGGAAGCCTACTCCCTGCACGACACCGGATATCTCTAAGTACCGGGCGACGGGTTCTTCTGCAACTTTTGTTGGTGCTTCTGGAATATCCATTGGGCCCATTCTTCCACGCCCTGGCCAGTTTCACAAGACACTTCGAACAGGGCCGCCCCTGTGTTCATGCCCGACACCAGCTTGCGGAACGCGGCGATGTCGAATTTGAGATAGGGTAGCAGGTCCACCTTGTTGATGACAATGGCATCGACCGCGGTGAAAATGCCAGGGTACTTGTACGGTTTGTCGTCCCCTTCTGGGGTACTGGTGACGACCACATTCCAGTCTTCGCCCAGGCGGAACTCTACCGGGCAGATGAGATTGCCCACGTTCTCGACGATGAGCAAGTCCACTTCACTCAGGGGCAGCTGCTGCAGAGCGCGCTGGATCATCGTCCCGTCCAGATGACACTGCCCGCCAGTATTGATCTGCACGACCGGAACCACCTGGGTTGCCACTCGGTCCGCATCGATGGAGGAGGCAATGTCACCCTCGATGACACCCACGCGCAGACGGCCACGAAGCGACTCGATGGTGCGTAGGATCAGGCTCGTCTTTCCAGCGCCCGGAGAGGCCATGATATTCATGACGCTGATACGGTGATCATCCAGCAGTCGCCGATTCTGCGCCGCGATCTGGTCATTGGCACTGAGGATTCCCTGCACAATGGGGACCTTCATCGGCCTGTTCTCCTTGCTTGCCTACTCTACTTCGATGCTCTCCACCAGGAACTCGCGTCCTGCCAGCACATCGCCCCCTAGCGCGCCGCACTGGGGGCACATCCAATTCAAGTCCACAGGCTGATAGTCAGAACTACAGCTCCGGCAGCGCAGCCGGGTGGGCACGCGATGGATCACCAACCGGGCGCCAGCGGCCAGGGTGGTGGGGCTGATCATGTCGAAATAGAACTGAATCGAATCATCAACCAGGCCCGTAAGCTCTCCGATCACCAGGCTGATGGTGTTGATTTGCTTTGATCTGGCACGTTCAGCGTGCTGAACGACGATGTCGATGATGTTTTGGGTTACCGAGAGCTCATGCACGGTGCGTCCTATCGCGGGTGAGGGCAGCCATCAAACAGGAGGGGCAACCTGGTCAGAGCCATGGCTGTCCTAGCTGGCATGTGGGCCGCATCTGCCCAGATTCTACCACAGCAGGCGGAATCCAGCAACGGGGGTCAGCGAGGCGGCAAGGGATTGCTCAACAGCAGCCTGATGATGGATTCGACAGCTGGATTGATGAGCGCCTCTGTGCTCGTCGACAGCGTTCTGCCAAAGTCAAAGCTCCACCCCCGCAGTGAGATGGCAGTGGATTCTGGCCGGTGACGGCACAGGCTATCCAGGAGGGCCAGGAAAAAAGGAGGTGTCAGTTGGTGGGCAAAGGGAGAAGATCCTGACGCTGGCGAGACCTGCGCAAGGTGCAAACCCTGGTTATCTGGGTACACGTGGGCGTCAACGAAAACGAGCTTGGGATACAGCGCTGCTACGTTGATCAAGTGCGGGACCAGTTGTGGGACAAAGATGGTGTCCATACCCCACCCCAGGGCCTCCAGGCCCGTGTCATCCTCGCCTAAGGGTGCTCGGCCCAGGCGCTTTCGCAGCTCGTTCACCACATGGTAGGCGATGCCATCGTCGCTGCGGTCCAGGTTGCCAAAACCGATTACCAGGGCTGTGGCGGGCCCATCGTTGGCCACAACGGGTTGGGTCATCGGGGAACTACGCCCGGCACTCACAGCATCGGATCCGCTGGGTGATGCAGCAGGGCCTGTGCGGTTTCCAGGTCCTGAGGCGTATTGATGTTAAAGAAAGAGCGGTTTTCGGGATCGAATAGTTCTAGCTCTGCCTGCTCGACAAAGCGCACGCGCACCCCGGAGAAGAACGTCACCGGTCGGAACTCTCCCCGCTGCAGGGCTTGTGCGATGGGCCCCGAACAGGCCTTGCTGTAGATGGCATGGAGGGGCTCTACTTCGTCGGCTACCCTTGGGATGACCACGTCAGCGCAGGGCGCGAGGGAGATCATGTATCGCAACAGCGCCAGGTTGAGCAGCGGCATGTCACAGCCAACGAACAGCCCGTGGTGGTGCTGCATCGAGCGCAGTCCAGAGTAGATGCCGCCGAGAACGCCCTGGCCCGATTGAAGGTCAGGGACGATGGGCACTCCGAGCGCCGACAGCTTGTCGCCATCGTTGGCGACGATGAGAACTTGGTCGGCCAGGGTCCGCAGATCACGCACGATTCTCTGCAGTAACCACTCGCCGTTGATCTGCAAGAGGGCTTTGTCCATGCCCAGGCGCCGGCTTCGACCACCCGCGAGCACCACCGCGCTGACCCCGACGGCGGGCTCAGGTCCTGGGCCTGATGGTCTGCAAGGTTCAGGTGAGAGGGGCTGTCGGTATGTCATCGGCAGGGCTCACAGCGTTGCCGGGATGCCGCGTACGCGTTCAGGATGACTGTACACCGTGAACCGATCGCCGCGGGCGAAACAGATTAGGGTGATGCCGCATGCCTCCGCTAGGAGGATACCACTGGTGGTGGCCGCGGCCTTGGAGATGATGATGGGGACGCCTGCGTTCGCAACTTTGGCGATCATACCGGCCGGCTGGCGTCCTGTGCAGCCGATCACACATTGGTTGAGGTCGATGCCCGACAGCACAGCATGCCCCACAATCTTGTCGATGGTGCTGTGGCGTCCAAGGTCGCTGCTCACCACCAGGACCTCTCGGTCACGCACGAGTGCCGAGCAATGGGCTCCGCCCGTCTTTTGCCAGACCTCTGAGACGGTCTGCTGAATAACGAAGGAGACTTCAGTGGGGTCAATGACCAGGTCAGATTCGACTCTGGGGGGAATACCTCTTACTCCGATGCAACCGGAGGAGCGCAGCTCGTAATCAATCTGGGCGTCGACAGGAGCCGAGACCTCAATGTCATTGCCCGACACACGCACATCCGAGACCGTTCGGGCCAGGCCTTCGCAGATGACAAAGCCGACACCGAGCTCGCGCAACTGGGCGGGACTGGCGATGATTTGGGCCAGGTGCGTGCCATTGAGCTTGAGACGGAAGGTATCCTCGATACAGATCTCGTCCTCGATCGCCGTCGGCGACCCGCGTGTAACCTGGATGGCGGGATAGGGCTCGTGAATGTCCACTTTACGATGACTCCTGCCCAGTCAAGTTCCGGACAAGAGCTGGCCCGCATGTTTCGGGCAGCTCTCAACAGGCCGCATTATAGCAGATAGCAGCAATCTCGGTAAGAAGACGTGTGGCCCTCCCGGGAGGGCCACACGTCTTCTTACCCGTCTACACTGACGTCTTGGATTGATTGAAGGCCAGCGTGCTAGACCTTGATTTTGGTGTACTTGCCCAGCAGATCGAGGAATCCGCGCACGGCCATGCCAGAGCCAAAAGATATGGTACCGAGCTTTCCGCCGGCGCCACCCACGAGGGGCGAGCTGTAGATATAGACCAGACCGGCCAGGGCTCCGGCGACTCCCATCCAGAACAAGGACGGGATGCGCTTGGGAGTGGACATTCCGACGAATGATGTGCAGATGGCCACCACAGCCATGGTCTTGCCGGTAGCCCCAAAGATCAGGGGAAGAAGAAGGCCGGCGACAAGACCCACTGCCGCGGATCCGATGACGGCTCCTTGTTTCATGTTGATGCTGATGTAGAAGGTGGCCACGGCCGCGACAACAGCGGTCACCATGAGCAGCCAGCCCACGCTCCACGCTGGAACCGCTGGAGTGGCAAAGGGGTGGTTGAGGGCGATGGCGCAGGTAATACACCCGGTTACGGCGATGGTGCCCAATTTGCCTCCAAAGCCGGCAAACACCGCGGCGGCCAGGACGAAGACGATGCCAGCGACCACGCCAGGCAAGATGATCTCAAACTGGTTGGCGAACAGCGCTTTCGAGGCCATGCCGACAAACGCTCCGGTGTAGATGGGGACGGCATAGTCCTTGATGAAGAAGCCGGCAACGAGACCAACCACGGCGGCGCCGATCACGGCCCCCTGATTCAGGTTGATGCTGATGGTGTAGGTGGCCAGCGCCCCTGCGGCGACGGCCAGCACGGTAAGGAGGTTCTTCTGACTGAAGAGAGGGTCAGCCTTGGCGTTCTTTAGGGCCTTGGCTTCGTTGAACAGCGTGTACAGGAGGCAGACCAGTGCCGCGGTTAGGACGATGCCAAACAGCGGCGCGAGCATCCATGCTTCGTACACCGCAAAGCCGAAGACTACGAGGGCAATGATCGTGAGTATTGCGAATCCGATTGTTGGAACACTCTTTTCCATTCCAGGCCTCCTACGGGTTTTGGGATTTGAGGGGGATAGAGAAGAGCGGGGCGTCACCGCCCCGCTCCTGCAAGAACCTTATACTTTCTCCAGTGCAACAGCCGCTGCCTTGTACTCTGGTATCTTGGACACCGGGTCCAGAGCAGCGATCGTCAGTATGTTGGCCGCCGCTTCTTTAAAGTGGAACGTCATAAAGATGACCCCAGGGTCAGTCTTACCACTCACGTCGGCCTTGGCCACCAGCTGGCCACGGCGAGATGAAACCCGCACCATGTCTCCATCGGCGACGCCCAGCCTGGATGCGTCTTGCGTGTTGATCTCGACCAACGCTTCCGGGTAGATGGCGTCCAGGCCAGGGGAGTGCCGTGACATGTTGCCGCCGTGGAAGTGGTACAGGACGCGTCCTGTGGTCAAGATGAAGGGATACTTGTCATCGGGCACTTCCTTGGCTGGCGTCCATTCGACGCCGTGGAACTTGCCAAGGCCTCGGGTGAACTTGCCCGCATGCAGGAACTGGGTACCTGGATGCTCGGTGTTAGGGCAGGGCCACTGCAAGCCCACGTTCTCGATCCGATCGTAGGTGATGCCAGCGTAGCTGGGAGTGACGGCGTTCACCTCGGTCATGATCTGCTTGGGCTCGGCATAGTCCCAACTGGCGAATTTGCCTTTGGAACGATCCAGTCCCAGCCGTGCCTCGACGCGCTTGGCGATTTCCGCCGTGATCTGCCAGTCCGGTCGCACATTGCCCAGGGGATCGATCACCTTGCGCATGCGCTGCACACGGCGCTCGGTGTTGGTCACCGTACCCTCTTTTTCGGCAAAACTGGTGGCAGGCAAGATGACGTGAGCATACTCGGCCGTTTCGCTGATAAAGATCTCCTGGATGACCAGGAACTCGATGCTGGCCAGGGCCTTCTTGACGTGATTCTGATCGGGGTCGGACATGAAGGGGTTCTCACCCACCACGTACAGTGCCCTCAAGCTATTGCTGTCGATGGCGTTGAGCATCTCCACGACCGTCAGTCCCGGCTTGAGCCCTGCCGTGTTGCCCCAGGCCTCCATGAACTTGGCACGGATCTCCTCGTTGGCCACCTGCTGATAGGCCGGGTAGACATTGGGCAGACAGCCCATATCGCACGCGCCCTGAACGTTGTTCTGGCCGCGCAGAGGATTGACGCCGCCGCCGGCGACGCCCATGTTGCCCAATAGCATCTGCAGGTTGCAGCAGGAAAGCACGTTCTGGTGGCCCTTGCTGTGCTGCGTGATGCCCATGGCGTACAGCAGCGACGCCGGTTTGCTGGCGGCGAGGATATGGGCCGCTTCGCGGATGTCCTTGGCGGGGACGCTGGTGATGGTTTCCGCATACTCCGGCGTGTACTTGGCCACGGCCGCCTTGAGGTCTTCAAAGCCCTCGGTGCGGGTCGCCACAAACTCCTTGTCGTACAGTTCCTCCTCGATGAGCACATTCATGATGCCGTTGAGGAGAGCAATGTCGGATCCCGGCAGCTGTTTCAGGTGCAGAACGGCGAAATCCTTCAAAGCAATGTCGCGAGGGTCAGCCAGGATCAACTTGGCGCCACGCTTCGTGGCCTGACGCAGGCGCATGCCAATGACCGGGTGCTGTTCGGTCGTGTTAGACCCAATCACCAGGAACGCTTTGGCCTGTGTAGTAATGTCGTCGATCGAGTTCGTCATAGCTCCCGAACCAAATGCGGTGCCCAGACCGGTCACCGTGGAGCTGTGTCAGAGGCGTGCACAGTGGTCGACATTGTTCGTCTCCAGCACCGCCCGGCTGAACTTTTGAATGAGGTAGTTTTCCTCATTCGTGCACTTGGCGGATGCCAGGACGCCAATGGCGTCCCCACCATGCTTCTGCTTGATCTCCACCAGCTTGTCGGCGACCAGATCCAGTGCCTCGTCCCAGGTGGCCTCGACGAACTTGCCGTCCTTCT
>DDYO01000141.1 GCA_002348045.1 Anaerolineales bacterium UBA2232
CTTTAGATTCGAAGTCTACTGCTCTATCCACTGAGCTACGGGCGCATGACCCAAGTATAGCGCGGCCCGCGCCCTCCGTCAAACTTTCTGCAATGGTCTTGGTGCGCGCTGGCACCGCGGCTATAATGGACTCATGGCCCGTTCCTTACGCGACTGCCTGGCTGACTATCCGCGTGTCCTGCTGGAAGCTATCGCCGAAGGGTGGCACGTGCCCCTTACCGACGAACAGCTCCCGGAAGTGGTGGAGCGCCTGGCAGCAGAGTTGACGCGGCGTGAGGAGGTCGGCCGAATCGTGGGCCTTCTCAACCCGCAGGAGCGAGAAGCCCTGGGCGCCGTCGCCGCCCGGGAGCAGACCCGCTCCTTCGTCCTCATCCGCCAGTACGGGGACATCCGGCGGCTGGGGCCGGGCCGCCTCGAGTGGGAGGCGGCCTGGCGGGAGCCGTCCTCGCCCCTGGAGCGCCTCTGGTTCCTGGGCCTGGTGCACCGCGAGTACGGAGTGGACGGCGACTATCACGGTGAGGTTCTCTTTGTGCCGTCGGACCTGCGGCAGCTGCTGCCACCGCTGCCGATGCAAGTGGCCGAGTTCCAGGTGGACGAGGTGCCGAATCCGTCCAGGATGGTGGACCAGGGCGATGCCCTGGCCAGGGACGTCTTTGTAGTCCTGAGCCATGTGCGGAATCACCGGGTGCGCGTGGCCAAAGGTGGGCTGCCGGCATCTGAGCTGAAGCGTATCCTCCCCAGGCTGCAATCCTCAGCTCCCGCACAGCGTTTGTTGCTGCTCCAGCGCCTGTGTACCGTGAGTGGCTTGCTGGAGGAGGAGGAACGGCACTGGAAGGCCGCGTCAACGGCGGCGGAATGGCTCAGGGACGGTAGCTTGTTGCGGCAGCGAACCCTCTTCCAGAACTGGATGCGAGATCCCGACTGGGACGAGCTATGCCAGGTGCCGACCCTGCGCTGTGAGACAACGGGCTGGCGGAGCGACCCGACCGCCGCGCGCAGGACCTTGGTGCGCTTCCTGGGGCAGTGCCCGGTGGGCGCGTGGCTGGACCCCGCATCGCTGGTGAAATCCATTTACCAACTCGACCCGGACTTTGCCCGGCCTGATGGTGACTATGCCTCATGGTACATCCGGGATGCCAGCACGGGCCAATACCTGGCGGGATTTGGCAACTGGGATCGGGTGGAAGGCGCCTGGCTGCGGTACCTGCTGGAGGGACCGCTATTCTGGCTGGGCATCACGGCTCTGGGGTTTGGCCCGGCCGCGGACCGCCCCCATTGCATCCGGCTAACGTCCAAGGGCGCTGGAATCCTGGGCCAGGTCGACTTGCCGGAAGAGGCGCCCCGGCCGATGGTGGTGTTGGCCTCGCTGGACGTGCGTGCGCCCTGGACGGCCAGCTGGTACGACCGGTTCCTGCTGGAGCGGCTGGCCCAATGGAAGGGCGAGGATGCCCAAGATGTCCGATACACCCTGGACCGGGAAGCGCTGCGGCGGGCCGCGGACGAAGGCGTCCAGGCCAACCAAGTCCACGGTTTCCTGAGGCGGGTCACCGGAGGTCGCCTGCCGGACAAGGTGACGGAGGCGGTCCGGGCGTGGATGGCGCCCTCAAGTGCGGAGGTAAAGCCCGGGTAGCCGGCGCGACCGCAGCTGCCAACGACTCGAGACGATGCCCGTGCCGACGATCCATCTGAGCCTGATGGCGGACGGTCGCCTCAGCAGTGTCCGGCCCTACCAGGGTATGCTATCCACCTTATCCCACTGCCCCACCACGGTGAACAGGATCGCCCCGGTAAAGCCCTGCACCCGGAAGGCTTGCCCTTTCCAGTTGATGTCGAACTCGGCGGTAAGGGGGGATCCCAGGTGGTACTGGCGTGCGTAGCGCACAAAGGCCGCGTCGGGGTTGTAGGCCAGCCCGCGCTTGTTCCACGATGCGTGCCTCAGGGTCTCCTCCAGCGGCAGCACCGGCGGGGGAGCGGGCTCGGGTCCCATGGCCTTGACCGCCGCTACCACCGGTAGCTCCGCATCCATACGGTACCAGGCATCTTCCGTCCAGCTGGGGGTGGGATGTCCCATCCTCTCGCTGGCGATGAGCCAGGGGCACATGGCAAAAAAGTAGTTTTCGGCATTGTCCCGCAGCCACTCGAACATGGCAACGGTTCGCTCGGCGTGGCCCTCATAGTTGTACCCGGGATAGCGGGGATCCCAGGAAGCCCATCCGCCTCGGGGTGCAAAGACTCCGCCCTCGGTGGAGATGACCGGTACCTGAACGCCAAAACGATCCTGGAGCAGTTTTACGGGCACCTGATATCCGATGAGGGAGTTGTCATCCTCCATGATGGTGATGCCCGGGTGTTCCTTCTGGCAAATGGGATCGTAAGGATACTCAAAGTGCCAGAGGCCGCTTCCGTCGCGGTAGCAGTGGTTGAGGACTGCTCCGTGCACCGCGATCCAGGCCCCCTCGTTGAAGATGGCCAGGGCTTCGGCATGCCTCTCTTCGTCCAGGTACTGAAAGGCTCTGGTGTACCAGGGGATGCTGCCTGACTCTCGGTCGTGCCCGCTCTGAGCCAGGGCAGGGAAGGCAGGGTAGCCGCCGCGCCGAATGACCGCCGCGGCATCCACCAGCCAGTGCTGCATGACGATCTCGGGACTGCCCCCGCTCTGCCACTCGCCCTCTTGCCACTCTAGCGGGAGATTGGGTTCGTTATTGACCTCAAAGTAGCGTACGCCAGCGGCAACGAGGTCTGCCACGGTGCCAAGCTCTTCCTCGTTGAGGTGACCGGGGTTGGGACGGAGGCGGTAGAGGCGCACGATGGGGATGATGTCCCTCTCCAGGAGCCGATTACACAGGACGCGGGAAGAGCCCCCACCATTGTCCAGGAGCTTGACCCACTTGACGTTCATGGCCTGTAGTTCCGAGAGCCACCAATCCAAGGATGAACCGCTGGGATGAAACACCCAGGCTGACCAATGGATCCCCCGCTGGCTGTTGTCGGCCGGGCGTGGATATTGCCTCAGCTCCATGGTATCGTCCTCCTTTCACCTGTTGCTACCTTCGGCCGGTGACAGCGATCGGAAACGGATGTGGGCCAGCGACAGCGGAACCGCTCCCATTCCGTAATGGAGCCTCGCCCACACTAATTCGACGAGCTCGGCGCAATGGGACTGCCGCAGCATTCCCACAGACACGTCCAGGATGGTCAGACGGTCGGTGCGACTGGCGCCTTGGTGCTCCCACTGGCGCGCCGCCACTTCGCAACGCCCAGCATGACTGCGACCAGCACCGCCAACCAGGTTGCCGCACTGATCGCTACGCCCATGACCAGGGTCAGTGGCTGGAAGTAGATACGAACGTCGTGGGTTCCGGCGGGAAGCAGGACAGCCCGGAACGCGGAGTTGGCGCGGAGGAGCGCAGCTGCGCCTCCATTGACCTCTGCTTTCCACCCAGGATAGTATACCTCGCTCATCACCAGATAGCCAGGGACTTGAGTTTTGACCTGCAGGCGGATCTCGTTGTTAGAGTAGGAGGTGATGGTGGCAGGCGTAGCGGCCATCGGATCCACCAGTAGGGCCGCGCCTTCCTCGACTACAACCATGGTTGCGGGGTCAAAGTCGTCCCGGTGGATGGCGGCAAAGGCGCCGTCCTGGTCAGACGCGTGCCAGGCCTGGTGTACCACATAGGCCCGGGGCAGAACGCGTGTATTGCGGTAGATGTTGACGGTAGGGTCACCGTCAAAGGCTAGCTCGAACTTGTCCCAGTCCAGAACAACGTCCTTGTGGGCAACAATGTACTTGGCGTTGAGAAAGTCGTAGAGCGGGGTGGACCGGCTGCCCAGTCCTTCCCAGTAGCGGTGGTAATCCGCCAGGGTCAAGGGGTTGTGGATTCCCCACACATCCGAGATCCCGTGCAGCAGGCTAAGGTTGGGCTGCCACACGTTCCAGACTTCGGTGCGGGTGTCAATCCGGAAATAGTCGGGGTCCTGTTTGAGGAATGCTATGGCAGAGGGGTGGTCAAAGCCTGCCAGTGGGTCGTTACGTTCCAGCTCGGTGTAGCTGCCCAGGCTGGACAGGTCCAAGACGATGAGCAAGAACGCCAGGAGGCCCAGGGTACGAGGCTGGATTCGCCGTCCCGCACGCATTAGGATGAGCCCAACCCCGCATGCGGAGAACACGGCGGCGAGCACCAGCCCGCTGGTTCCCCGCAGCATGCGTTGCCAGACCCCGGCGTCTCCGCCTTGGCCCTGCATGACTGAAGTGTAGGCCAGGGACAAGATGATCAGGACGGACCCGAACACGAGGATGGGAATCCAGTGTAGCGCGACGCGCCAGGCGGCGCGGGCGCGGACTGAGATAGGGCGCAACAGGGCATCCAGACCAAGGGCAGCCAGGGCAGCGATGGCCCAGTCCAGGATCAGAATCGTCCGAGCGGGAGCTCGCACCAAGTCGAAACCGGGGATGAAGCGGTATGCCAGGCCATGGAGCAGCGTGGCGTCGCCCAGCGACAGGAGGAGGGCCACGACCGCCAGCAAGCTGAGGAACGCGGTAAAACGGTCGCGGCGCAGCCACAAAGCCAGACCAGCAAGGATGAGGGGAAGGATGCCGACGTAGCCCACTTCGACCCGCGGCCAGGGGCCCCAGAATCCGCCAGGCCCGCGTCCAAAGACCTCAGGAGTCAGCAGGCCGATCAGCGCCACCGGAGGCAGGGAATACTGGCTGGCGTCGGCGTAGCTGAGGTCGGCCCGCAGGGTGAGCCGAGACATCTCCATGGCGGGCAGCAGCGCCGGCGCTGCAACGCCCAGTGCCACGGCTCCGGTCAAGGCGAGCAGGAGCACAGCACACAACAGCTCTGCCCAGCCGGCATTGCGTTTGGCATAGACATGGTGCAGCCAGTAGAGCCCCAGGGCCGCACCGGTGTACAGGAATGGCTGAACGTGGCCCGCGAGGGCTGAGAAGCCCAGCACCATTCCGGCACCCACGGACCAGCGCCATCGGGATTCATCCAAACCCCGACGGAAAGCGCAAAAGACCAGGGGCAGCCACGCCGCGGAGGCGATCATGTTGAGGTTCCCAAAGTGGGTAACGAAAAGGTCCGAGAACATGAACGCGGCGGCGCCCGCCAGGGCGGCCCAATGTTTGAGGGGCTTGCGCTGCATGTAGCGCAGTCCCAGGTAGGCGGCTGCCCCGGCCAGGTACACGTGGGCTACGGCCAAGAGCTCCAGGGCCCGGTAGTCCAACTCCGGCTTGAGGGCAAAGGCCACGAGGTTCAGGGGGTAGAACAAGCCCGACTGATTGTCGGCGGCAAAGGGCGCCCCTGCATAAAGATAAGGGTTCCAGAGAGGCCAGTCACCAAGCCGGAGGCTGCGGGCGACAAAGTGATAGATAGGGTACAGGAATGAGACCAGGTCCCCTCCCCCCACGGGCATCCAAACGTTGGGACCAAACAGGAGGGGCCAGAAGAACGCCGCCGTTGCCGCGGCGAGCAGCCCAAGGGAGAGGCTGTCCTGATAGACAGACTGGGGCCAGCCGTGGCGGCGGCAGAGCTGCCAAAGCGCCACCGTCACCCCAGCCCAGAGAACGATTATCGCCAGCAACGCAGTCCCTCCCGGCTACGGTCGCAGCAGTGGAAAACGGCCCAGGATGATCTCCCGTGCGCCGTCACCATCCACGATGGGAACACGCTCCATGGTCTCCAGCAGGTACATGCCCACCTCGAGTTCATAGTCACCCTCAGGAGCCGAGGGATCCCAGACCAGGGGATGGCGGTCCACCACTACCTGATCAACGAACCACTGGCTGGTCGGGTAGCCCTCCGAGACGGGCTGGCTGTCGTGGCCGGCCCACACAGGGCCTGCCGTCAATGGATTGTATGCCTGCCCGACGAGGTGCGCAAACACGGTATAGTCCCGACTCACCTTCTGCCGCGCCCGCCAATACAGCTCCAGGGTAAGCGCCTCATCGCCGGGGAGCACCTCAACAGGCCGACCCGTCTTGTCAAAAAGCTGGTAGCCCAGAAGCTCCACGCCGTTTGCGAGGTGAGCCAGTGGGGCAGTTGGCGCCAGGGGTGCGCTGGGCAGCCGTTGTGTGGAGACGATGTTGAGATTCCCGAACGACGATGGCTGGTCTGACTTGACAGAATGGATAACAAAATGATAGTGGCCCGCTGGCGTGTGGCTTCGAACGCGGAACTCGAAAGGCTGTCGCCCGATGGGGCTGGCCGGCGGCAAGATCTCATGCCTCTGTTCCAGAACGCGCCCCTTTTCGTCGACCAGCTCAAGGGTGATGGGCGTGGCTTGATCGGCTCTGTAGTAGAGGCCAAGGTAAGCGACATCACCTGGGCTAAAGTGGTCCGTAGGCAGGTCAAAGCCCTGCAGTTGGCCCTCATCGCCGAGCCGAATGCTGACCTCGCATTGGGGTCTCAGGTTGCCGGCGGTCATCGCTACCGGCGTGCCCGGGGGACCGAAAAGGGTCAATGCATTGTGGGCAAACCCATAGCTCAGGAGTCGGTCATAGCGGGCATCCAGCCAGGACGCCACGAGTCCGTCGGGGTCCTGCAAGGGGGCATTCACCTCGGCCAACCAGAGTCGGGGGTGCAGTGCAGCCAAGTCGGCGAGCTCTCGCTCGACGTTATCGAGGCTGACTTGGAGAGCATAGCGCGGCAGCGGGATCAAGGGCGGCCGCTCTGGCCCCGACGGTAGCCGGCCGTAGTAGTAGCCAAAGATGGGCTCGCGACTGCCAGCCACCAGCAGCACGGCGTCGCCAGGCTGGGCATAGGCGGCGATCACACGCACCATTGTCTGGTGTTCATCGCGCAGGTGTCGATCCTGGTAATGGCCCGGCAGGGTCCATACAAACACCGCCGTAACGAAGGCAAGTGAAGCCAGGCCCACCCACCTGGCTCGTTCAGCGAGGGTCGTCAAGCTCCACGCCAGGAACAGGTAAAAGACCGGTGCGAAGACCACCAGGTAGCGCGCCTCCACTCTAGGCGCGTAGAAGAGGCCGCGCGGTTGGGTCAGGACGTACACGACCAGCAGTGGTACCACGAGAAAGCCTGTGAACAGGACCAGCCGGGGCGCATCGAGGGTGAGCTGGGACTTGAGCAGTTCGCCGCTGCGTCTTGAATACCGTTGAAGCAGGAGGGCAGTCGCCAGAATGGCAAAGAACGGAACCACCAGCCAGATGTACCGCTCGATATATGTGGAGATCCCGGTGGTCAGCAGCGTTGCATAGAGCTGGACAAACACCCTCAAGTCAAATGGTGTGGCGACCGACCAGGAGCGCATGCGACTGAGGGCCAGGAGCAGCCACGGAACGAACAGAGCCACGATGGCAACCTGACTGACCAGCCAGCGCGAAAGGCATCTCCGACGTTGGTGTCGGGGCTGGTCCAACCAGACGCTCAGAAACACCAGGTTCTCGATAAGGATGACCGTGACGAACAGATAGAGGGAATAGAGCCCTGCGACCGTAGTCATGACAAAGGGCAGGGCTGCTTGCACAAAGGTGACGGGACCCAGCTCCACCGGGCGATCCCGGGCGAAGGGGTCTTGAAGCCAGCCCTCACGACGAAACCAGCGGACCAAGGCGACCAGAGAGAGTACCCCCCACATCGTGGCGACGATGTACATGCGCATCTCCTGGGACCACCAGACGTGGAACCGAGAAATCGCCAGGAGGGTCGCTCCCAGCAGCGCCATGCGGGGCTGGAGCAGTGTCCTTCCCAGGGCGTAGAGGGCGGCAACCGTGACCATGCCGCAGAGGACCGACACAAAACGAGCTGCATACTCGGTCTCGCCGGCCAAGGTCACGCTGGCCTTGAGTAGCCAGAAGTAGATGGGCGGGTGAACATCCGCCGCCGTCCACAACGTCATGTCCAGCCAGTTGAGGCGCACCGCCCAGATGGCCAGTCCCTCGTCCCACCACACATTGGCGTCACCCAGCCGCCAAGCGCGCAGTGCAAACGAGGTGAGCAGGATGACGATCAGCGCAGGCAGGCGCCGGAACTGCAGCAAGGCGCCGGGTGCACCCCTAGGCCGCGTAGTCATCAAGAAGCTTGGTCAGTGTCTTTAATGCTTGTGACGAAAGCTTGCGCTCGGTCGGTTGTGCGCGCAACTGCACCTTCAGATCACCAATGGTAGTGACAGGGATCACAGGATCCGACACCTGAAGCTCAACCTTTGGATGGACAAACACGATCACCGCATTGGTGGGCACCTGGAAGTCGGGCAGCTCTTTCTGCAACCATGACTCAACAGCTTTGAGGTGTGTCTGTGCTTGACGGGTTGGGTTACCCAGCTGCTCCTCGGACAAAGCCCGTACCACGCGGCCAAAGTTGAGCGGCCTTCTCCACTTTTCTCCGCGGCACGTGACCTGGCCATCTACTCTCTTCAAAGTGAGGACTGTGCAGCCCGCGGAAGACACCAGGAGGTGGTCCACAGGTGAGTGATAGTTGTACAGGTAATAGTCACCGCCGAGGCCTTTGAGGGCCTTGGCCAGCAGCTGGTCGCCGCGGAGGTCCCCGATCCACTTGCTGGTCATCACCGAGCTCCAGCTGACCACAAACAGGCCAATCAGGGACAGGGAGTATGCCACAGGAATGTAGTAGGGAATCGAAGGGCGAAATGAGACGATGACAGCGGCTACCAGCACCACGATGCCGATGATTGAGGCCCTCTGCACCCCGGTCGTTCTCGTCTTGATGGCTTGCTCATTGGTTTGCACGCGCATGTTGGGTCTACTCCTCTGCTGTGATGGTTGGATTGGCCGCAATGCCCTCACGGATTGTGCGGATCAGGTCCTGCTGCACAGCCTGCCGGGCCACGCGCACCGCGCTCTTGATGGCGACGGCATCGGACCGGCCATGGCCGACGATTATCACCCCATCCACACCGAGCAACGCCCCCCCGCCGTACTCGCGGTAGTCCAGGCGGCGGCGCACCTGCTCAAAAGCGGGCTTGGCCAGGAGCCCGCCGAGCATGGACAACGGCCTGCTCTTGATTTCGGCTTTGATGAGATCGAGAAGGAATGCGACCACACCCTCGGACAGCTTGACGATGACGTTGCCTGTAAAGCCGTCGGTCACGATGACGTCGGCGACTCCTGCTGGGATGTCTTTGCCCTCGATGTTCCCACAAAAGTTTAGCCGGCTCGCCTTGAGGAGCTTGTACGCTTCCTGGACCAGGATGCTGCCCTTTCCCTCTTCCTCGCCGTTGGAGACGATGGCGACCCGGGGGTTTTCGACGCCGAGCACTCCTGTTGAGTAGGCAGCACCCATGATTGCGAACTGGAGCAGGTACTCCGGTCGGCAGTCCGTGTTGGCGCCCAGGTCCAGGATGAAGGCTGGCTTGTCCTTGGTGGGAAAGACGCTAGCCAGGGCCGGTCGTTTGACACCCTTGATGCGTCCCAGGTAGAGGAGGGCAGCTGCCAGCATGCCCCCTGAATTGCCGGCCGAAACGAACGCATCTACCTCACGCTGGCGTAGCATGCGCATGCCGACCACCATGGAGGAGTCCTCTTTGCTCTTGACGGCCATGGCGGGATGTTCGGTCATCTCTATCACTTGGCTGGCATGAACAAGGGAGATCGGGAGCCCAGTGGTGGAGTGCTTGGCTAACGCGGGCTCAATGACCTCTTTGTGGCCAATCAGCACGATCTCCACGCCATAGTCCCGAGCAGCCTGCACCGCCCCCTCGACATCTGGCCCTGGGTAGCGGTCGCTGCCCATGGCATCTACGGCGATCCTCATGTCTCCTCCTCCCAAGTGACTGCTCAGGGCATTATACTGTCTTGTGCCAAGCCGGACAATGAGGATGTTACGGCGGCGCTAGGCTGGCCCCAGCAAAGCATCGGCGATGAGACCCGGAGCCTGATCGCGGTTGGCGAGGTCAACGCAAAGCGTGACGGCTTTGAACTGCGGGACCCGTGAGTGCAGTCGGGGCAGCAGAGACTGACGCACGACGAGCACGGTGGACGGCAGGCCCGGACGGGTCAGAGTCGACAGGGTCCGCTGGAATCCTGAATCCAGTTGGAGCTCTAGACGGCCGATTTCGTCGATGACGAGGAGGTCGCAGCCGTGGTCTAGCGCGTCCAGGACAAGCTGGTCTCCCCACCTTAGCGCCTCGGGGTCGAAGGAGTAGGGCCCTACCCCGGGTCCGCCCAGGTTCTGGTCGGTCCGTGCCAGAATGCGCCGCACTCCGGAGCAGAGGTCTTCAATCGTGATGCCAAGGCGACTCGCACTTTCGTCCACGACGGGCCAGGTTACAAAGCCCGCGATTCGGCAGTTCATCTGGCGCAAGCGCAGGAGCGCTTTGCGGACAGCTGTCGTCTTGCCCACATGTACGTCGCCTGTGACAATCAGATTGACCATCATGCTGACTCGGCACGCCAGGGCTGGCCTGGCTGCAGCGCACTCAGTAGGGCCAGCAACATCTCCTGCCATTCGTTGCGCTCTTGGCCTTGCAGGGACAGCCATAACTGGCCGCGGCCGACCCACGCCCGACGGCCAAATCCGGAGACGACCTGGCGCGCTCGCTCTATGCCTTCCCCGTCGGCCTTGAGGACCAGGGTGTGGTCTTCCCTACCGATGGCTGAGACGCCCGCTGTGGTCGCCAGCAACCGTACCCGCAGCACGTAGATCAGGTTGGTCACTGGTGGGGGGAGGATCCCGAACCGATCCTCGAGTTCCTGCCGAATGTCATCCAACGCCTGCTCGCTGCTCAAGGCGCCCATTCTCTGGTAGAGCTTGATCCGCAACTCCTCGTCTGCAACATAGTCGTCCGGGAGCAGGGCTTGCAGCGGCAGCTCGATGAGGGGCGGTAGGCGCACCTCTGACATGACGGTTTGTCTCGGCGGTTTGGCCGATTTCCGTTCAGCAACCGCCTGGGAAAGCAAGCGAGTGTATAGCTCCAGCCCGATAGCCGCAATGTGACCGTGCTGCTGTGGACCGAGGATGTCGCCCGCGCCGCGGATTTCCAGATCACGCATGGCAATGCGGAATCCGGCTCCGAGCTCCCCTGCTTCCAGTATGGTCTCGAGGCGGCGGCGCGCAATGTCAGAAAGCTTCTTGTGCTTGTCGTGCAGCAGGTAGGCATAGGCCTGCACCGTGCTGCGCCCCACCCTTCCGCGGAGCTGATAGAGCTGCGCGAGTCCAAAACAATCGGCACGGTTGATGATGATCGTGTTGACGTTAGGAATGTCCAAACCACTTTCAATGATTGACGTGCAGACCAGAACGTCCTGTGAGCCTTGGGCGAAATCGAGCATGACCTGTGACAGCTTGTCTTCTGGCATCTGACCGTGGCCGATGGCGACGGTAGCTTCCGGCACGACCTTTTGTATCTGCTGAGCAACCTGACGGATTCCCTTCACCCGGTTGTGCACAAAGTAGACCTGCCCGTTGCGGTTCAGCTCCCGGAGAATGGCGCGACGGACAATCCCCTCGTCAAACTCGGCCGCCTGGGTGCGTACTGGCAGACGGGCCTCGGGCGGCGTGTCAATCACGCTCATGTCCCGGATACCGCCCAACGACATGTACAGAGTCCTAGGGATGGGGGTGGCGGTCATTGTCAGCACGTCGAGCTGCTGCCGAGCCTGTTTCAACCACTCTTTGTGGCGAACGCCAAAGCGCTGTTCCTCATCGACGACCAGCAGGCCCAGGTCGTTAAAGGAAACGTCTTTCTGCAGCAGACGATGGGTGCCGATGACGATGTCGATCTTGCCCTCTTCGAGCTTCTCAATCGTTTCCCTGGCTTCGCGGGGCGAACAGAAACGCGACAACATGGCTACTTCAACGGGAAAGGCCGCGAGCCGCTCTCTGAAGGTGAGGGTGTGCTGCTGTGCCAACACCGTGGTGGGCACCAGCACGGCCACTTGCTTGCCATCCATGACTGCCTTGAATGCGGCGCGCACCGCAACCTCGGTTTTGCCGTAACCCACATCGCCGCAAATGAGCCGGTCCATCGGGCGGGCGACCTCCATGTCGGCTTTGACCTCAATCAGAGCGCGCATCTGGTCTTCGGTTTCCTGGTAGGGGAAAGAACCTTCCAGATCGAACTGCCAATGGCTGTCGGGGGCAAAGGCGTGGCCGGTGGCAACCTGGCGTGCGGCGTAGAGCTCCAGCAGCTCCTTGGCCAGGTCGTCCACCGCCTTCTTGGCTCGAGCTCGCACTTGCACCCACTCGGCTGATCCGAGGCGATGTACCGTCGGAACGCGTTCACCGCCTCCCACGTAGCGCGTTAGCCGATCGATCTGGCTCACCGGAACGAACAGGCGGTCACCTTCTGCGTACTCTATCTCCAGGTATTCGCGCTGCTCACCGTCAATCACTCGGCTGACGAGGCCACGGTATATCCCGATGCCGTGGTCTATGTGCACCACGTGGTCGTTCTCGTGGATTTCGGCCAAGAAAGACTCTGGGGATACTGCCTTCTTGCGTGTAAAGGCACGTTGCTTAGGTCTGGCCCAGCCGAATACCTCGGTGTCGGTAAGGAGAACCAGCGTGAGTTCGCCCGGTCTCCGAGGGCCCTGTTCCTGAAGTACCCAGCCCTCGTCCAGGGAACCGGCAATGAGAGTGATGCTTCCCGACGGCGGAAGCACCGGAACGCCGTCGCCTGGCGTCACGGGGTATCCTGCCTCAGTGAACAGCTCGGCCAGGCGCTGGGCCTGCCTGGAAACGATGATGGTCCACTGTCCAGTCGACCGGCCCCGCAGGCTGTCGGCAACGAGCTGATCGAGGCGACCACCGTAGACCGGCGCATTGTGAAACGCGCTATCGTGCTCTGGATCATTTGCCTCTGATTCGCCGGCCAGATGATAACCCAGTTCGATCCTGGCCCTTTGGTGGAACTGGGCCTGCAGTTGGTCCCAAGGCCTGTAGGGTGCAGGGAAGGCATTGGGCAGTTGCCGCTCGCCCACAAGGTCAGCCTTCAGGGCCTCGGCCTGAGCCATCAACGTCTCAGCAGCCAGCTCGACGCCTGGAGGGTCGTCGATGAGCAGGAGCGTGTCTTGAGGCAAGTATTCAAGCATGGTCGCCGGTTGCTGGTAGAGGCACGGCAGGTACGCTTCCAGACCGCGAAAATACTCGGACGTCATCAGGCGCTGCTGATCCCTCTCGAGCTGAACGGTACTGGCGCTGGCCTCTTGCGCGTATAGCGAGTTCAGCAGGACGCAGGCCCTCTCCGAATGACCGCTGAGCGCCTCGCTTGCAGGGAAGAGCTGCACCTCGTCGATTCGGGACAGAGATCGCTGGGTTACGGGATCAAAGCACCGAAGGGTCTCGACCTGATCGCCAACCCATTCGATGCGAATTGGCTCGGCGATGTTTGATGGGTACACGTCCACAATACCGCCGCGCTGCGCAAAGGTGCCCGGCTGTTCCACCACACTGGTTGGAGTGTAGGCGTGTTGCACCAGCGTATGCAGCAATTCGCGAGGACGAATTGTCTGGCCGACGTGGATGGTTAGAATACCCGGTCGCAGCAATGCCGGAGCGACGGTCAACGTCATGAGCGCCCACACTGATGTAAAGATCATGGGTGGCTGTGTCCCCGGCCCTTGGCTCGCGAGCTGTGACAACACAGATACCCTCTGGCGGATGGTTTCGCCATCCCAAGGAGTGCGGTCGTAAAATAGAGAGTCCGGGGCCGGAAAGTACCATGGCTCTGCGGGCTTGGACAACCATGCTTTCGTCTGCTCCTGGAGCAGGCGAGCCCGATCGGGCTGAGGCGATAGGATCAAGAGCGGTCCTGGCCAGTCGGCGCGCAGGGAGGCGAGGACCGCCGGTCGCGCTGCTGCCAACAGGGGCCAGGTGAGAGTCCGAGGGATTCCGGCTTGAACTGTTGCTCTCAGAGAGCGTATGATGTGACGGTAGGAAGAGGCGGTGGGAACGACTGAACGCAGGCCCTCAAGTTTCAAGGGGCTTGTTCTCTGGAGTCCTCACCCGGAGGAGAGGGGTTGAACTGGTTCATTGCTGCAGAAATACCCTCCGCGATAAAGACCCTAATGGCCGCAACGGCGCGGTCCATGGTCAGCTTCACGGTGATCCACTCTTCAGCCGTAAAGTCGCTGAGCACGTGGTGCGGTGCATCTCCACGGGTGGGATGTCCAATCCCGATGCGCATGCGCGCGAATTCATTTGTGCCAAGGCTCTCAATGATGGACTGCATGCCCTTATGGCCCGCTGATGCTCCCCGTGCCCGCAGTCGAAGCTTGCCGAGCGGCAGGTCGAGATCATCATACACGATCAGCAGATCGGTCAGAGCAGTACGATACCAACGCAGTAGCGGACGTACCGATTGTCCACTGAGGTTCATGAAGGTAAGGGGCCGCGCCAGCAACACCTTTTCGTTGGCTATGGTGCCCTGGGCGGTGTAAGCTTTGAACATGAGCTTGTTGAATGCCAGTTTGTGCTCCCAGGCCAGGAGCTCAAGGCACTGGTAGCCGACGTTGTGGCGATTCTTGGCATAGGCAGGACCGGGATTGCCCAGTCCGACGATCAATTTCACACTGCCTCCCCGATTAGGTCAACAGCAACAGGGGCTAGTCACAGCGACCAGCCCCTGAAAGGGATGCACGGTCCGTATCCTAGCTTACAGGCGCCTTCGCAAGGCAAACACAATGGCCAGTACCACCAGTGTGACGGCCATGAGCTCGATCCCCAGGCAGAGGGCGGAGCGCAACGAAGCGACGTCGACGACATCGGGCAGGACAGAACGAGTGGGACGCGCCAGGGTCGGCGTGACCGAGGGCCTCGCCAACGGAGAGCTAGGTATGATCAATGTTGGCGTGGCGGCAGGTGTTGCGGTCGGTGTCGGCGATCGAGTTGCGATGGGTGTGGGAGTGTTCGTGGGCAGCGTATTGGCCACCGTAATGCCCCGGGCGATCACCTCCCGGTAGTTTCCCGTGCGATCCACGACTCGCAGCTTGATGCTGTAGCGACCATCCGGAAGGCCGGCGGTTTCCCATGTTTCCAACAGCCCGTCGATAACAGGTCGTTCATGCACCGTTCCTAGAAAGGTCCACTGATCATTGGGGACGGGTTCAGCTGCAAAGTAGACCTCGTACTTCCAGAAAGCGTTGTCTGCGGCCGTTCCGACGATGGGTACCGTGCCCCGCACTACTGCATTCTGCGACGGCGAAGTTATGGCGATGGGAAGCGCCTGCGGATTCGGCTCGGCCCCTGCCGTACTCCAGGCGACTAACCAAAACAGCAGGATTACCGCTGCAAGCCAAGCTTTCTTCATGTGCATCCTCGGGTGGTTACTGTCTTGACGGTTAGCATCTATGGGTACAAGTCTAGCACACAATGGTGCTGTGGACAAGTGATTGTATGCGCGAAGACAGCCCGGGTCACGTCGAACGAGCAGTTGGGACCGGTCCCAACTGCTCATCCCGATGGTGAAAGATAGGTCGCTAAGATGCGCTGAGCCGACGGAGGACCACGGTAGCGTTTTGGCCGCCAAAGCCAAAGGCGTTGGCCAGGGCCACGTTAACCGTCATTGGGCGTGCCTGGTTTGGTACATAGTCGAGATCACACTGGGGATCCGGGACGTCGAGGTTGATGGTGGGCGGCACGATGCTGTCGCGCATCGCCAGTATGCAGACGGCCGCCGAGATCGATCCTGCCGCGCCGAGCAAATGGCCGAGCATGGACTTGTTGGAGCTTATGGCCAGCCTGTACGCATGTTGGCCAAAGACGGTCTTGCAGGCGATCGTTTCAGAGACATCGTTCAACGGCGTGCCCGTACCATGGGGGGCGATATAGTCCACTTCGGGTGGCGAGACTCCAGCATCGGCCAGGGCCGACGCCATCGCTCGGGCTGCACCTTCGCCGCTGGGGTCCGGGGCAGCGATGTGGTAGGCATCCTCGGTTAGGGCATAGCCCAACACCTCGGCCAAGATGGGGGCGCCCCGCTCCTGAGCGTGGTGAAGCGTCTCCAAGACCAGCACAACCGCTCCCTCCGCCATGACCGTGCCATCCCGGCCTAGGGCGAACGGACGGCAGGCCCTTGCGGGGTCCTCATTGAAGGTGGAGAGAGCTCCCAATCGGCTAAAGGCGACCATGGCCAGGGGAGTAACGGCGGCCTCCGATCCCCCAGTCAACACAATATCAAGGTCACCTCGCTGCAACTGGCGCAGGGCCTGACCGATGGCCACGATACCGGTGGCGCAGGCTGCGACCGGCGAATTGGTCGGGCCCTTGATGCCCAGTGAGATGGCGATGTGGCAGGCCGGCGAGTTGCCGAGGATGGTTGGTACAATTGTCGGGTTGACCGCTCGCGGTCCGCGCTGCTGGAAAGTCATCATTTGCGTCTCGATGGCGTCAATGCCGGCGATGGCAGTGCCAATCTCAATGCCGATCCGTGTAGGGTTTTCTGCAGAAAAGTCAAGACCCGACGCGTGGACGGCCTCCTTGGTGGCCGCCATGGCCAATTGGCTGACACGGACCATGCGCTTGGCCTCTTTAAAGTCCATGTACCTGGTGGGGTCAAAGCCCTGCACTTCCGCTGCAAACTGAGTTGGAAAATCGGTGACGTCAAATCTCGTGATGCGACGAACCCCGGACTGACCCGCGAGAAGGCTCTGCCATGTGGTCGCAAGGTCCAAGCCTACGGATGTCAACGCACCCATTCCGGTAACAACTACTCTAGTCTCACTGCTCATTCTTTGACCCCCCTGGCATGATGCTTCTTCTGCTAACAACACTTGGTGAGCTGCCTTGATGCGATGGATCGGTCTAGGCTTTCTGAACTACCAGAAAATGGGACAGGCCCAAAGCGCGCAACGGCGTCTTTTCGAAGGCGTAGGTCAAGCTACGCAGGGCGCGCGCCAAGGTGCGGTGGCGAAAGGCGATGTTGTCGTAGCCGGGAAAGATCTGTGTGTGGATCACTACCCGGTACCGCAGGCCAACCCACAAGCTGCGGAGGCCCTCCGAAGTATAGGCGCGAGCGTGGGGACAGAATCTCCGTCGCATCGGGTCGGGAAGGTAGTTCACTAGTGGATAATTACCAAAGTGGTACTGGCCCC
>DDYO01000070.1 GCA_002348045.1 Anaerolineales bacterium UBA2232
AAAGAACGCTTCGGGGTGGCTGAACAGTTCGTTAAGTCTCAATTCAAGGTGTTACGCCGCAGACTTGGGGACCATGTATGAACACAAATCGACAGGCGTTCCTTTCGATGCTGGCGGTCTCTGAGGGTACAAGCACGAGCCCTGCAACAAAGCGCGATGGCTACGACGTCATCGTGACGGGCATTGACCGCACACCCGAAATCTTCACGGACTTTTCCGCACACCCATTTGCTGGCGGCAGAAAGTCCAAGGTGATCAATCGGTCGGGCCTCACGTCAAACGCGAGCGGCCGCTACCAGTTCATGCTGAAGGACTGGGCACATTACAGGAAACAGCTCAACCTTGGTGACAAGGCCCTGTACCCGGAGGGTGCGTTCGGCCCGGCCGCGCAGGACGCCTGGGCGATCCAGCTGATCAGGGAGCGCGGGGCGCTGCCTCTGATCGACATGGGCCGGTTCGACCTGGCCGTGAAGCGGGTCAAAAACCTCTGGGCGAGTTTGCCGGGGGCGGGGTACGGCCAGCCTGAGCACAAGCTTGCCAAGCTGCAGGATGCTTACAAGGCTGCCGGTGGAGCGTTCGCGTGAAGCTGCTTGCCTTGGCTGTCGCGCTGTACCTGTGCCTGCCGGCGGAGGCTCACCCGCTCGATCCTCTGGTGGAATACCGCTACCTCGGCACCTCGGTGCGGGAAGCCGACGGCACCACCGCTCGCAGCGGGCGCGTGCTCCGCGCCTTCCGCAAAGTTTGGGCCTGTCCCAGCACCGGCAGCAAGACTGGCCCGTGCCCTGGGTGGGCCATCGATCACGCAATCCCGCTCGCCTGTGGGGGAGTTGACGCCGTCTACAACCTGCAGTGGCTGCCCGACCAGATCAAGTCCTCCGCAGGGGACTTCAGCAAGGACCGGTTCGAGCGCCGCGTCTACGGCGGCAACAATGTCTCGAAAGGCTGCCCATGATCCCCCTGAATCTCGTCAACTGGGGCCGCGTGGCCACCACTCTCGCCCTGGTGGCGCTGCTGGCTGCAGGCCTGTGGAAGGTACACCACACTGGCGTCACGTCTGGACGCGCCGAGGTGCAGGCCCAGTGGAAACTTGCCAAGCTGGCCCAGGCGGAAGCCGACAAGGTTGCGGAAGCCGACACACGCCAGCGCGAGCGCGCGCTGCAGGACGACGCCGATAACCTCCGAAAGGCCAAAGATGAACAGATTAAAAAGATTGATAGGCAGCTCAAGCTTGCTCTTGCTGCTGTGCGCGTGCAGCACGCCACCCCAAGGCCGCCCGACTACACCCCTGCGGCTGCCGGCGCTGGAGCCGCATGCAGTGGGGCCAGCCTTTTTACCCAGGATGCAGAATTTCTTGTCAGGGAGTCTGCCAGAGCCGACGGAATCCGAGCCGCCTACCTCAACTGCGAAGCCCAATACAACAAAGCCCGGGACGCAATGATCGCTGCTGAATAGTTGGCAGGTTGGCAGCTAAGGTAAAATCCCATCAGGCCTTGGAGTTTTGGGGGCGAGCGTTTTGGAAAAGTTGGCAGACCTTGTAAGCTGTTGATCTTAAATAAGATGTTACCCCTTTACACGGCGTAGGTCGGCGGTTCGAGCCCGTCATCACCCACCACTAAAAACCCAATAAAATCAACCACTTAGAGCGATCTGAGTGGTTTTTTTACGCCCTTTTGCCACCCCCAGAACCCGTAAGTTCCAGTGTCTGCCAACCAGAAAAGGGTATCATGCCAACCGTAGGACGCCTTGCAGGGCGTCTTTTTTACGACTGTTCAAGGAGTACGGCATGGCGTTCAAACGTGATAGAGGCTCTGGGTGGGAGTATGTGTTCAAGCGTGCGGGGGTGCTCAAGAAACCTCTCTACCTGACGTTTGACACGGAGGAGGAGGGTGACGCCTATGCGGCAAAGCTTGAGGCCCTGCTCAAGCTTGGGATCGTACCGACTGAGCATCAGACGGTGACGAGGATCACCAACATCGAGACCTTGGTGAATCAGTACCTGCGGGACGCGCACCCCAAGGATAAGGACATCGGTGCGCTGGGTACCGTCTGCAACTCTGTTGGTAAAACGCCACTGGGCAAGGTCGACGCCAAGTGGGTGGACAGCTGGGTCACGGACATGAAGCGCCAGGACAAGGTAGCGCCGGCCACGATCCGGGCCAAAGTTGGCGCACTTGCACGCTGCTGTGATTGGGGGATTCGCAAGGGTCTGCTTCTGATGCCCGATCACCCGCTGCGCACGTTGCCTAAGGGCTATGCGCAGTACACGGAGCTTGACGTTCAGGTTGCTGGGGTGAAGCGGGTGGACATCGAGAATGACCGGAGGCTTGAGGAGGGGGAGTACGAGAGGATCATCGCAGTGATCGATAGAGGGGTGCTGCCCCGGAAGCAAAGGCCATACCCGCTTCCGGACAGTGAGGCGCTGAAGTTACTTTTCAACTTGGGCCTGGAGTCGGCCATGCGCTTGAGGGAAATGTTCACGCTGACGACAGATCAGGTGAACCTGTTACAAAAGACGATCTTTTTAGACAAGACGAAGAACGGGGACAAGCGGCAAGTACCGATCACCACGGTGGCGTACGCAGCGCTGAAGGCATACCTGGACGCCCGTGCGCTGCCTTCAGGCCCACTGTTCCCCTGGTGGAACGGGTCGTTGGACAAGAAGTACCTGCACGACACCTCGGACTTCCTGAGCAAGCTGTTTGTCAACATTTTTGAGGAGGCCGGGTGCAGGGACTTCACGTTCCATTGCACCCGGCATGAGGCGACTTCGCGCATCTACGAGCGCACGAAGCTCACAGACCTGCAAATCAGCAAGATCACGGGGCACCGAAACCTCCGGATGCTGCGGCGTTACTCGAACTTACGCGGGAGCGATCTCTCCACGCAAATGTGGTGATGTCCGCGCGGCCCGGCGCATCCGCTTCGGCCGCGGCCCACCCCCACCGCCAAGGCGCGCGGCAGTCTGCTGAATGACGAGCCGCTCGACGTAAGCAAGCACGTCTTTCGTCAACAGCACGTAAGCCCGGCCGACCTTGGCCGCAGGCAGCTCACCCTTGCCAATGAGCAAGAGGACGGTCTCCGGGTGGATGTTCATCATGGCGCCCGCGCCAGGTACGTCAAGTGTCAGGCCGTTCATTTGCGCACCCCCAGAAACGACTTCAACCAGACAACCAGCACCGTCGCCCCTACGAACGGAAGGAAGGGCGGATCGATGAGCGTCGAGGGGCCTTCCGGCCACAGGCTCGACCAGGCGAAGCACCAGATGACCCAAACGCATGCAATGATCCCAAAGTAGATAGCGAGCCCGAACAGGACCGCAACGACCCACTCAAGGGGTGACAGTTTGGCCATCATTTGCGCAGCCCCAGTGCAGTAGCGTCGCCGGTGCGGCCCTTGGCCCGCGCCTCAGCTGCCTTGGCCGAGTTCTTGGCACGGCGCTTGATCGCCCCGGTGCGCTGGGCGCTGTGGGTGCCATCTTTGAAGTAGGTGCCACGACGCATGGAGTCATGCACCACGCGCATGTGGCTGCCAAGGCGCTTGCTGAGCTGTTGGCGCTGGCGGTACTCCACCATGGTTTCGTTTTCGAGACGCTCTGGAACGTGAACTTTATTGATGTTCATCTTTTTCTTTCGTTAAAACGTGGCCCAAGCGGGGCCACAGCGCATACTTACTTGAACGCCGCGATGCGAGCCCCAAGGACCTCGGAGAGTTGCCACATCAGGTCGTTCTGCACCTTCATGCGTTCCTGCTCCTCAGGGTCAAGCGTGTCGAAGGTCTGGTTGAGCCCGATGAAAATGCTGAGCGCGACTGCCCGCTTATCGAGATCATCCTTCTCCTGGACGACGCGCCGCTGATGCGGCTGCAGGAGCGGCTTTGGGCATGGCCCGCTGTACCCGTGATACTTGAACATCGGCTCCCCAGGCGGCATAGGTTCGCCACAGAGGACGCACTTTGCTACTTCAGTCATGAGGAATCCTTTGCGGTTACGAGGGCTTGGCCAGCAGGTTGACAGCCAGCTGGGGTTGTTGGGCGATAGCCAGGGCCTTCAGGATGAAGTCCTCGCTAAACGATGGGGCGTGCGCCGAGACGGGCTCAGGGAACTCCTCGAGCAGGTAATCCATGGTGCCCGACCCCACCAATACCGCGCACCCTATCGAGCTGAATGGTGGGCTGTAGACGCACACCAGGGCTCTGGTGGCAGGGTGGAGGAACAGCCCCTCCCCAGGGTACGCGTTGGCGTCGTACTCCTTCCCCACGGGTGGTGCGAACTCCGTGACTTTGATGCACTTCATTCGACTGCCTCTGCTTCCTTGTAACCAAACATCTCGCACAGGAACGTGACGGCATCGGCAAGGTCGTTCACCTCAACAGCGGCTTTGGCGGCAAATGTGTCGAATTCAGGGTCCTCCTCTTCAACCGCGCTCTGGTTCCAGATGCCGCGCAGCTTGAAGTCGTCAGTGAGCTTCAGCTCAAGGTCGCTCTCGAAGGACAGGCCCAGGGACTTGACGGTAAACCGCGACGTCAGGGCCTCATTGATCGCCCGGTCGGCGGAGGTCAGGTCCGACATCTTCACCGAAACCCTCTGGTCGTCCCGCTCAAGCAAGACCTCGGTGCGCGGGTCGAGCCCGTTGAACGCGTCGACGTCGCCCGCAAGCCACTGCTTGAGGCGCGTGGTGAGGCCGCCCTTGACATCCGACACGTTGATGGTGGTGGTCTTGACACTGCCCACCGAGTTGACCAGCAGGCTGACGACTTGCTGGGCGAGCGCCTTGCTGGTGGTGGGGACGATCAGGAAGTTGGTGGCCGTGTGGTGGTAACAAGTGATCCGCGTCGTGCGGATCAGGGCGTGCTCGAGGAAGCCCACGGTGACCTCGTCCCTGATCTCAGCGCGCTCCTTTTTGCCGGGCTTGCGCCCCCGCTCACGCTCAATGAACTTGGCGCGGCGATCGACCTCAGCCTTCACCACCGAGCCCGGGACGATCTTCTGGTCGATCCGGACGGTAAACGCAACGCCACCGGCGAACTCGTTGACGAGGTTGGCGCCGTCGTTCAGGAAGGTGTCATCCTCACGGGGGATGAACCCGATGCTGG
>DDYO01000076.1 GCA_002348045.1 Anaerolineales bacterium UBA2232
GACGACGGGTGGGCCAGCTGCTCTTCTCCCACCTGACACGCCTGCTGATCGGCCATCGCATCTACGACACCACGTCCGGTTTCAAAGTGTTGCGCGCGACGGCATGCAGGGCGATTGTAGACGGAACCTTTCACGACTTCCATATCGAGACCATCGTGCGGCTGAGCATGGCCGGTTTCAGGATCATCGAGATGCCGGTCACTGTAGCCGATCGGACGCTTGGTCGCTCGATGCATTCCTTCGCCAGCGTGTTCCGCTATCCGTTGCAGACGGTGCTGCTGACGATCGTAGCGATAGTAGATTCGCTTCTTTCCCGGAGGACAGATGAGTACTCAAGGCATCGTCCTGATTGACATCGTGGGCCTGGGCCTGGCGATCGTCATCGTCAACCTGGTCCGCACGCATAGGCTGCACGTCGGGTACGGCGTCATCTGGTTGCTGGCCGTCCTCGGACTGATGGTCATGGTAACGTTCACGCCCCTGATGATGTTCGTCACCAGGGCTGTAGGGGCGACCTATCCAGCGTCTGCGATGAGCCTGCTCGCCTTCGTCTTCATCATCGCGATGCTGATCTTCTTCAGTGTGCAGCTATCGCAACTCTGGGCGCGCCAGGTGGACCTGGCGCAGTCACTCGCCCTCAGTGAGTTGCTGTCCCTGGAGGCACAGCAACCAGCCCAGGTCACAGCGGAGAACACGGAGACGTGATCGGACATCCATGACGTCACTTCCCAGGATCTGCATCCTCACTGAGACGTACTACCCCGTGATCGGTGGTGGTGAGACACAGGCGCGAGCCCTGGCCGAAGGCCTGGTAGCCAGGGGCTTCGGGGTCATGATCATCACCCGTCGCTCCGATGCAGCGTTCAGGAAGACCGAGCAGTATGGAGAGATCGCGGTCTACCGGTTAGCGCCGTCCGGCCACCAACATCTCAAGAAGTGGGGGTTGCTCCTTACCAGCTTTGTGGCTTTGATCAGGCTTCGACGCCAGTACGATCTCATCTTCGTTTCCGGCTATCGGGTTCTTGGGATCTCAGCAGTGCTCGTCAGCAAGCTCTTCGGCAAGCCCTGCATCCTCAAAGCGGACAGCCAGGGCGAGATGTCGGGTGAGTTCTTCACGGGCGGACTGGCTAGACTGCGCTTGACGCCTGCGTCACTGCCCGTGAGGTCGTTTCTTGCGGTGCGTAACGGGCTGCTCAAAAGCGCCGATGCTTTCGTCGCCATATGCTCGGATATAGTGCTAGAGCTGACAACCCACGGGGTGAACCCAGAAGCCATTCACCCGATCACGAATAGCGTTGACACCCATACGTTCCGCCCGGTCGACGAGCACACAAGACGCCTGCTGCGCGACAAGCTGGCGTTGCCGCACGAGCACATGATCATCACCTACACAGGAAGGCTGGTTTCCTACAAAGGGCTGCCGTTGCTCCTGCAGGTGTGGACAGAGCTGCAGAGTCGACGCAAGGATATCAGCCTCGTGCTTCTGGGATCCGGGGGATTGGACATCCACAACTGCGAGGTCGAATTGAGAGCCTACGTCGCCTCGCACAACCTGCAGGAGAGTGTTGTCTTCGCCGGCGACGTGCGCAATGTTCACGAGTATCTGCAGGCATCTGACATTTTTGCATACCCGACCGAGAGCGATGCTTTTCCGCTGGCGCTGGTCGAAGCCATGGCCTGTGCTCTGCCCATCGTCGCGACGCCTGTGGGTGCAATCAAGGAGGTCATTACCCATAGGGTCGATGGCCTTATCGTGGGCGTGGGTGATTCCCAGCAGACGCTTGACGCGCTGGACACCTTGATAGCCGACTATGCTCTCAGAGCTCGCCTTGGCGCCGCGGCCAGGGACACTGTCGAGGCCAGGTACTCGGCGGAGAGGGTTACGCAGGCATATGCGGCGCTCTTCGTGAAGGCCATCAGGTCTCGCTATCCCGTGCAGGATGAGGTGCTCAGTTCATGTCAGAGATGATAGGAAAGCACAGACGCCTTGCACTTTTACTGACAGCTATGTGTCTGTTGACTCTTGCTGCAGCTGGGCTCTGGGTGGTCAGGAGGCGGGGCGTTCCCTTTGTAGGTCAGAAGGAGCAATGGTCAATCGGGATCTACCGCGGCACCTCTCCCACGGCCTTTCCTGCCCAGCGGCGCTGGGCGAACCCGGTGCTGACGGCCCAGGATGTCACGGATGTGCCTGCCAAATTCGTGGCTGATCCTTTCCTGGTCCAGGACGATCCAGGCTGGGTATTGTTCTTTGAGGTCTACAACACGGATACTCAGCAAGGAGACATCGCAGTCGCCACCAGCCGAAACACACGGGCGTGGAAGTATAACCGGATTGTGCTCGATGAGCCTTTTCACCTTTCCTATCCCTATGTCTTCATGTGGGAAAACGACTACTACCTTATCCCGGAGAGCTATGAGGCGAACGCCATCAGGCTGTACAAGGCCGATGAATTCCCGCACCAGTGGTCGTTCGTGGGGAGCCTGATCGAGGGCAAGGACTTCGTGGACCCTTCCGTGGTCCACACCAACGGCAAATGGTGGCTGTTCGCATCGTCCGTCTCAGAAGGGAACACGCTTCAGCTCTTCTATGCTGACGCACTGACGGGTCCCTGGACCGAGCACCCTATGAGTCCCATAGTAGCAAGAGATGAGGCCATGGCCAGACCGGCCGGCAGGGTCCTGGAATATGACGGACGAGTGATCCGATACCAACAGGACCTCGACGCAGCCTGGGGTCACCGGGTCTGGGCATTCGAGGTTACTGAGCTCACGACGACCGCTTACCAGGAAACGGGCCTAAGCGCCGATCCGATATTGGAGGCAAGTGGATCCGGCTGGAATGCAACGGCCATGCACCACATCGATCCACATCAGACTGGCGACGACGAGTGGATCGCATCCGTCGATGGTTTCGGTACCTATCTGGTGTTTGGGCTGGAATACTAGGCTCAGGAGACACGATGCAGACATCTCTACCCGCCCCTGAGAGTTCGACGGCAGACCAGGGGCTCTTTGACCGGAGACCGCGACTGCTCGCGATCAGCCTGGTGGTGCTATTCCTCATGGCCGGCGCCATCAGGTTCTACCGTCTACAGGCTCCCGGCCTGCTCATCGACCGTGACTACATGTCGGCAATCTACGCCCGCAGCTTCTACTTCGCACATACCGACTCGGTCGAGCCGTGGCGCAAGGTCGTCGCCCTCGCCACCAGTAAGAACCAGCCGGTCCGGGAGCCTCCCGTGACCGAGTTCCTGGTATCACTGCTGTACCGTGCAGCTGGAGGCGAGCGCATCTGGCTCGCCAGACTGCTGACATCGTCGTTCTGGCTGATTGGAGGGGTTTTCGTCTATAGGATAGCCCAGCGCGTGGCAACGACGGATGCAGCTGTCTTCGCTGCTACCTACTATCTATTCGTCCCTTTGGGCATCACGCTCAGCAGGAGCTTCCAGCCTGACGCGCTGATGATGTTAACCTTCCTTGTCAGTCTCCTAAGCATTGTCAGATACTACGAAAGGCCTACCGTTGGCCGGCTTCTGATCGCCACCGCTCTGTCCAGCCTGACGGTGTTGCACAGACCGCTGGTGCTCTTCCCATTGCTGGGTGCATTCACTGCCATGACCCTCAGCGAGGGGTTCGACTGGAAGCGTGTCATCGATGGCCGGTTGCCCGCCTTCGCTGCTATCAGCCTGGTTCCGGCTGTTTTGTACTACGGGTATGGGGTCTTGGGCGCCGGGGTCCTCCGTCCACAGGTTCAGATGAGCTTTAGGCCATACCTCCTGTCGGAACGCGAATACTGGATGGGCTGGCTCTATCTAGCCAACCACGCCGTGGGCTCTTGGCCGATCATCGGGGCGGTGATCGGCCTACCGATGCTGCGCAAGGGGCTACCAAGGGCTCTGCTGGCGGGCTTGGGCGCAGGATATGTTGCCTTTGGGCTGGTCTTCACACAGCACATCCATACACATGACTACTACCAAGCGATGCTCATTCCCATTGTTGCTATCGCCCTTGGTCCCCTGGTGGTCCTGGTTGCTGGTCGACTGCGGCAGGCACCGGGCCGCTGGACCAAGCGGCTGGTGGTCGCCGGGGCCTTGGGACTCGCACTGGCCTTCAGCTTTCTTGAGGTAAGAGCCCAGGTGGGCAGCCAAGTCTTTGAGAGCGCGGAGACCGCCAGGGAGATAGGCGGGATTGTCAACCACAGCAACCGGGTGGTGTACCTTGCGCGCTACTATGGACAGCCGCTTCAGTACAACGGCGAGCTGACGGGGGCGTACTGGCCCCGCAGCATCACGTACTACCTCAACCGACGGGATGAGCCCGAGCTAAGCATACAGCAGCGGCTTGATGCGCTTGGCTTCGTCCCCGAGTACTTTGTCATCACGGACTTCAGTGAGTACACGAAGAACCACGGCGATCTGCAGGAGTATCTGACCGAATACTGTGCTCTGGTAGCCGACAATGCTCGATATCTCATCTACAAAGACTGCACACGACTCTAGAACCGTTCTGGCAGGCGACTCGTTGGCGCAGCGCTGGCTGCCCGCGGCGTTCCGGCTGCTGGCGGTCGTCCTGGGCGCTCTCCACACTTGGGCCGCCATCACCAGCTACTCTATGAGTGAGGACGGCATCAACTACCTCGACATCGGCGACGCGTATATGCGAGGCGATTGGGCCGTGGCGCTCAACTCGGTCTGGAGCCCTCTGTATTCGTGGATCCTTGGGCCTGTGATGCGGCTCGTGCAGCCCTCAATGCGTTGGGAATTCGCAGTAGTGCAGGTCACCAATCTGGCG
>DDYO01000024.1:0-9567 GCA_002348045.1 Anaerolineales bacterium UBA2232
GTCGGTGCAGACGATCAACTCGTCGCTGATGGCGCGCATCTTGTCTTCCCAGAAGAGGAGATCCTTGTTACGAGCCCCAATGATCGAGATGACCTTGTTGCCGCGCTCCCGCAGCGCCTTGGCGATGGGATAGATGGGTGCGATTCCCACGCCTCCCCCCACACACACAACGGTCCCAAACTCTTCAATGTCCGTGGGCAGCCCCAGTGGTCCCACGAAGCTGGCCAGCTCATCGCCGGCTTTAAGCATGCCCAGTTGTTTGGTACTCTTGCCTACTTCCTGGAATACGATGGTGATCTCCCCTGACTCCCGATCATAGTCGGCAATAGTCAGCGGTATGCGCTCACCCTCTTCATTTATGCGTACGATCACGAACTGCCCTGCCTTGGCTTTGCTCGCCACATAGGGGGCCAAGACCTTGAACAGCTTGGTGACCGGTGCCAGGTCCTCCCTGGTCGTAATGCGATACACTCGCGGACCTCCTTCAGGTCAGATTAAACCGGGGCAGCGGCATAAGATCATCAGCGCCGAAGCCTGACTGCTTTCCCGCCTCAAATCCGAAGCGATTATACGCGCGACCCTCTACAAGTCAAGGATTCGATGCCTGCTCTACAGCCCTGACCGCAATCACACTAGATCGGCGAGCAGCCGGATGAGCTCTGCCGCCGTCGAGCCCAGGCGAACAAAACGCGTCGCGGTGATGGGTGTCCGCTGCCTGAAGGGGTGGCGTTTACGATCACGCACGTATCGCCAGGCACTCACCGCGCCCAGCACCGCTCCAAACAGGGTCCCCAGCAGTATGATCCGCGTACCTTCCTTGTCTTTCATCAGCCTACCCTCCACAATTGCATGCCAACGGTGAGATCGACAGGGGAGCGCTGGAGAGAGCGATCAAGTACGTCCGCGCTCCCGGCGCACTGGGCCGACCCAACCGCACCGCGCAAAGGCGCTCGTCTCCAAGAGCTCTTGCTCGCAGTTGCTGCGACCGAGGCAGCCCAACTACAGTCGCTACTACATGACCTGAGTATTCGCAGCATCCAGCACTCGAACCAATTATAGTCCGGTCCGGCGCTCAAGTCCACTACTGCGGTTGACGTTCGCTCCCTCGGCGCGTACAATGCGCACGACCAAGGGACTGACGGAAGGATAAGTGGAACGTTTGCACAAGGTGATGGCCCGGGCTGGTGTCGCTTCCAGGAGAGCCTGCGAGGCGCTTATCTCCGCTGGGCGTGTGCAAGTCAACGGACAGATCGTCTCGGTGCTGGGCAGTACGGTTGACCCTGAGCGTGATGTCATCCATGTCGATGGCAAACCGCTCGAGCCTTGCCGACCCAAGCAATACATCATGCTGCACAAACCGCGCGGTTGTGTTACCACAGCCCGTGATCCAGAGAAACGCCCAACGGTGATGGATCTGGTGACGAGCACCGAGCGTCTGTTTCCCGTCGGTCGTCTAGATGCAGACAGTGAAGGTTTGTTGCTCTTGACCAACGATGGTGACCTGTCCCAGCGACTGACTCACCCCAGCTTTGAGCACGAGAAGGAGTACCACGTTCTGGTCCAGGGACGCCCACTGCCCGAGACCCTCCAACGCCTGTCCCGGGGAATTACCCTTTCCGACGGCCTTACATGCCCCGCTCGGGTCACCACTATTAGGGACGCTGGTCCCGACTTGTGGCTGCGATGGATCATGCACGAGGGTCGAAACCGACAGATACGCCGCATGTGCGAACAAGTCGGTCATCCAGTCCGGCGCATCATCAGAACGCGCGTGGGTCCCCTCGAGCTGGGAAGTCTACCCGTGGGTCAGTCGAGGCACCTCCAACTAGCGGAACTGGAGCCGTTGCTCAAGCAACAGAAAGCGGCGCCGGGCAGCTTGGGCAAGGGTGACTCAAGACCTTGAGCGCGACAGCACGTCTTGGACAAACTAATCCATCCGTGAGACTGTGAGGTCCTCGTTGCCGCACCCTGACACGATTGCCATAGACGGTCCAGCCGCCTCCGGAAAGAGCACCATCGGCCACATGCTTGCCCTGGAGCTTGACTATCTGTACTTTGACACGGGAGTGATGTACCGTGCCGTCACTTGGGCAGTGCTGGAGGCAGGAGTTGCGGTGACCGATGAAGATACAGTCACGCGCATCGCCGAGGCGATCACCATTGACGTCGTTGAACCAACCCAGTCCGACGGTCGCCAGTACACCGTTCTGGTGGATGGGAAGGACATCACCTGGGATCTCCGCGAGCCCCAAGTCGAGATCGCCGTCTCACCTGTCTCAGCCTACCCAGGCGTGCGACGCGCCATGACCGAGCAACAGCGGCGCATCGCAGCTCGGGGCAGAGTGGTCATGGTAGGCCGCGACATTGGCACCGTGGTTCTCCCGGATGCGCAGCTCAAGATCTACTTGGACGCGACTGCTGAGTGTAGAGCGGCGCGCCGACATGCCGAGCTGCGGAAGCGGGGGCAGCGAAGAGCGTACCGGCACATCCTTGCTGAGATGCAGCGCAGGGACAAGATCGACAGCGAGCGGGCCGTTGCTCCCCTGCGCCCTGCGCCCGATGCCGTGATACTTGACACCACGCGTCTAGCCGTACCGGACGTCATGCGAGCAGTGCTGCAACTGATTCAGGACCGAGATCCGTGAGCGTCAAGCGGCGATTCCTGGTAGCGGTGCTCCGCGGGCTTCTGCGCGGCCTGTCCCACTGGGAGATCACCGGCACGGAGAACCTCCCGGCCGCTGGACCCCTCCTTGTCGTGTTTAACCACGTGGCGCACCTTGACGGTCCTGTGGTGATAGCGAGCCTACCGTGGGAAGTCGAGGGGATTGCACTGGTGGACCTCTATCGCGTTCCGGTAGTGGGACCCTTACTACGCTTGTATGGCACGATCCCGATCCACCGTGACCAGTACGACCGGGATATTCTCCGGCGCGCGCTCGCCGTTCTCGAATCCGGCGGTGTTCTGGCCCTGGCGCCCGAGGCGCGGCGCAGTCCCACCCTCAGCCTGGAGCAAGGGCGCACCGGTGCAGCCTATTTGGCGCTCCGTAGCAACGCGCCAATCCTGCCCATCGGCATAACGGGCACCGAGTCCGTGCCTGCGGCCCTGAAACGCCTGCGGCGACCCCGCCTCTCGGTGAACATCGGAGCAGCTTTCCATCTGGACGGCCCACTTTTGGCTGGCGCAGCTCGACATGCACAGCTCAATTCAGCCCGTGATGAAATCATGGTACACATCGCGGCGCTGTTGCCCATCGAGTACCGGGGTGTCTATGCCTAGCCGCAGGGTTCGGGCCTTTCGTCGCTTTGCCAACTGGGTGCTCGGCATGGTTCTGCGGGCGGTCTTTAGCATAGAGCTGGTCGGACTGCACAACATTCCGCCAGACGGTCCGTTCATCGCCGCCATGAATCACATCTTTTTCATCGACCCCATTCTGGTCAGCACTTTTTCCAACAGGATGATCGTCATCATGTCCAAGATCGAGAACTACGACATCCCTCTCGTTGGCCCGATCTTGCACCTGTACGGGACGTTCCCGGTCCACCGCGGCGAGACTGACATGCACGCCATCCGTACCTCGCTCAAGGTGCTGGATGCCGGCGTTGGGCTCCTTATGGCCCCCGAGGGGACCCGCAGCCCGCACCGGGCTCTCCAGCCGGGTCGGGACGGCATGGCGCTCATTGCGCTGCGGTCGGCAGCGCCCATCGTGCCCGTGGGCATTACGGGACAGGAGAAACTGTGGACAAACCTCAAACGCCTAAGGCGCACCCCCGTGCGGCTGGCATTCGGTGAGCCTTTCCTTGCCCGGCCGGACCCCTCCCTCAGTCACAAGGAGCAACTCCACTGCGTGACCCACGACGCCATGGTTCGCCTAGCTGCGTTGCTGCCCAGGGAGTATAGGGGAGTATACGCTGACAAAGAGAGCCCAGATGGTGATTGGGCCGCCGTACCCACGGCAACGGGGACCGCAGCAGGGTGACTCGGCAAGCCTCTGGCGGCAGGATCAGCAGCGTGCGACCTGATAGCCCTGCCGCGCGCGTTGGCCTGCTCGCAGGCGATGTGCTACAAGCCATCAACGGACATGTGCTGCACGACATCATTGACTATCGTTTCTACAGCGCTGAAGAGGTCCTTGCGTTGACCGTCGCCCGTTCGGGCGGCGCCTTGGTGACAGTCGCGATCGAGCGGGACTATGGCAGTGATCTGGGCCTGGAGTTTGAGCAGCCGACCTTTGATGGCATTCGTACTTGCCGAAACCGCTGCGAGTTCTGTTTCGTCGGCCAAATGCCTCCTGGATTGCGCTCAAGCTTGTACCTTCGGGATGACGACTATCGTTACTCGTTTCTATACGGCAACTTTATCACCCTGACGAACCTTGATGAGACGGACTGGGACCGCATCGGAGAGCAGGGACTGAGCCCGCTCTATGTCTCAGTGCACGCGACCGATCCCTGCCTGCGGGCCCGACTCCTGGGTCGAACAAAGGCCAGCGATGTACTGAGCCAGATTCGGCGGCTTCGCTGCCTAGGAATCGCTGTGCACTGTCAGATCGTGATAACCCCAGGTCTCAACGATGGCGCGGCCTTGGCTAGAACGGTTGAGGATCTGGCATCGTTGCACCCCACGGTGCTCACCATCGGCATTGTGCCTGTCGGCTTAACCCGCTATCACCACTGTGGTCAAAGAACCTTGACCCCGTCAGAAGCAGGCAGTTTGTTGGACTGGATGGCTCCCTTACAGACCAAATACCGCCAGCAGACCGGCGCCGGATTGGCCTACGCGGCCGACGAGATCTATCTGATGGCTGGGCGATCCGTTCCCTCCTCCAGATCCTACGATGGCTTCCCACAGCTGGACAATGGCATCGGCCTTACCCGCCGGCTCCTTGACGACTGGTCCCGGGTCAAGCGGAGGGCTAGCCCTGACCGATGGACCCATGGCAAGACCACGCTGGTTTGTGGCATGCTTATTGCCCCAACTCTGCGCAGGATTGTGGCCGAGTTGGAAGTGCTGGTCGGAGCATCAATCACCGTGGTACCCGTTGAGAATGGGCTGTTTGGCCCCACCGTGACCGTTTCCGGCCTTCTGGCCGCTTCAGACGTGGTTGGCGCCCTTGGCGACCGTGCCCTTGGAGATACTCTGGCCCTGCCAAGGACCATGTTTGACGCCAGCGGCCAACTCACGCTGGATGATAGAGACGTGCCGTGGATTGAGAATAGGCTTCAGATTCCCATTGTTGTGGTAGACTCGCTGGGGATGCTCCTCAAGAGCGCCACATCCGACAGCAAGACCCAGGCCGGGTGACACTGGCGGCATTTTGCCCCGTGCGCTGTTCGTGGTAACATCTTCCTGTCTCAGGCGAGGCGCGTCGAGGGCGGGTCACGGTCAAACGAAACAACCCTGGCCAATGCAACCGGAATGTGAAGGGAGTGGGATGAACCCCAAGACTCTGTACAAGATCTCTTATGGCCTATACGTTGTCAGCTCCGTCAAAGACGGCAAGCTCAACGGGCAAATCGCCAATACTGTCTTCCAGACGACCTCGGAGCCGCAGACGGTAGCCGTCTGCATCAACAAGGAGAACTACACCCACTCGTTCATCGAGGCCAGCCGTCGCTTCACCGTTTCCGTTCTGCGCCAAGAGACCCCGATGGAGTTCATCGGCCTGTTCGGGTTCAAGAGCGGCCGCGATGTTGACAAGTTCGAGACGACCAAGTACATCATGGGCGCCAGCGGCGCACCCATTGTCCTGGATCACACCCTGGCGTATATGGAATTTGAGGTCATGGACAGCATGAGCGCAGGGACTCACACGCTGTATGTGGGCAAGATGGTCGGTGCGGAAATCGTGGACGAAAATGCCGAGCCGTTGACCTACGCCTACTATCAGCTCGTAAAGCGCGGCAAGTCACCAAAGAACGCCCCGACCTTTCAGAAGGAGGTTGCCAAGCCGGAGCAGTCCGAGGCCGAGGTGAAGGGGGCGCGCCAGTGGCGTTGCACGGTGTGCGGTTACATCTATGATCCCGCCCAGGGAGACCCTGATGGTGGCATCGCCCCTGGTACGTCTTTCGAGGACATCCCTGATTCCTGGGTATGTCCCGTATGTGGGGCCGCCAAGTCGGACTTTGAACCGGTGTAGTCTGCCCGGGCCGGGGCGATGCGGTTCTTGGCCGAATCGGCCAGTTTTCATGTTCCGCCAGATGAGCCAGACATCGTTCTGTCGGGAAAGGAGGTCATGAGCCAGACCAGGAAGTAGAACGACATTCGGGGGAAAACAGCGCAAGGGCTGCGCCTCTGGCGCAGTTGACGAGGAGGAGGTTTCCTGCTTCACGGCAGGATTAAGCCGTGCGCCCGCACGGTGAAAATCGATGGATCAGCGGACGCCTCCGGGGATAGCCACATCCCCTCTTTCCCTCCAGAGCCTAGTGCCCGTTCAATACCGGCAGGTGACTGTACGGACAAACGCGGTGCATGGTGGCAAGTTTGACTCAGACAGGCACTCTCGCTCGCCCCGATGGCCTCTGCTGTTCGCAGATGCGCATCCGGATGACGCGATGGGTGCCGCCATTCGCTAACACAAGGAGGGAACCGTGTGCGGTATTGTCGGTTACATCGGACAGCGCGAGGCCAGCGCCATCGTGCTGGAAGGCCTGCGGCGCCTGGAGTACAGAGGTTACGACTCGGCTGGCTTGGCCGTGCTTCACGATGGTCAGCTCACCCTCAGACGCAGCGTCGGCAAGATCGAGAATCTTGCCCATCTCCTCGCCCAGCGACCTGTCCACGGAAAGGTCGGCATCGGGCACACCCGTTGGGCAACGCACGGGGCGGTCACCGAGGCCAACACTCATCCCCACACCGATTGCACCGGGCAGACTGTTGTCATCCAAAACGGGATCGTGGAGAACTATCGGGAACTCAAGGAGCGACTGACAGCAGCAGGGCATGTCTTCCGCTCGCAGACGGACACCGAAGTCATCGTCCATCTGGTCGAAGACTTCCAGCGACAGACCAACGACCTGGTTGCGGCCGTAAGGCTCGCAATGGGGCAGCTCAAGGGACCCAGTGCCATCGTGGTCCTCAGCGCACTGGAGCCCGACCAAATGATTACAGCTCGGCTCGGCAACGCCGGGGGGGTCGTCGTTGGCTATGGGGATGGGGAGATGTACGTTGCATCGGACATGCCAGCCATCCTGGAACACACCCGCAGCGTGGCATTTCTCGAGTCCCGCGAACTGGCAGTGATCACCGCCCAGGGTGCCAGGTTCATGGACCTTGCCGGACAGGCCATCGACAAACAACCGCAGACCATACCTTGGGACCCGGTGGCCGTCGCCAAGGGCGGCTACAAGCACTTTATGCTCAAGGAGATATCGGAACAGGGCCGATCACTGACCGATGTCCTGCGCGATCGTGTGGACCTGGAGACGCCCGCCGTGCATCTGAACGGCCTCGGCGATCCAGAACGAGCGTACCCACCTGACCTCCGCCGCGTCCTGGTTGTCGCCTGCGGAACCGCCTGGCATGCCGGGCTCGTCGCCAAGTACATGTTGGAGCGGCTCGCCGGTCTTCAGGTGGAGGTGGATTATGCATCGGAGTTCAGGTATCGAGAACCACGACTAGATGCTCGAGAGGACCTCCTGGTGGTCATTAGCCAGTCAGGGGAAACGGTAGACACCCTTGCGGCCATGGAGGAAGCCCGTAATCAAGATGTGCGCAGCATCAGTCTAGTGAACGTGGTCGGCAGTCAGGCAGCGCGTCTGGCCACAAGCGTCATCTACCTCAACGCTGGTCCGGAGATCGGGGTAGCTTCCAGCAAAGCGTTCACGTCCATGATGGTTGCTTCTTATCTGCTTGCCTTGCATCTGGGTCAGCTTCGCGGCCACCTGAGCCCCACGGAGCTCACAAATCACCTTCAGGGTCTGATCGAGCTGCCCGGCTTGGCGGGTCAGGTATTGGCGCGGCGCGAGGAGACCCAACCTTTGGCCCAGCGCTACTTTCGCTGCCGGGACTTTTTGTACCTTGGGCGAGGGATCAACTATCCAGTCGCGCTGGAGGGCGCGCTAAAGCTCAAGGAGATTTCTTACATCCACGCCGAAGGGTACCCTGCCGGAGAGATGAAGCACGGTCCGATCGCCCTCATTGACCAGGACACTCCCACCGTTGCCATCGCCGTCAGGGACCACGTGCGAGACAAGATGCTGAGCAACATTGAACAAGTCCGGGCGCGTGGGGGGGATGTCATCGCTGTAGCCACGGAGGGAGACCAGGAGATCGCGGACAAGGCAACCCACACGATTTTTGTCCCGCAGGCTTCCCCGTTTGTCATGCCAGTGCTGGCTGCCATCCCGCTGCAGTTCCTGGCCTACGATATCGCTGTCCGGCTGGGATGCGATGTGGACCAGCCGCGAAACCTGGCGAAATCGGTGACGGTGGAGTAACGTATCACGGTTGCGACCTGCCGCGCGGCTCCATGCGGCAGGTCGCAACCGGCTTCGCGAACCCAACCGAACGACCTCCGCACGAACGCCTCGTCCGATGAGACGACTGGATTGCAGCGAATGGTTCACAAGGCCAGTCGTTACCGGCCTGCCGAGCCACTCGATCAGCACCGAGCAGAGGATGAGATCGCCTTCTCAGTCGCCCAGTTAGGGCACATCTATCACGGACTCCGTGTTCAGCAGTGAAGGTATCCGTGATCGCGCCGCCGGTCGCCCAGCAACAAACCCCTGATTCTCGGTTGTGGAAATGGTGATGCCACGACACCAAGTTGTGCGCCTGTGGCTGGCGTTGAAGGATGCCGCACCTTGCAGGTATAATGGCGTCATGAGAATCGCCTTCATCGGACCCTTTGCTCTTGAGCCCAAGCGCACCATGGCGGTGCGGGCGCTTCCCCTTGCTCGCGCCTTGGCCAAACAGGGCCACCAAGTGCTCGTTGTGCTCCCCCCATGGGATCATCCGCAGGATTCATCCAAGACATGGGTGGACGCCGGCGTTGCGGTCGTGAATGTTCGGCTGCCTGTCGCCCTGCCCGCGGTATTCCACCTTATCCTGGCCTGGCGCCTGATGTACCAGGCTCTCAACTTCCGGCCGCATGTGATCCATTGCTTCAAGCCCAAGGGCCACTCGGGACTGGCCGCTTGGCTTGTATGGCAGGCCAAGCGCCTAGGCTGGCTGCAGTGCCGGCTGGTTGTAGACACCGACGATTGGGAGGGACCTGGAGGGTGGAACGAGGTTGGCGGCTACTCCACCCTGCAGCGGTGGTTCTTTGCCTGGCAGGAGCGGTGGGGCTTGATGCACTGCGACGCCGTAACAGTAGCCAGCAGAGCATTGCAGACCATCGTCTGGAGCTTGGGAGTACCCCCTGGGAGGGTCACCTACGTGCCCAATGGTGCCGCGCCACTAGCCGTGACCCCTGATCCAAACCAAACCCAGGCGCTGCGCCTCCGACTAGGCCTGACCGCCGGCCCCACAGCATTGCTGTACACCCGTTTCTTTGAGTTCTCTGTAACCCGCGCGCTGCACATCATGGCCCAAGTGGTTCAAGGCGTGCCCGGCGTTCAGTGGCTGGT
>DDYO01000024.1:9599-10089 GCA_002348045.1 Anaerolineales bacterium UBA2232
CTTTGACGACACCCTCATCAACCGCTGCAAGTGCCCGGTCAAGCTGTGTGAGCTTCTCGCTGCTGGCGTCCCTGTGGTGGCGGACGCCGTTGGTCAGATTCCCGAGTACATCCAAGACGGCGTATCCGGCCTCTTGGCGCCTGAGGGCGACAGTGCGTCGTTTGCCGACGCCGTGATTCGACTCCTAAGCGACCGCGAACTAGCCCAGAACCTTGGTCAAAAAGCACGCCAGCGCATGCGAGAGCAGTTTTCCTGGCCTCAGCTGGCGAACGTTCTGGCGTCCGCATACGGTCACGCGATCAACTCAGAAGGCGCGCGGGCCAATGAAGGCAACCTGGCCAACAGCGCAAGGCGGCCCTCAAACGCCGATCGCGCTCTGTACGCAGTGGGACGGCTAGTGTGGTACTGGCTGCCGCCCCTGGCACTCATGGCTTTTATCTATGGTCTCTCTGCGAGTCCGACCCTGCCCAGCGTGCGCTCATCATGGCTC
>DDYO01000036.1 GCA_002348045.1 Anaerolineales bacterium UBA2232
GTCCAGCTTTCAAAAGCGCCTAACATCATCGGCTGCTCTCGCGCCTGGAGAGTTTGGCGGGACATCCCGGCCATGGTAAGATCGGTTTTCCCATTACCGTGGTTTGAGGAGACTCATGTACCTGCTCGCCCTGCTGTATGGCCTGGTAACCGCCAGTTTGGGCCTCTATGGCCTGAACAGCCTACTGCTCACGATAACATGTCTTTTGCACAGGCGTGCGGACAGGGTCGCCCTGCCGGTTGTTGACCGCTGGCCTCGGGTCACGGTTCAGTTGCCCGTGTACAACGAACTGCACGTGGCGGAGCGGCTAATCAATGCTGTGATGGCGATGGACTATCCCCCCGAGCTCTTGCAGGTCCAGGTTCTGGATGATTCCACCGACTCGACCTCCAAGGTCATTGGCCTGTGCGTGGCCCGCCACGTAAGTAGGGGAGCAAACATTGGGGTGCTGCGCCGCACGGAGCGTAGGGGTTTCAAGGCTGGTGCCCTCAAGGCGGCGCTGCCTCATGCCACCGGCGAGTTTGTGGCAGTCCTGGATGCTGACTTTGTGCCTCCGGTGGACTTTCTCCGCTGTCTGCTGCCCCGATTTGCAGACTTGGACGTTGGGTGCGTCCAGGCGCGATGGGATCACTTGAACCGGGACTTTTCAGTGCTGACCCAACTTCAGGCGCTGGCCATTGACGGTCACTTTGCAGTTGAACAGCGGGCGCGGAGCCAGCTGGGACTGTTCCTGAACTTTAACGGCTCGGCTGGAGTGTGGCGGCGGGCTTGCATCGAGCAGGCTGGGGGTTGGCAATCAGATACACTGGCAGAGGATCTAGATCTCAGCTATCGAGCTCAGCTACAGGGCTGGCGAATCGTGTATGAGCCAGGGGTGCGCACTCCGGCAGAACTGCCTCCCCAGTTTGAGGCGATGCGCCGCCAACAAGCGCGCTGGGCACAGGGAAGCATACAGGTGGCAATGAAGCTCATACCACTGCTCGTGCGTTCAGCTCAGCCACTGGGAGTAAAACTGGAGGGACTCGCCCACTTGACTGGTTACCTGATGCACCCACTTCTGCTGGCCGCCTTGCTCCTGGGCACGCCGCTGGTTTGGCTCAGGGGGCCAGGGACTGACCTGCTGCCGCACTTTGTGCTGGTTACAATGGCACCATCGCTGTTGTATGTAGTTGCCCAGTCGGCGGAAGGTGGAGGTTGGCTTTCGAGGGTGCGTTTCGCGCCCTTGCTGGTGCTTCTGGGTGTTGGCCTGGCCTGGAGCAATACCTTGGCGGTTGGCAGGGCATTGCTGGGTCATCAATCGGAGTTTAGCCGCACGCCCAAGTTCGGTATGCAGGACGGCGGTCGCTCCTGGAAAGGGAGCGCCTATCGATTGCATCTCCCCAAGGCGATCTGGGGAGAGGCCCTGTTGAGCGTGGGTGCTGGTGCGATGGCTGTGGTCGCGGTCTGGCTAGGGAGAGCGTCGGCGGCCTGGTGGTTGACGCTGTATGCCATGGGCTTTGGCGGAGTTGTGTTGTTGAGCCTGCTTCAAGCGGGATGGCCACGGTATCAGGCGGCTCGGTTCAGAATGCAGGAGCGTTCCAGCAGAGCCTTTAGACCGCCGCGGGCAGGGGTCGCTAGCCCGGCAGATGCTTCGACTTCTGCGGAGCGACGGACTCGGCCTGCAACGCAGCGATGACAGCATGGTTGGCAGCAGGAAATGCATAGTCGGGCAGCTCCTGGGCACTCACCCACTTCCAGGCCGTGTGGTTGATTGCATAAACCTCGCCGCTGAGGTACTGGCAGTGGAAAAAGTGCAGAGTAACGCGAAAATGGGTGTAGGCGTGTTTGACCACGGTCATCGGCTGGCCTACCTCAACCTCGATATTGAGTTCCTCGCGGATTTCCCGTAGGACACACTCAGGCAGACTCTCACCCTGTTCACACTTGCCTCCCGGGAACTCCCACAGGCCGCCTAACAGGCCCTTTGGGGGGCGGCGGGCGATGAGAAGCCGCTCGTGATGCCATATTAAGCCAACTCCAATGTCATAATGAGGAAGGGTCTTGGCAACGGGCCGGACTGGCAATTGGGCTTGGAGGTTATCACGTTGGGCCTGGCAAGCTGACTGGAGCGGGCAGAGCGAGCAGTGCGGCTGACGCGGCAGGCAAATGGCCGCTCCAAGGTCCATCAGCGCTTGGTTAAAGTCGGCTGCTTGGCCAGAGGGAAGCAGGGACTCGGCGATTTGCGTAATACGGAGCTTGCCCTCACCCTTGGTCGGATCCACGCGAAGGCCGGTCAATCTGCTTAACACCCGTCGGCTGTTGCCGTCCACGGCGATTGCGTCCCTACCAAAGACGAGGCTCAGGATGGCACCGACGGTGTACTCACCAACTCCCGGCAGGCGGCGGAGGGCGGAAGCATCCGTGGGCAGGAGTCCGCCATGCTCGCTACAGACTTGTTGGGCCAGTCGGTGAAGATGGCGCGCACGAGCGTAATAGCCCAGTCCCTCCCAGACTTTGAGCACGTCGTCCAGCTCTGCCTGGGCTAGCGTCGTCCAATCAGGAAAGCGTCGCAGGAACCTCTGGTAGTAGGGGAGCGCTGTGCTGACCTGGGTCTGATGCAACATAAACTCGGAGACGACGATGGAGTAAGGATCGTCAGTTCTCCGCCACGGCAGGTCCCGCTTGTTGACCTGATACCAGGTCAGCAGCAACTTGGCTATGTCTTCACCAGTCATCATAGTCTATGTCTTCCGCCAGCCTACCGATGCCACGGAGGGCTTTCCAAAGACGCTCTTCCCAAATCGTGCCGTGGAGAAGCTCGCTGACTTCGCGAGCGTCCAGCAGCCTTTGCCAATGGGTGACAATAAAAGTGATGCGCCGCCACTGACGGCTGGGGATCGGATGGGCGAGGCGCTGCAGATTACCCAGCAGCACCTGGTAATAGAGCTCAGAAGCCCGGGGGTGGTCAGCCTCGTCGGGGAGGATCTGGAGACGGGAAAGCGTACGCCACTCTCGGGCAACGGCATAGTGGCTAATGGTCCACCGGTCGCCATCGAAGGCCTTGGTCTGGTAGAAGGCCAGGATCGGAGCATTCACCCCTCTCTTGGGCGCGGTGCGGACAGGGATGCGGTACCAATGACGCTCCTGAAGGATGGCCCAGTCCCGTGGCTGGTTGATGATGGCGACTAGTACGGTGGCATAGCGATCGGGCTCCATGCGGCTCCCCTCGAGCGACGATCTGCCCTGCGGCGATGGTCCAGTATGCTGGACGCTCCTGGGACTGTACTGCAACGACCTGGGCGTGTCAAAATGACCCAGGGGCAGAGCCATTATCTGCCCTGCCCCTGGATTCATGGTCGTTGACCCTTCAGGTCAGACGTCTTACTGCTCAGTAGTGGCGCTGTCGCCCTCGTCCTGTCTCCAGGGCCGGGGGCCGCATGGGCCGCCCATTGGTCCCCAGGCGGCAAAACGCTTCCAGCGGCGCGCCCGGCGCAGAGCGCCGTGAGTCCCGATGGTGTTTACCCAATCTCGCATGGTTTCCTTGTCGCCCTTGATTTCGATACGGAACCCGTCATCAGTCTCGACAATTCGCCACTCGCGAATCACTTTTTCCATTAACAATCACCTCCTTTCGTTGCAGTCCCTCCTTGGTGGTGACCCTTGGCGCATGCGGCTCCCATGTGCTACAATGGCAGAGAGGGCAGGCGCCAGGTCGAGAGACCTTGATCGGGATGCCAGGGCAGCTAGCCCTGGCGAAACACTGTCCCCGCCTCCTCTTGCCGGGTTTCGGGGACAGATAAGGGTCTGCCTCGCAGCGGGCCGACTGCCAGTCGGCCCGCTCTTATCGTTTATGCAGGCGGTTGGCTGTTGCCTTGATCTTTTCTCTCGTAATAGAGCGTGTCGTAAACGGACTGGATAACTACCAGTGCTTCACCAAACAGAGGCTTCATCAACTCAAGGATACGCTCATACTCCTGGTGACCCATGTCCGTAAGTTGGTAGACTCGCCGGGTGCGCTTTGAAGCGTCTTCCCATTCACCGGTTGCGAGACCGCGGTGTTCCATCCGACGCAGAAGGGGGTAGATGGCGCCAGGGTTGCTGATCCATGCGCCGCTGGTTCGCTGCTCTAGCTCCCGCATGATGTCGTTGCCGTAGCGAGGCTCCTGGGCGAGGAAGTGAAGGACCAGCAGAGGCAAAATACCGCCGCCCCGGCTCAGGAATAGGGCCACCAGCGGGTTCATATCGCCGGTACCGTGGGCAGCACGCCACGCCGCAAAGCGGCGGCCTCCAAAGAACCAGTGGTCACCTGGTTCCTCTCCCAAATTCCCCTTTGCCCGCTCGCGCCAGGCGTGGAAGGGCCTTCGCCCCCGGCGGTTTCCTGCAACCTGATCGTTTTCTACAGCCATCCTGAACCTGCTTTCAATATATATTGAACTGAATATCATCAAGCTCAAGTATTATAGCATTGAATGCTATTTTTGTCAATAGCCGTTGGCAGGTAACTTGACACGCGCTAGCGCCCGTCGTAAGATGCTCCTCGCGATTCCCTCCAGGGGGATTCCAGTTTCAAGGAGACCCGAATGGCAATGGCGTTTTCTACACCAGAGTGGGTGAAGGACGCAGTCTTTTATCATGTATTCCCTGATCGGTTCGCCCGCAGCGGATCGGTGGCCAAGCCTACCAACCTCGAGCCGTGGGACCATCCTCCGACGACCCACGGGTTTAAGGGCGGGGATCTCCTCGGGATAGTCGAGCACCTGGACTATCTGGATGACTTGGGGGTGAATGCCCTTTACCTCAATCCGATATTCCAGTCCACTGCCAACCATCGCTACCACACCTATGATTACTACCAGGTGGACCCCATGCTGGGCGGCAATGAAGCTCTTCGTGCTCTATTGGATGCTGCGCACGGACGTGGGATGCGGGTTGTGCTTGATGGAGTGTTCAACCATGCCAGCCGAGGCTTCTTTCAGTTCAATGACATCCTGGAGAATGGGCCTGCATCGCCCTATCTAGACTGGTTCCACGTGACAGGATGGCCCCTTCATGCCTACGAGACCTCTCACAAACCAAACTATGGCGCCTGGTGGGGGCTGCACGCTCTACCCAAGTTCAACACGGACACGCCGGCTGTTCGGGAGTTCCTCCTGGGCGTTGCTGGGCACTGGGTACAGCAAGGCGTTGATGGTTGGCGTCTGGATGTTCCTGGCGAGATCCGCGATGATGATTTCTGGCGCGAGTTCCGCCGGCGGGTAAAAGCTGCCAACCCAGAGGCCTATATCGTGGGCGAAATCTGGCAGGATGGCCGGCACTGGCTGCAGGGGGACCAGTTTGATGCGGTGATGAACTACCTGTTCACTAAGGCCTGTCTTTCTTTCTTCATCGGACGGGAATTGAACTCGGCATTGCTGTCTGGGCTGGGTTACTCACCCGTCGAGCCGTTGGAGGCCTCGGGTTTTGCGGCGGCTGTGGATTCACTTCTCGCGCTGTATCCCGCGCAGGTCACCCAGGCACAGATGAATCTCCTGGACAGCCATGATACGGCGCGGTTTCTAAGCTTGGCGCGGGGCGACGAGTCGGCGCTGCGATTGGCTGTGCTGTTCTCCATGTGTTATCCCGGAGCTCCCTGTATCTACTATGGGGATGAGGTTGGCATGGAGGGCAACCGCGATCCTGATTGTCGCCGTGCCTTCCGGTGGGACCAAAGGTAATGGAACTCTGCCCTGCTGGCACACTACCGCCGCTGTATCGCCCTACGCAAAGAGCACCCGTCACTCAGGCGAGGTCACTACAAACCGCTTTATGCCCACGGCCAGATCTATGCCTTCGGCAGGCAGTTGGGGTCGGACACTGTCATTGTGGTCTTGAACGCCGGCCAGGGACCGTCGGAGGTGCTTCTCCCGGTTGCGGACTTGATTGCGGATGGTACTGTGGTACGCGGGGTCTGGGATTATGAGACCACTCGGGTGACTGCNNCGGAGAACTCGTCGGTCTGGTTGTTCCGGCCCGGAGTGGTCTAGTCCTGGAGGCGGTCACGAGCTGAGGCGGTGTTGGGAATAGGACCGCCTACGCAGGGGTCTTGGCGGTATGCATGCCGATGAAATGCTGGCTAATGAGTGGGATCATGGCGGCCAAGTCACCGTCATCCAGCACAACATCCGCCGCCGAGCGTACCTGCTCATCTGTGGGACAAACCGCTACCGACAAACCTGCCCGGGCAAAGAGGGCGATATCCGCGAGACCGTCGCCCACGGCCAGACATTCAGAACCTCGTACGGCCAGCTCGGCACAGAGTCCATCCATGATGGCGCCCTTGTTGCTCTCAGTTACCACCACTCGCACCTCGCCCGTCAGGCGACCCTCAACTACCAGCAGCTCGTTGGTGATCGTCCGCCAGATTCCAAGATCGGCGGCAACGTGCCGGGCCTGTGCGTCCAGGCCCGTGCTGATGATAACGCTGGGCACGGAGGCGTCTCGGAGGAAGCGCAGGAGCTGATGGGCGCCCGGGCGATAGGGGCTCCGGCGGAAAAGCTCCTCCACCCAGTCGAGATTGATGCCCTTCCACAGCGCCGCATCCAGCCTTGCCCACTCATGATAATCGAACGTCCCAGCGAGGAACTGCTGTCCGTATCGAGAGGCCATCTCACCCAATCCCAGTGCCTCGTGGAGCAAGCGCCAGGGGCTCGCCCGGGCTTTCAGGGTGCCGTCGAGGTCAAACACCGCAAGGCGCAGCCTAGGAGCTGCGCCTTGTTCTGGCAGGGGCTCCATTGCATCGCTAACATACATGAGCACGCCACTCGCAGTGAGTGGGTGCATTATACCATGATCTCAGCCATTCTTTAAGGTTATTTCCGGTAAAGTAGGCTGGCTGACTGAGGAGAAGTGGGCGGACTTGGACCGAAGCGGACGGTGCCTGGAAGGGCGAAAAGCTGGGCAAAATGGCATCCATGGCCTGCCGGAAGCCGAAAAACGGGGTTCTACAAGGGCGACCTCGGTCGCTTCTGGGTCCTGGGAAAGGACTAGCTGATCTCTCTGGACTCTGGCTCTGTGCCGATCAGGGCTCACTGACGACTTGCCGCATGAAGTAACCCTCAGCGGAGCGTGAGTTGGCGCCACTGTTAGGCGCTTTTGAAAGCTGNNGTGAGTTGGCGCCACTTGACACGGAAAGCGAAGTGTGATATACTAGCCCCACTGTTGTGATAGACAGTGATCTCGTTCGCCTCTGGCGAAAAGATCTACACAAGTGAAGTGGGCAGAAGGCGATGCGCGCTAGGTGGGCGAGACACCAGGCTGCCCGGACCGACGTGGGTGGTCTGCGCGTCGGTTTTTTGGTCCGCTCGGCCGATTTGACAATCGGTGGCAGGTGTGGTATAGTCCCCACTTGCCAAGAGGGTACCTTAACAACTGAAGAGTGATAGGA
>DDYO01000166.1 GCA_002348045.1 Anaerolineales bacterium UBA2232
CCTGTAAACCTGTTCCGGTACACTGGGCTGGAGCCAGTCGAGTGGCGTCGAACAGGGAGGCCGTTGCGTGATCGAAGTCAAGAGCGAACTGCGATCGTGGCCACGGGCTACAGCAGGGACAACCCATCGCGCCGAAACTACCCTTGACGAGCACAGCTATGCGATCATCAAGAGGGCGGTGGACGTCATGGGCGCTGGTGCATTGCTGCTGTTGCTGACCCCTTTGCTGGTGCTCCTTGCCCTGGCAATCCGCCTGGACTCTCCCGGTGCCGCACTCTTTAGACAGAAACGCGTGGGGCGTTGGGGCCGCGAGTTCACCATGTTCAAGTTTCGCTCCATGTACGCTGATGCAGGCGAGGAATTGCATCGGCAATTTGCCCGTAGCTACATCAATGGCGCCTGCAAGCCGTCAGGGAGCGGGCGCAGGGTGTTCAAGCCCTCGGATGATCCGCGGGTGACGCGGGTAGGCCGCTGGCTTAGGCGGACCAGTCTGGATGAACTTCCGCAACTGGTGAATGTGCTGCGCGGCGAGATGAGCCTGGTTGGTCCTCGACCGGCGGTGAAATATGAAGTGCAGGAATACGCCCCGTGGCACATGGGGCGCCTGGCGGTCTTGCCTGGATTGACGGGCCTGGCGCAAATCAGTGGTCGAAGCAGTCTGACTTTTGACCGCATCGTACGCCTGGATCTGCAGTATGTCCGCCGGCGGTGCATCGCCACGGATTTGAGCATCCTGCTCCGAACCGTGCCGGTAGTACTGGGCGCGAAATCAAGCGGATAGCAGCCAACGACAGAAGCCCAGGCATATAGCCTGGGCTTCTTTTTTTTCGTCACGCAAGGCGCTATAATGCCAGGGACCGATTCCTCAGGAGGATGCCGTGGAGGTCGAAGCCAAGTTCACACCTGCGGATAATGGGACATTTGAGAGGCTGAGTACGTGTCCGAGTCTGGGTGGCCTGAAGTTGGGTGAGCCAACCAGCGTTGAGCTCCTGGACATCTATCTGGATACGACCGACCGGCGCCTGCTGGCGGCAGGCTACGCTCTGCGCGAGCGCACCGGCAGCGGAGGCACCCGGATTACCCTCAAATCCATCGGCTCGGCAGGCGGACCCGTTCATCGGCGTGGTGAGTGGGAGGCTCTGGTGTCCGCTAGCCGAGCTCCGGCACAATGGCCTGATGGCGAATTGCGGCAACGCGTGCTGGCTTTGGTTGGCAACGAGAGCCTTGAGACGCTCCTTGCCCTACATCAGCAGCGGACCACTCGAGCGCTACTGGCAGAAGACAGGGTGGTTGCGCACCTATCGTTGGACCGAGTGAGGGTAGGTCCTGACGAGAACGCGACACGATACCTGGAAGTAGAGGTTGAGCTTGCCGCTGACGGCACCGAGACTGAGCTGAGCGCCTTGGTACAGGAGCTGCAGGAGAATTGGCTGATGAAACCGCAGGAGCTCTCCAAGTTCGAGCGCGGCTTGAGCGCCAGCGGAGCAGTGCACAGCCCGGCTCTGCTCTTGGCGCTGGACGAGGTGTCAGTCGTAGAGAGGATATCGGCTCGCGCCGACCTGCACGGGCGTAGGGCTCGGGCACTGCTGGGCATAAACGCGGGCCAGCCTCAGGCCCAGGTGGGCCGCGAGGTGGGGCTTTCCGAGAGACGAGTGCGCTTCTGGCTGGCCGAATTTCGTCGCAAGCGGCTCAGGATCTTCCCGGCACGGGTTCTTGATGCAGCCATGAAAGCGGTGACGGGTTCTCGTCTTCCAGCGGAGGTAGCAACGCTGACGCCTGTCGGTGCGAACGGTGTGGAGACCTGGCCCGTGGAAAGGCTGCTGAGTCACTATGCGGTGGACCGAGGACATGCTGAGCACGTGGCCGCGTTGGCAGACTGGCTCTTTGACCGACTGCTGGGCGTACACGGTCTGACGGAGGGGCACCGCCTGTTGTTGCGCTATGCCGCGTTGCTGCACAACATTGGCTTCGCCACAGACCCAGCCCGCCACGAAAAAGTGGGTTACAAGCTTCTGCTAGCGCATCCCCCTGCCGAGGCCAGTCCAGAGCAGCGAGCGATCATTGCCCTGGCCACTCTGCTGCATCGTAAGAAGGTCACGCGACGCAAGCTCCAGTCGCTGGATAGGAATCCCGTCTGCGCAAAACTCTCAGCCGCGGGTTTGCGGGACATGCTGGCCGTTGCCTCGTTGGTGCGTATGGCTGATGGCCTCGATTACTCCCAGAGCGGCCTAACAGTGCCGACGGACATCCNNAGGGTCCGGAACGAGTACATGTGCGTGTGGAGGGTCCTGCAGCGTCGGCGGACGCCGCTCGAGCACAGGAGAAGAGCGACCTTTGGGAGATCGTGACTGGCAAGCCAATTTCCTTCAACGCCAGTCTGACCTTGACGGAAGATGAAACTCCAACGGCACCTGAACGTTCACCAGGAATTCAAAGCGACGATACCATGATGGAGGCAGCGCGCAAGGTACTCCTCTTTCACTTTGGACGAATGTTAGCCTGCGAGGCCGGCGCGTCTGAGGGGGAAGATATCGAGCAGCTGCATAAGATGAGGGTGGCGACGCGCCGCATGAGAGCTGCCCTGGACGTTTTCTCCGCCGATGTGGATCCGTCCACCGTGGCTCCGTTTGCCAAAGGGCTGCGCCGAACGGGAAAGATTCTTGGTTCAGTGCGGGATCTGGACGTGTTTCAGGAGACGGTCCAGGGCTATCTGGGCTCACTTTCCACTGAGATGCAGGACGATCTTCAGGCGCTCATGGAGGCGTGGCGTGCAGCGCGAGAGTCCGCGCGATCTCGTATGCTGGAGTATCTCAACAGCGGTCCCTATGCTTCGTGGAAGGCAGCGTTTGAGGAACATCTTGCCACCAAGTGGAGGACTCAAAGCACGGCGGGGGATTCGGGATCACCCCCTTTGCGTCTGGTGAGGCATGCCGCGCCCGCGGTCTTGTTCGAGCGGCTGGCCTCGGTTCGTGCCTACGACAAGGTGCTGGGCCAACCTGGAGCTACGCTGGAGCAGCACCACGAGCTTCGCATTTCCGCCAAAGGATTGCGTTACACCCTGGAGTTCCTACGGGAAGTGCTCGGCCCTGAGACGAAGGCGGCGATCGGGTTGGTGGTCAACCTTCAGGACCACTTGGGCGCGATGCAAGATGCCGTGGTAGCGAGCCATGTACTGAGGGACTTTATGGCCTGGGGTACGTGGGGTGAGCCGCACGGAAAAGCGGCGCGTGGAAACGCTCCCACAATAATAGCCCCAGGAGTGGCACGATACCTGGCCTTCAGGCAGTCGGAGCTGCAGACCCTTATGACAGGCTTTGCCACCGTGTGGGACCCTGTGCGGGGCAGCGAGTTCAATCAGCTAGTGGTGCAGGCTCTCCAGCCTCTGTGGCAGTCACGTCAGGAGTGAGAATCACTTCAAGGCCCAGTCGGCGCTTTAGGGTGCTCTCCAGCGCATCCTGACGACTCTGGATTCCCCAGAGCTCCAGCTGGGGTTCCCGGAAAGCTGTTAGGCTGAGCGTCACCCGCTTAGCGTCCACCGCTCGCAGCCTGGCGTGCAAGACATTGCCGGCATGGCCCCGGTCCAGGCTCTCTGCCAAACGCAAGAAAACGGAAAGCGTTCGCACAGTGGCTTGCGCTTCCTTGTCCAAGGCAGCAAACTCGGGATGCTTCTTGCGGGGCGCCATTTTGCGATGGTACAGCGAAATCGTTGCCATGATGCCGATTTCCCTGAGGTCAAACCCAAGCAAGTCAGCGTTGCGTATGAGGTAGTAGGTATGGGCATGCTGATTCTCGTAGGAGACAAAGCTCCCGATGTCATGCAGGATCGCGGAGTACTCGAGCAGCTCCCTTTCCGGTGTCGAGAGCGAGTGTAGTCCTGCCTCAAGTGCACTGTCGAAAAGCTCCAGGGCTAGCTGCGCCACGTGCTGGGCGTGGTGGTCGTCATAGCCACAGGACTGGGCCAGTTGCAGCACGCTGCGGCGCCGCACGGACATGTCCCGCAGACGCTGGCCCTGCTGTGTGCGGGCAAGATAGTCCACGAGCAGTCCATCGCGAAGACCGCGCTTGCTCACGCGCAGCTCTTCGATCTTGAGCTCCTGCATGATGGTCTCGATGATGGCGGCGCCGCCTATGATAATGTCGGCCCGCTCCGGGTTAATGCCAGGTACGCGTCGGCGGTCGTCAATGGGCAAGGAGCAGAGCATCTCAATGACCTGTCTCAACTGGCTAGCCAGCAGTATCTCTTCGGATGAGGAGCCGGACCGCTTGCCCATGCGCGCAGAGATTTGCGCGAGGTTCTCAACCGTTCCCGAGCTTCCCACCGCGAGGCTCCAGGGCTGATCGGCAATGTCTTGCAGGGCATAAACGGCCGTGTTGCGGACCTGAAGCTGCAGACGGCGATAGTCCTGTTGGCTCACTGGTTGCTCAGGCTTGGGCAGATGAAGAGACGTGAGCCGAATGGCGCCCAGTTCCAGGGAGCTGAGGTAGTGGATTTGCCGCTGGTCACCAACGATCAGCTCGGTGCTTCCTCCTCCGATATCGACAAAAAGCGCCCTCTTATCGTTCAGATGGATCCCGCTGGAGACGCCATGGTATATCAGGCGGGCCTCCTCGTGCCCCGATACGACCCGGACCGACACGCCAGCTTCTTCACGCAACCTCCGCAGGAACTGGCGCTGGTTGGTGGCCTCACGCGCTGCGGACGTCGCCACAGCGACGACCCGTCTGGCCCCATACGAGGAAGCGAGCTCGTTGAACCTCCGGCAGACGTTGATGGCACGCTGCATAGCTGGAGGCTGAATCTGCTGGGTGTCAAACTCACCCTCCCCAAGGCGCACCACTTCCTTTTGCTCAGTCAATACGCGGTACGCGCCATCGCGAGCTACGCGCACGATCAGTAGACGGATGGAGTTGGTGCCCATGTCCAGGAAGGCAACAACCTCAGGTTCGGCGGCAACTGGGTTCGTCATCGTCGCATCCCTGACTGGTCTGCCAACGCGTGCGAGGCTCGAAGGCTACAGGTCTTCATGGTGCCACTTGCCTCTGGTTTCAATGAGCCAGCTCTGAGAATTCAGACGCTGGTCTCCTTCTTTGACCTTGATGCGTTCGTAGCTGCCGTCCGCCAGCATTCGTCGCGCTTTGCTGGTATCTCGCAGGTGGACCATGAGAATGTCATTGACTAGCGATCGGCGGGATGCCGATGGACCAATGGGGTAGAGGATCTCAACCCGACGGTCCAAGTTGCGAGGCATCAGGTCGGCGCTACCGAGCCACAGCTCGTCGTCTCCACCATTTCGAAAGTAGTACATGCGGGCGTGCTCCAGGAAGCGGCCCACAATTGAGGTGACGGTGATGTTGTCGCTCACGCCCGGTATCTGTGGTCGGAGGCAGCAGATGCCACGAACCTGAAGGTCTACTTTCACACCAGCCTGTGACGCGCGGTAAAGGGCTGCAATGCAGGGCTTGTCCACGAGGGAGTTCATTTTAAACGCTAGGTAGCCGTCGCCGTGCTTGTGCTGACGATCTATCTCACGCTGAATCCGCATCAGCAGCTGATCGCGCATCGCCCCCGGGGCAACCAGGATTTTGCGATACTCGTTCTTTCTGGAGTAGCCGGTAAGGGCGTTGAACAGGTCCGACACGTCTGAGGAGATGTCTGGATCTGTGGTAAAGTAGCCGATATCGGCATAGACTCGGGCGGTGCTGGCATTATAGTTGCCGGTGGATAGGTGCACGTACCGGACAATGCCATCAGGCTCCTTACGCACGACGAGGCACATCTTGCAATGTGTCTTGAGTCCGACAAGCCCGTAGGTCACGTGCACACCATTGCGCTCCAATGTCTGGGCCCAACCGATGTTGTTCTCCTCATCAAAGCGAGCCTTGAGCTCAACCAGGACCGCAACCTGCTTGCCGTTGGAGCGTGCCTCCAGAAGGGCTTGGACGATGGGTGAATCCTGACCGACACGGTACAAGGTCTGCTTGATTGCCAGGACGTCGGGATCATGGGCTGCCTGTCTCACAAACTCCACCACAGGCGCAAAACTGTCATAAGGATGGTACAGGGAGACAGTCCGATTGCGCAAAGCAGCAAAGATCGATTCGCTCCGTTCGATCACCTCCGGCACTGCGGCAAGAAACGTTGCATCCTTGAGGTCGGGCCGATCGATGCTGGCGAGTTCGGCCAGGTGGGCGAGACCTGTAGGTCCCGAGACCGTGTAGACCTGGTAGGGCGCCAGGCGCAGGTTGGCCGAGAGGAGCTGCCGAATGTCCTCCGGCATGGAGTCGTCGATTTCCAGAGCGACCGCTGAACCAAATCCGCGCTGGCCGACCAATTCACGGACGCTACTGAGCAGGTCGGATGCCTCGTCTTCCTGTATGTCCATGTCAGCGTCGCGGATCACGCGAAAGGCATAGGCGGCTCGCACGTCCAGGCCTGGGAAGAGCAGGTCGAGATTGGCCTTGATCACCTGCTCAATCCAGACAAAATGGTTTGATTTCGACGTGTTGAGGCCCAACCCTTCATCGGCGTTCTCTTCGGAGGGAATGCGCAACAGGCGGGGCAAGGTGGCGGGCACTTTGAGTCGAGCAAATCGGACTCCCTGCAGCGGATCCTGGACCACAACGGCAAGGTTCATGCTCAAGCTAGAGATATGGGGAAACGGATGGCCGGGATCAAACGCCAGTGGCGTGAGTACGGGAAAGATCTCGTCTTGGAAGTAGCGCCGCAGCAGTCTCCGCTGTTTGCCTTTCAATTCCTCGTAGTTCAGGATGTTTATGGAAGCTTGACGAAGCTTGGGCAGGAGGTCCTTGAGCCAGCATTTGGAGCGGACAGTCAGCATTGGCAAGACGCGCTCACGAATGCGGGCAAGCTGCTGGACTGGCGTCAGTCCATCGGGAGGGAGGGATGCAACCCCTTCCTTCAGCTGCCGCTGCAGCCCCGACACGCGCACCATGAAGAACTCGTCCAGGTTATTCGAAAAGATGGCCAGGAACTTGACCCTCTCCAGGAGATGATTGCGTTCGTTCAGGGCCTCATCAAGCACTCGCTCGTTGAAGCGGAGCCAACTTAACTCGGCATTGACGTACAGGCGAGGGTTGTCTAGATCGCCTGACAGCTGCTCTGCATGTGGGGCTGCGGTATCCATCGACAGTTCCTTTGCTTGGATGCTGCATTATCCCTTTGGCGGGGCTCCCTTGTCAAATGGCAGGGTGCCGATGATTTGCTGAATGCTACCTTTTTGCGTATACTCCCCTTTTGGACGCATGTCCAATACACACGCTTCCGGACTGGCGTGGCGTGCCTGCCTTCGGCAGGTTCCGCGCTGGGGTGAGGGAGGCGGACGAAAAAAAACGAAGGTGAGGAACTGGGAAATGGCAGTAGTTCAGATGAAGGAGTTGTTGGAGGCGGGAGTCCACTTTGGGCACCGCAGCAAGCGCTGGCACCCCAAGATGCGGTCGTACATCTTTACGGAGAGGAACGGCATCCACATCATTGACCTTCAGCAAACGATTCGTATGCTGGAAGATGCGTATGCTTTTGTTCGTGACACCGCTGCCGAGGGCCACGCTATCCTCTTTGTCGGCACGAAGAAGCAGGCTCAGGAAAACCTGGAAAGTCAGGCTGAAAGATGCGGCATGCCTTTCGTCACTCAGCGCTGGATGGGTGGCATGTTGACGAATTTCCGAACGATTCGTCAGCGAGCCAATCACCTGTTGGAATTGGAGACCGAAAAGGCGCAGGGCCTGCTTGGACAACTGTCCAAGAAAGACGCGCTGTACAAAGATCGTGAGCTTGCCAAGCTTCAGAGGCGGTTTGGTGGCATCAAGAATATGTATTACCTGCCGGGTGCGATTTTTGTGGTGGACATCCGCCGCGAGGCATTGGCCGTCAAGGAAGCCAACGCCTTGGGCATCCCCGTTGTGGCGATGGTGGACAGCAACTGCAATCCTGATCCCATCGACTGGCTCATTCCGTCCAACGACGATGCGATTCGCGCCATCAAACTCATTTCCGGCAAGATTGCGGATGCCGTGGTCGAGGGTCAGCAGATGAGAGGCGTGATTATGGCGGAGCAGGGGCGGGAAGAGCCGGTTCAGGAGCCGGAGCCCGAGCCTGCTGCCGAGCTCGAGGTAGTGGAAGAGCAGCCAGTAGCTGACGAAGAGGACGTTGTAGAGTCCGTATCGGACTCGGCGATTGCGTCTTTGGCGGACCATTTTGAGGCTGCTGGCCCGATGCTGTTAGACGACGAGTCCTAGTCCCTGGTTCTGGCAAGGCGGGCCACCGATGGCTCACGCTGGCGGTGACGGCGAGAATACTGAAGAAAACGAGGTAATCCCTAAAGATGGCCATCACGAGTGAGATGGTGAAAGAGTTACGCGAGTGTACGGGTGCCGGAGTCCTTGACTGCAAGAAGGCGCTTGAGGCTTCTGGTGGAGACCTGGACCGGGCAACTACGATATTGCGGGAAAAGGGCTTGGCTGGCGCGGCTCGCAAGGCAACTAGAGCGGCGAACCAGGGTTTGATCGAGGCCTATGTCCACATGGGCAAGGTGGCTGGCGTGGTAGAACTCAACTGCGAGACGGACTTTGTGGCTCGAATGCCCGAGTTCAAAGAACTGGCACACGATCTGGCCATGCAGGTGGTTGCTTCGCGGCCGCAGTATGTCAGGGCCGAAGAGGTTCCCGTCGAGGTCTTAGAGAAGGAAAGGGCGATCTACCGGGCTCAGATGGCTGATCAGAACAAGCCAGCAGCAGTGGTCGACAAGATCATCGAGGGCAAAGTGCAAAAGTTCTACCAGGATGTCTGTCTGCTGAATCAGGTCTCGATTCACGATCCCAGCAAGTCGGTTCAGCAGACCATCGACGAGAAGATAGCCAAGACTGGCGAGAACATTGTACTGCGCCGTTTTGTTCGCATGGAGCTTGGCGAAAGCGAGTAACATGAGCGGAATACTGCCTGTGACCACTGCCAAGTACCGCCGTATCCTACTGAAACTGAATGGCGAGGCCCTTGCGGGCGACGCGGGATGGGGAATCGACGTGCCCACGGTGGAGGCCATTGCCGCGCAGATCGCCAGGGTCTATGCTATGGGTATTGAGATCGCCATAGTTATCGGCGCTGGCAATATCTGGCGAGGCGTTAATGGCCTCGACCGTGGCATGGAGCGGGCTACGGCGGATTATATGGGCATGGTGGCCACGGTGATCAACACGCTGGCGCTACAGGATGCCCTGGAACGCGGCGGTCTGGCCACACGGGCGCAAACTGCCATTGAGATGCGGGCTGTGGCTGAGCCGTACATTCGTCGCCGAGCGATTCGTCATCTGGAAAAGGGACGTATCGTCATTCTGGGCGGTGGAACTGGCAATCCGTACTTTACTACCGATACAGCAGCTGCATTGCGAGCGATGGAGATCGATGCGGACGTACTGCTCAAGGCTACAAAGGTGGATGGTGTGTATGATCGGGATCCAGTGGTCTTTCCCGACGCGAGGCGCTTTGAGCGCCTGACGTACATTGAAGCCCTGAATCTGGGTGTGAAGGTGATGGATAGCACCGCACTGTCGCTGTGCATGGATAACGAC
>DDYO01000263.1 GCA_002348045.1 Anaerolineales bacterium UBA2232
TAATCAGGTAAGCAGTTGGGGTCAAAGTGGCAGCGGCTGGCGTCCTAAAGGGAGGTACCAGAGCAAGCATAGTGAAGGGATAGGTGTAGGCAAGACTCAGCGGAGCTACCCACCGCCGGGCATCGAACAGCCGCCGGAAAAGAGGACGCGCTTGGCGATGCACAGCACCTGCTCACTATCCTGTTTCGCCCCAGCCTGAACGCAGGCACTCAGCGTACCCGATCGAAAGCAAGAGGGCGGACCACAAGCTTTTTCCCAGCACGTATCGTGCACCGAGATTGTCAGCGCCAGAGGCTAGTCAGCCGGGCAATCCAACAGATACCCAACTCCCGGCACCGTGACTAGTAGCTTGGGCTTGGCTGGATCAGATTCGATCTTTTTTCTCAGCAGCCTGACATACGCCCGGAGGTATTGCACATCATCTCGGTACTCCTGTCCCCAAACAGCTGCCAGCAGCTGCTCATGCAACAAGACGCAGTTCGCATGTTGAGCCAGGTGCCGCAGTAGTTCATACTCGGTGGCCGTGAGTCTGACTTCATTGCCTTCGACGAAGACCCTGCGCTGGAGCAAGTTGAGCGATAGCCGGCCGCACGTCACCACTGACTGCGTGCCGACACCCTCCGCACGCCTGGTTCGCTTCAGCACAGCCTGAACCCGAGCAAGCAACTCGCGGGTGCTGAATGGTTTTGTGAGATAATCGTCGGCTCCGGCAGCGAAACCCTCAACCTTGTCCGACTCGCGCGCCTTGGCGGTCACCATAATCACCGGCACGTCAGAGAACTCGCGCAAACGACGGCACACTTCGAACCCATCTGGACCTCTGGGCAACAGCAGGTCAAGAAGCACCAGATCCGGCTGCTCGGTCGCCGCGAGCTCAAGCGCCGACGTACCATCGGCAGCGGTGATGACCTGGTAGCCGACCGCCTGCAGAACCTCGCGAGCCAGTCGTAGTAAGCGAGGTTCATCGTCTACGACCAGTACCCGATCCCTACGGTCCACTACACCCCCTTTGCCTCGTCTGGATCTTCCATTCGCGGCAGCTCGAAGTAGACGGTTGTTCCTTGACCATAGGTGCTCGTCGCCCAGATATGGCCTCCGTGTGCCTCAACAATGCTCCTGGCGATCGGCAAACCTAGGCCAGAGCCGACAACATGTCGATTCACCGTATCTTGCACGCGGAAGAAAGGCTCAAACAGCCGGTTCAAATGCTCGGGGGCAATCCCCTGGCCTTCATCGGCAACACTTACAGTAACTCGCTCCGGGCCAGGATCGCCTCGCACGACCACCAGTCCGCCTTGCGGCGAGTATTTTACCGCATTGTCCAGCAGGTTGTGAAGCACCCGTCGAATGCGTCCTGCGTCCACTTCAACAAGCGGAAACTCGGGAGGAAAGACCATCAGAAAGCGATGTTTGTCGCTGCGGCGACCGATATCATCAATGACCTCCTGAACCAGGCTGGGTAGCCTGACTGGTTCTTTGACGATGTCCAGTCGACCGGCATCAATTCTGGAGGCATCCAGTAGGTCCGAGATGATTTCGTCCAGCTTCATACTCTCATCCACAATAATCTCAAGATATTCAGTCGTAGTCTCGGGGCTCCAGGTGACACCATCCAGCAAGAGGGCAGACGCATACCCCTGTACGGAAGCCAGGGGCGTGCGCATGTCATGAGACAACGCAGCCATGATCTGCTGCTGCAGCTCGTGCGCCCTACGACCTTGCTCCCGATGGTTCTCCACCTGATCCGCCAGATAGACTCGCTCCAGAGCCAACGACATCAAGGGAGCACAGGCAGACAGGATGTCCACATCGCCAGCTCCCAGTTTTCGGTCCGCGCTGCGGCTCTCCAACATCAGCATGGCGGAGATGACTGAACTGGCGCCAAGGGGAAAGAACAGCAGCGCCACTGGTCTGCCCGAGTCCTCCCAGATCCCGCTGAACCTCCTCTGGTTGTCCTTGGAGAACGCAGCGACTGCGTGCTGGATTGCACTGTCTTCTCCATGAAGAATCACCCGTCCAGTGGTGGGTGCCCAGTTCAATGGGACTTCCTCTGGCGAGAGCCTGATGGCGAGCACTGTGCTGGTAGTGTACCCACTTGCAGCCAGAACCTCCCAAGAATCGCTGGGGGACCGCGAGACAAACAGCGCGGCGCCATCTGCAGAAGGAATAGCGCTGCGCACGTGCTCCACAATGGTTTGGGCCAGACCAGTGAGGCTCTTGTGGTCCCTCACTGCCCCCAACATCGTCCACAACAGTGCGCACTCTGGCAACTCAGCGCCTCGTTGACTTTGCACCGAGCCCCTCCGAGCTAGACCGACGGTTTCCAGCCCGTGATCCTCGGCAGAGCAGCCCTGACGCCTTCAGTCATGTAGCTCAGATCGGCGCCCAATGCAAGGAACTGGAAGCCCCAGGCCAGACGCTCGTTGAGCGCTTCCGGGGAGCCACAATGGATGCCAGGAGCCACGCCATGCTTCTTGCCCAGCGCCACCAGCCTCTGGAGAGCTTCAATGAAGGCCGGCTCACGATTGTCGAGGCTTGGTGCCATGCCCATCGAGGCCGACAAATCGTTGGGCCCCACGAAGAAAGCATCGATCCCTGGCACAGACAAGATCTCGTCCGCATTCTTCAGGGCCTGGGCGGTCTCTATCTGCACGATGACGGCAATCTCGTCATTCGCACGCTGGACATAGTCCTTGCCGCCATACAGGGTCCGCCTCTCGCCGCCAAGGCCGCGGATTCCAGCTGGCGGATAGCGGCAGGCTTGCACCGCCCTAACTGCGTCCTCTCGAGTGCTGACCATGGGAATCACCACCCCGTAGGCGCCGATATCCAGTGGCACCTTGATCCAGGAGATGTCGTTCCAAATCACCCGAACCATGGGAATCACCGACGTAGTCGCAACGGCCTGCAATATGCTTTGCATGGACTCAAAGTTGATGGCCGAGTGTTCAGAGTTGATCACCAACCAGTCAAAACCCGCATGGGCCATGATTTCGGCGCTAAGTGAGCTCGGGCTGTTCAGCCACGTGCCCACCGAAGGCTGTCCGGCGCGCAGCTTGGCGAGCATGGTGTTAGGTCTCACGGTTCCCCTCCTCCCCTCATCGACAGACAGTGCTTTGCAGTTGTCCTCATTGCCTACTGAGCGGAAATCCCGTCAACATCTACTCCCAGTGCAATTCCCGCCGCTCTCAAGTCCTCCCAAGTGCTTTCAGGCAGAGGGATTCCCTCTCGCAGGCGCTTCTCCTTCATCCGCAGCTCATAGTCGCCGGGAATGAGAATCTCGGAAAATCCGGGCGCCAATGGGCCGGCCCTCATTATGTCGAACAGCTCCTCTTCCTGGGCAACGAACGTGGACAGGGGCGCAAAGGCCTCGACGTCCAGAGCCAGCATGAAAACGCCGTTGCCGCCACCATAACCGGGGAGTGCTGCACTGCCGTGGCCGCTAAGCAAACCGCAGGTTAGCTCAATGAACAGTGACAGCCCGTAGCCTTTGTGACCTGCCATGGGCAGCAGTGCTCCTCCAGCATAGTAGTCCGCGGGATTCTGTGTGGGTCGGCCCTCCTTGTCAACGATCCACCCAGGAGGAACCTGTTCCCCCTTAGATCGGGCGACCCTCAGTTTCCCTTCCGCCGACACTGTGGTTGCCATATCCAGGAGAAACGAGTTGCCCTCGCTTCCTGGCGCGGCGATAGCCATGGGATTGGTGCTCAGCACCCGTTTCTTGCCCCCATGCGCGACGGCCGACAAAGTGGAGTTGCACAGCACGATGCCGATCAATCCCTGTTCTGCAGCCATCATCGCCCACTCACCCAGGCGTCCAATGTGCCCACTGTGTCTCAGGGTAACGGCGGCTAAGTGGGACTGTTTAGCTTTGCTGATCGCGACCTCCATGCACCTTGCCGCTGCCACCTGGCCAAAAGCGTTGTGCCCATCCAGGGCCGCAGTCGTGGCGCTTTCCGACACAATTTCAACGACAGCGTCAGCCACAATGGCACCGGACCGCAGATTGCCCAAGTACGAGGTCACCCGCAGAACGCCGTGCGAGTCGTGCCCGACCAAGTTGCTCTCGACCAGTGAGCGAGCAACCAGAGACGCGGTATGCGCAGGAACCTGAGCTGCCTTGAAGACGCTTTCCGAGACCCTTCGCAACTGTACATCGGTGAAAGTAAGCATCACACTCCTTTGGCCTAGTTTCGGAGGCCTGCTCACAGGCCCCTGCTTCCTGACCGGTACTACAATCCCCATCTGCTACGCACCAAGCGCAGTATATGCTGGCCCGACTAGTGGGTCAACCAAGGCTACTAGACCCGCACTTTCAACGGACCGAGCAATGAGGGCTGGATCAGCTGCAGTGCGTCATCACGCCGTGAACTGACCTGCCTCGCCCTTCCCGGCCCTTCACACCAAAAGCGAGGTCACCCGGAAGCAAAACTCTGGTCTTGTGGCGGCGCGGCTAGGCCTGCCTACCACCGGACCCAATACTCCCGTGTGCCTCGCTTGTGGTCATCGACGGTTGGCTGGGCCGGCTACCAGTGAAACGATGGGCCAGCCACCAACAGCGATGTAGTACTACTTGGCCGTCTTGCCAGGATTCAACTTGGCGAATTTGGCCAAGAGCTGCTCCTTCGTCTCCTTCTGATCTGGGTCCGGTACGCAGGCATCAACGGGGCAGACCGCTGCACACTGCTGCTCGCTGAAGAAGCCCACACATTCCGTGCACTTGTCCGCATCGATCTCAAAGTGCTCCGAACCCTCACTGATCGCATTGTTAGGGCATTCGGACTCACATGAAGCGCACGAAATGCAGTCATCGGTGATCTTGAAAGCCATCTTAACTCCTCCTGCTAGTATGTTGCTATCTTGGGGTGGGCTCAGGTAACGACCTTGTACTGTCAAGATCACTCCGAGCCCCGAACATGGGAAATTATACTACCTGACCTCGCCAACGCCCAAATCGCTGGCAAAAGCTCCAAACGTAGTGGCGTCCACACCGCACACCCGGCTGACCAAGTAATCCACGCGCAATGCAGCAGCTGGATGCTCGGCGGTCCGATCCCGCCAACGGCCGATTAGGGGCGAGTCACTCCCTAGCTGTAGCTTCCACCTCCATTGCAGCCACGGTCTCTGTCACCTGATCGATAGCCACGCGCTGTTTACGGTAGAAATCCGACTCACTCATGGCCAATCGCTCGCAAACCTCACGGATTCGACGTCCTTGGAGAAATCGCATTTCCAAGATATTGTAAACGGTCCACTCGCTCGACGTCATGCTTCGCTGACCGGGCGGCTTCAGGCGATCCACGGCCTCAGTCAGCACGGCCCGCACTGCGCTGGCGGGAACGCCATCGCTCGTCTTGAGGGCCTGAGAGACCACCCGTGTCTGAACCAGGGGGCTGTTTGCCAACCGTGGACCTCCCCAGTAATCACGCAGGGCATCTTGCACCACCTTGACAAACCCAGGCGCAAAAACCGGGTTGCTCTCCAGGCTCCGGAGGCGCTGCGATGCCGCCAACGAAGGCTCTCGCCATCGCCGAATCCGATCTATCTCAGGCACGATCTGATGCAGCGCAATGAACACCTGCTGCTGCAGGTGCATATCCTCCAGGCCCAATTCCGCCTGTCCAATGAACTCACCAACCGTCGCCAGCTCCGCTGCGCTTAAGGCATTGACCTGCCCTTTTGCCTCAATTCCCAGCACTCCCAGCGTGGACTCACCGTCCTTGCTGCGCAAAGCCAGCAACCAGTACCCGTCTCTAGCCTTAAAGTCATCCTCTCTCAGGAGACTGCGGGCCGGACCATCTTCCTGGAACGCTGACACCAGCTCGTGCCAGTCGCACTCCCTGAGCACACGCTCCGCTGCCGCCCGAGGTCCAGAAACCACACTGATCTCGAGATTGTCCCCGCGTAGGGATACGATAAACCCGCTGCTCACCCGCAAATAGTCACACAGCGAAGTGAGGACATTCTCCAGCAGCTGCTCCAGGTCGGTGCTGGTCAGCAGGCGCCGGTCCAACTGCTGAATCCAGGAAACTTCCTCCTGGTCCTGGCGGTTAACGATGCGATCAATGTACGGTTTGGCAAACTCGATGGCCAACTGCATCAGGACAATGCCCACGGTAACGGCAAACACCAACACGGTATAGCGGGGCAGCCCCAAAATGGCCTCCACCCGAGGCACGATTTCCATCAGGGCAACTACTGCCGAACCGACCAATGGACCGCGGAGCAAGTAGTGAATGAGGTTGTGTTTGACCACCCTATCGGGCGCAAATGCGCCCTGATACGCTACCGTGTATGCACTCACCACGGTCATCAACCCGACTGCCAGGTTGCCCAAAAGTGAGAGCAGCAGCACCACATTGGGAGGGACAGCGGTCACCATCGTAGCGACTAGCAGATAGGGAAACACTCCGTATCCAGGGGCGATGATGGCCACCGTGAGATAGGTCATGCGCCGTCGAGACGTAGCGGTCAAGCATCTCTGACGGGCCCGAAACACATTTAGAACGGCGACGGTCACCGTGACAAAGAAGTAAGCTGTAAACGCCCCAAAGTACGGCCCAGGCGTCAGCCGGTTGATCCACTGCGTACTTTCTCCGTCAAAGACGATCAAGTCGGTGACGGCCGCCAACACAAACATGACCAGGCTGATCACGTAACTGACGGTTACCGCAACGCGCAGTCGGCTTGAGGCCGGCCGGGTGGTTTGCAGCAAGGCTGACGAGAAGTGGAGGCATGCCGCTGGCACAAAGGCAATCCCCAACCACTGAAAACGCAGCCATAGCACGGTAAGAGGAGGCGAGATTACATTGGCAACGAGGATATCGCCGACGTAGACAAGTGTGACAAAAGCCAGCAAAGCGGAGAAGGCTCGTGCGACCAGACTGCGGAAGTTGTGGGTGAGGATGTAGGCCAGCAGAGAGAAACCAATAATCACATTTGCTGACGCCAACACGAGGTTGCCCAAAGACAGGCCCGCAGTGATGCGCTCGGCCAAGAAGGTCAACAACCTGTCCAACTCATGCTCCACGATCCAAAGCTGCTGGCGATTCAGCTTTCGGTATCGGCAAATGTGAGCTCATTTGAGCACTGCCCACAGGGCGTAGTAGTAAGTGACCACTCCCGCAAAGAGCAGGCTGTCGATGCGGTCAAGCATGCCACCGTGTCCCGGGATCAAGTTGCCCGAGTCCTTCACCCCCGCCTGACGCTTGATCAGGGACTTGGCCAGGTCTCCAAACACGGCAGCAACAGTAAGCAAGGCTCCTAGCATGAGCCCCGTCAAAGCATCCAGACCCAAGAGCGCGTGCCCCACGATGATGCTGGCCGCGATGCCAAACAAGAGGCCGGCAAGAGCCCCCTCCCACGTCTTGTTGGGACTAATCTGTGGCGCCAGCTTTCGGCGACCCCAGCGACTGCCGAAAAAGTACGCCGCAGAATCAGAGCTCCATGCGACCGCAAACGTCAGAAGCACCCATTGGAGGCCCTGAGGCAGATTGCGCGCGAGAATGAGGTGCGACCCCATTCCTCCTACGTAGAGGGCGCCGCTCAACGTCAGTCCCCAGCTGGCAAGGGCCCCAGGCCTGTTTCCACGAAACACCTGCTCCACCATCAATAAGCCCACAGCCGCCACAACGGAACAACGAGCAATTGCGAGGCCGGGGTAGTATCCATCCAACAGAAGCAGAGCCGTCAGAGTCAGGCCGATGGAGAAGGAAGGAAAGTGGCCATAGATCACCACCAGACGGTAGAACTCATAGGCGGCAAGAAGAGCAGCAACGCCAACCAGCAACGAGAACCAGTTGCCGCCGGCAACGGTCGCCCACAAGACGATAGGTAGAAGAATCACCGTGCTGAGGATACGCTGAAGCAGCATCTCGCTAGCTCCGGAGGCACCAACTAGAGCAAGGGCTCGATAACTTGGCCAAACTTGCGCGTTCGCTCGCGGTAGGCCGTTAGAGCATCATCCAGCTGCTGCGCACCAAAGTCAGGCCAATAAACCGGGGAGGCGTAGAACTCTGCGTAGGCAGCCTGCCACACCAAAAAGTTGCTCAGACGCATTTCCCCCGCGGTGCGAACAACCAGGTCGGGATCGGGCAGATCCGATGTGTACAGATGCTTGGCGAACGTGCCCTCGTCAATCTGATCGGCCGAAACACCTTCACGCACAATCCGCTGCGCTGCCTGGACGATATCGGCTCTTCCACCGTAATTCAGAGCCACGCACACCACCAAGCCGGTGTTATGCTCCGTCAGAGCTAAC
>DDYO01000224.1 GCA_002348045.1 Anaerolineales bacterium UBA2232
TGGACATCATGATGCCTGACATGGATGGATACGAAACCCTGCAGCGGATTAGGGAGGTATCGGGGGTACCCGTGATCATGCTCACCGTCAAGGCGGAGGAAGAGGACAAGGTGCACGGCCTCGAGCTGGGAGCTGATGATTATGTCACCAAGCCATTCTCACCTCGCGAACTGGTGAGCCGGGTCAAGGCCGCCCTGCGCCGCGCTGAGATGCCCTCTCCAGGCCAAAAGACCCAGATTCGCATCGATGACGACCTCACCGTCGACTTTCAGCGTCGCGAAGTATTCGTGCGAGGGGAGCCGGTGAAGCTGCGCCCCACCGAGTACCGCCTTCTGTACCACCTGGTCAGCAACGCTGGTTGGGTGATGACCCACGAGATGCTGCTCTCCAAGGTGTGGGGGCACGAATACCGCGACGATACCCAGTTGTTGAGATTGTACATCACCTACTTGCGGCAAAAAATAGAACCAAACCCCAGCACTCCCAGGTACATCTTTAACGAGCGGGGGGTAGGCTATCGGTTCGTTCAGTTTGAGCACACCAGTCCGACAGAGACCGCGATGTCCAAGGACGAAACCCCTGAGCCCAAGGCATCCAGCGACTAATCACAACCGATGGGTCAGGCTCCCGTACGCACCATGAGCCACGCAACACAGGCCAGCGCAGCCAGCGCAATCAGCCGATCCATCGCCGCCCAGACGCGGAAGCGACCGCTGAGGGCCGCAATGCCAACGATGGTGACCGCGAACCAGCCCAGCGTTTGCACTTCGGGAGAAACGGAACGAACCTGGTTAAGACTGCGAATTGCGAACCAGTACATCACACTGCCGAACGCATAGCCCAAAGCCGAACGCAATGCCTCCGGCCAGACAAAAGATGGCCCATTCCACACATGGGCGGCGTGCAGGAAACCCTGAGCGTCTCCCCAACCCGAGAGAAGCGTGAACACAATGATGAGGACCGCGCGTCCCCCCAACGCCTCCAGCAACCCCAACTCTTCCTCCTCCAAACGGACGGCCCCGGCGAATCATCCCTGGTCGTCTCTCCGGAGATTGTATCATCGACCCGAAAGGCCGGCAAGCCTCCCGCGAATCCCGGGCTACAAGCCAGCCGTAGGGTACGCTGCTAAGCCATGCTCGGAGGATGCTGCACGCCCAAAACACTTGACTTTTGGTCGGATTTGCCTAAAATGGTCTCGGGCCGACCCCGGGGGAGTGTCGGAATGGTAGACGAGCGTGATTTAGGATCACGTGGAGAAATCCGTGAGAGTTCGAATCTCTCCTTCCCCATAGAGTTGGACCAGATGCGGAAGTGGCTCAGCGGTAGAGCATCTCCTTGCCAAGGAGAGGGTCGCGGGTTCGAATCCCGTCTTCCGCTCTCATCCGAGAATGCTGGTTCACCCGAACCAGCATTCTGTCGTATGGCTTGATCGGGGATGTGCAAGTACGACCATCGAACAATGAGAGTGAGGGACCATTCCTTGAAAGTCACGAAGGCGAAAACGGGATCCTGTGAGTACACCCTGGATGTTGAAGTAGAAGCAGAGCGGCTGGAGCGGCCCATGCTGCAAGCAGCCCAGAGAATCAGCAAACGGCGACCGCTTGCTGGCTTCAGGCCTGGCAAGGCGCCGTATGCCATCATTGAGCGGCTCTACGGCAAAGACATCATCGTGGACGAGATGCTGGATGTCGTTGGCAACGAGTTCTACTCCGAAGCCCTCACGGACAGCGGTCTGGAGGCCTATGCCCCCGCTCATCTCAAGATCCTGCAGACCGATCCCCTGAAACTGCAGTTCACAGTGGCCACCAAGCCGGAGGTAACCCTCGGCAAGTATCAGTCGATTCGTGTCAAGCTCAAACCAACCAAGGTGCGCAAGTCTGACGTGGACCAGGTCGTCAAGAGAATTCAGGAGCAGGCTGCCCTGTGGATCCCTGTTGAGCGACCTCTCGCCGTTGGCGACCAGATTGTCATGGACGCTGTACTTGGCTCGCCAGGGGAAAAGAACCGAGAGCAGAAGGACGTCACCCTAACCGTGACCCACGACCTGACTCCGCCGGGTCTGGCGGCCGGCCTCGAAGGCATGAAGGCCGGCGAGAGCAAGGAACTTGACCTGACGTACCCAGATGACTACCGTGAGCCCAGCCTCGCTGGCAAGAGCGTGCACATGAGTGTAACGGTCAAGGCCGTCAAGGAGAAGGAGCTCCCTCCTTTGGACGACGAACTGGCCAAGAGCCAGGGCTCGTTTGCGACGATGGCGGAGATGCGTCAGCGCATCCAGGAACAGCTCCAGGAACAGGGAGAGAGCGAGGCGCGGGAAAAGGCCATTGACGAAGCGGTCGACGCCATGGTCGACCAAGCGACCCTGGAGTACCCGGCTGCCGCCGTGGACCGAGAGATTGACCTTCTTTTGGCTCGCTATTCGGAGCGGCTGAAGCAGCAAGGCTTTACGCTGGAAGGCTATCTGGCCATGACTCAGAAGACGCTGGCTCAGTTGCGGGATGAGATGAGGGCGCAAGGCGAAAGGCGTCTGCGGCGCACCCTGATCCTGGCGCAGCTCGCCGAGGCAGAGGGCATCTCAGTCGCCCCTGAGGAGGTAGAGGCGGAAGTTGAACGGATCTCACAGACCTATGGCGACAGGGCTGAGCAGGTCGCTGAGGCCCTTAGTTCGGAGGAGGCGCGCAGCTCGGTGACGGATGATCTCTTCAACCGGAAGCTGATGGAACGCTTACTGGCCATCGTCGCTGGCGCTTTGGATGGCAAGCCCGAAAAGAAGAAACGGGGCGGACGAGCGAAACAGGCTGAGTCCGAATCTCCATCGTCCCCACCATCCGTTGCAGAACCGCAGGAGGATTAGGATATGGACGGCAGCTCACACAACTCGGTGATCCCGATGGTCATCGAAGCAACCGGGCGCGGCGAGCGCGCCTATGACATCTATTCGCTGCTTCTTAAAGAGCGCATCATCTTCCTGGGCACCCCCATTGATGACCAGGTGGCGAATCTGATGGTCGCTCAGCTCTTGTTCTTGGACGGTGAGGACTCGGAAAAGGACATTTCGGTCTACATCAACTCACCGGGAGGGCAAATCACTTCTGGTTTGGCCATCTACGATACCATGCAGCTGGTTCGCGCGCCCGTGTCCACCATCGCCGTCGGGATGACCGCCAGCATGGGCACGATCTTACTTTGCGCCGGAACGAAAGGCAAGCGATATGCGCTGCCCAATGCAACCGTTCACATACATCAGCCATGGGGCGGTGTCCAGGGCCAAGCCGTGGACATCGAGATCGAGGCTAGGCGGATCCTGCGGGAGCGCGAGCGCCTGAACTTGATCCTCGCTGAACACACAGGCCAGTCCATAGAACGGATTGTCCAGGATACCGACCGAAACTACTGGATGACTGCCGGTGAAGCGGTGTCTTACGGCATTGTGGACGATGTCCTCAAGAAGCGGGAACCCTCAAAACCCTAAAGGACAGAGAAACGATGCGCAAGGAGCCTGTCGGTCAGCGATGCTCCTTCTGTAACAGACTCAACGATGAGGTAGACCACCTGATTGCTGGACCAGGCGGCGTGTTCATCTGCAATGATTGCGTGCAGGTCTGCCAGGATGTGCTGGATCAGTTTGAGGACTCCACGGGAGCCATCCAGCCACTGCCAGGCGGCCGCGTCATGGCGCCCATGGAGATATACCAGCGTCTTAATGAGTACGTAGTTGGCCAGGATCAGGCAAAGAAGGTCCTCGCGGTTGCCGTGTACAATCACTACAAGCGCATTGCCGCCCGGGAAGAGACCTCTGATGTGGAGCTGCAGAAGAGCAACATCCTCCTCATAGGCCCCACAGGGTGCGGCAAGACCCTGCTGGCACAGACGTTGGCCAAGGTGTTGGATGTACCTTTTGCCCTCGCTGATGCTACGTCCCTTACGGAAGCAGGGTACGTGGGGGAGGATGTCGAAAACATCCTTCTGCGCCTCATCCAGGCCGCTGACGGCAATACCGACCGCGCGTCCACCGGTATCATCTATATTGACGAGATCGACAAGATCGCC
>DDYO01000200.1 GCA_002348045.1 Anaerolineales bacterium UBA2232
TCCCCCTCGCGCTACCCCTCACTCGCCCCACTGGACCCAAGGGCGATATCCCGACCCTACGCACCCAGCCCGACTAGGGCATCAGGAGCATCAACTGCAGCCTGAATATGTAACAAGTTAACCAAATCTTTACATTGCAGGCCGACGAGGCGAGGCGTTGCCCGCTCCAGTTTTGGCGTTTACCCATGTGGCCTGCGCAATTTCTGCTCCAGCGCACAAAATCGAGGAGATTTTTCACATGGTGAAATATTTACCCCATTTTCCGCTCTATTTGCCCTCTCAAGGGCCATTTTCAGGAGCGGACTGGGATTCGGCGCACGGATCCCGCTACTGGCTGAATCGGGAAATTTGTAACAGTTTTGGCCCCATTTTGGCGGGGTCAGACACCCAGATGGCAGTGCTCGGATCACGTCCGCCCACCCATCTTGGCAGTGGCGCGATCGCATTGGCCGCCCACTGAGGCCACGTTTATCTCACACCCCGCGCATGACCGCCATTTTTATGCACGGCGGTTGCGCATTGCTCAAGGAATACACCATGCAATACCAAGACCAATCCACCCTCGCTTTGCAAGTCGCCTGTCTCATGCAGCAAAACCAGATGCTCAAGCGGCAGAACGCCATGCTGCTCGAACTCCTCGATGGCATGGAGTCGGTAGGCGACCGGCTGTGGCGCGTGGAACGCCGTCTCGCTACCCAGTCGGTCGATCTGGCCGGGACGCGCAAGCGAGCAGCCAAGAAACGCCGTCCGGCCCACGAGCAGTCTGTAGCTCGCACGCGCTCAGATAAGTAGTCATTCCGTAAAGCGGTGGGGGCTCCAGTCCCCGTCTATCTGCATGTCGCAGGACGCTCACACGCCAATCCACTGATGGCCGGACGAGGCAAGGCAACTACCTGCCCGTCTCGCCGCGTCCTGCGCATGCCCACCCAACCTTGAATGAGAACGCATATGTCGAACCATCACATCGACCCCTCTAACAACTCAGGGGCCACTCGCAACCTCAACAACTACGTGGCGAAGCAGGTCGTGAAGCAAGCACTGCTGCTCTATCCGGAGACCGGCCCCAACGACAATGAGGCGATCGAAGCCCCGGTCACCCAGGAGGCCGAATCGCTGCTCGTCTCATCGACAACAGCATCGGCCCCCGGAGCGGACGAGGTATTCCTGCCTCCGCGCCAATACTCCGGAGAAGCTCAACTCATGGCTGCCATCCTCGATTGGCAACGCAATCTGCGCAAGGAGCTGGAGACCGACAATCTGGCCGAGCCCACCCTGTCGGAATCTGAACCAGGCCATATCAAGGCCGCCAATGAACCCGATATTGCAGTGCAGTTGCCGGAACAGGCGCGGGAATTTGGATTGCTCACCCGTGCCGACGTGCAGGCCGAACCCTCCGCCATCCCGCTGATCCATGGATGGATCAGCAAGGGACAGCTCACCATGATTGCGGGCCCGTCGGGCTCCGGTAAGTCCGTGTTCCAGTTGCACCTGGGCGCGGCCTTGCTCAACGCGCCCAAGGTATTCGGCCATGCCATCCCAAAGCGCGCTCGTTTCCTGTATGTCAATCTTGAAGGTGACCTCAAGCCCCGGCTGGAGGCCATTGAGCAACACCATCCGGGATGGTCGTTCCCCGCGCCCGAGGCGCTGTTCATGACGCGCGCATGGCGGCTGAATATTGAGTCCGAGGTTGTCGAGCTCGCCCGGCGGGTCACTGAAGCTGGTGGCGTAGATGTGATCTTCATTGATACCTTGAACCGTGCCATCCCTGGCAGTGACGAGAATCTCTCGACCGACATGGGGGTGGTGATCGCACATGCCAACCAGCTCATCGAGTTGACAGGAGCGGCTGTCGTGCTAACTCACCATACCGGCAAGGCCAAGGAGCGGGGGCCACGGGGCCACTCCAGCCTCTATGCAGCCCTCGACACCTGCATCATGGTGGATCAGGCGGAGTCAGGATTGCGGACGATTGAACTGGTCAAGACACGCCAGGGCGCGGGTGGCGACATGCGTTACTTCTCCATCGAGAACATTGCTTTGGGTGAGGATGACTACGGTTTGCCCATGGTTGGCCCAGCGCTCACGGAAGTAGAAGGCTCGCCCGAGGTGGAAAAGGCCGCAAATGCAACCGCGCTAACGCCACAGCAGAAGGAAGCCCTCCTCGCACTGAGTCTGCATATGCAAAACGGCCTCAATGGTGAACTGCTGGAAGAGATCCGCCGTGACGAAGCGCTGGAGGTCGTCAAGCTTGCATTCAGTGCGGTTTCCACCAAGCACCGCTCGACTCGGGCGCGTGAAGCGATTGATGCGCTGATTGAGGTGGGTAAATTGCAGCAGAAGGAAAGCGGCATGCTGACCATCGGCTCGTAGTACAGCTGGCGGAGTGCCCGCGCCGCCCTCCTGCGCCTACGGGCGCCGGGCGGGGGCGGTAACACCGCGAAGCATGTCCCGAAAGACATGCAGCAAAACTCAGGCCGCCAATTGGCCATGACGGTCTCATAAAATCGGCGCATAGCAAAAATGACAACCTGCACGCTCAACGGTCGCTCCATTGGCATTAGTGATGCCATTGACATTAGGGACAGTGGCGTAGTTGTCACGCCCGATTTTCGGTGTACGGAGTGCCAGAAACCTGTTCGCCCTCACAAGTCTGGTGGCAATGCAGCAGCGCACTTTGAACACCTTAAACGCAACCCTGACTGCTCCCAAAGTCATGTCGCTCTGAAAAAAGGCGTCAAAGTCAAATCGCCACGAATGGCGCATAACGCCCCGTAGACAATTGAATTCGCAGCCGAAAGTAGTCGTCCCAGCACGGCATCTCAGAGGCACTCAAGTCGCGCTATCTGTCGCCTCAGCAAACTGATCAACGTAACGGCTGTATTCGAGATGCCCACGGACTGTAGCCAAGTCCTCTTCGCGAATCGCAGCGCGGTGCATCAAATGCCGATAGGCACGAATCTTGTTGCGATAGCCCTTCGTGAGCCGAACCGCTTTTCCGTGTACGAGTAGGCCGTGCACCTTCAATCGAGTTGGTGCGATATCAAGTGATACTTTGCCTTCCGCGACTGTCCACGGAGTACCCGCCAGAATGGCCCGAACCTGCTGCTCCAAGTCTACGGGCGGATCGCCGGTTCCGGAGAAAACGATGTCATCTGCATACCGAGTCAGCCGTAGGCCGTGTGTTAAAGCCACCATTGCAAGATGCTTATCGACATCAGCCATGCAGATATTTGAGAGTACAGGACTGGTGGGGGCACCTTGCGCGAGACCTCCACGAAGGCAGGATAGCGTCACTAGCAAATTCGCAGACTGTTCGGTGTAGCCCAAATACTGAAATGCCTGAAGGACTTGAGCTTCTCGCGTTGAAGGAAAGAAGTCAGCGATATCAAGCGAGAAAACCCAATGCGCCCCGCAGTGAACGACTGCGGCTTCAACATGAGACCTATCCGGCACAAACCCGTAAACATGGTCGGGTGCAGAATAGACGCGCTGCAGATGTACGGATATCCACTTCTGAATCACCTTGAGCAGCACGCGTGGAGCGTCGATTTGTCGGACACCCCTGCCTTTCGGGATGTTGAACGACCTGTAATAGCGATGCGGTCTGTGTCGAATTGACCAAATAAGCCCAGGGTTGAGTCCGAGCATCGTCGCCAATGCCATGACCGAGGTCACGGGTGGCAGACCTAAATCCAATACCCGCTTCGCCTCATCGGCCTCGTTTGGCCCCCATACGCCTGACAATGCTCGGTTCAACTCATCGAATGAATTGAACTGAAAAAATGGTGAGTCAAGTAGGGGTTGCGGGAGCTTCATTTAGCAAAGCTGGAAGCAAGAGCTTTCGTAATCGAACCGGAGAAATGTCCGGAGGTTCGAAGGACATCCGGACATTTCTCCGGTTCCTTCTATCTCCGACCTTGGCAGATGAGCGTGATGCACACTCGCGCCGAAGCTCCCGCGGCGCGGAGTCTATCGTGACCGTCGTGCTAGTGCAAGCATTCTTGTCACGTCTGGACTCGTTCGCCCCTTGGTCGTACCAAGCTTTTGTAGAGCGTCCGCCGTAAGCGTATAGGTACCGTTGTGCAGTCTCACCAGCCTGCCGCTCTTTCGCATCGCATCCAGACGATGTGAAAGCCACTCGGGGGAAGGTACGTTGAAACCCGCAGCTTGAATCGCGGCGCTGAGGCTATCGCTACCGACCGGGGCAAGCTTTCGGATTATGCGTAGACACACAACGATGCTCGGCAGGTTTGCCTGCGATGAGATCTGAACGGCCAGCTCAGCCACCGAGAATGATGCAAAGTAGACCTCAATTTTCTCGCGCACGGCAGCTACGGTAGCTTCGCTCATGAGCGTATCAGCCATTTCTACCCAAACTTTCGCCTTCTTCCCCTGGAATGCGATGGCGACCGAGATAGCCGAGTCGCCGTAGGCAGTCGTTAAGGCCGCGCGTAAACCGCCTTCGATATCTACTGTCTGCCGTTCGCTCAATACGAAATCAATTTGATAGCCTTGAGCACGTAGTGAAAGACGAGCCTCTTCAAGCCGCCTAGCGGATGGCTCCTGGCGACCGTCGTGGTCCCTGCTGATAGGGACAATTGCAAAGTAGTGGTTTCCAGGTCGTGCATCCTTGATGACAGCCCCTGTTAATGTGATCCCGCTATTGGCGACTAGCGCTCGGACAATGTGTGATTCATCAGGCACCGATTTGCCCCCACGCTTTCTCAATGGTCTGCATGTAAATGTCTGCGCGATGTCGCCAAGACCTTGCCATCTTGACTGTCACCGCGTTCAGACTGAAATCAGGCACAGTCGAAAAATCTACGGGTTGATCCGGTCGGTAATCAGCGGTCACCCGCGTCATACGCCCTTGATCAAGTAAGTCAGCCAACTCGGACGCCGCGTTTAGAGCGAAGCTGCATATGGAAACCAACTCGCGATCCTCGTTCCGCCTCGCATGAGTGAGCCCCTTCTTAAGCGTAGTCGTGATCTGACCGCGCAGCAGTTCCGGCATCGCCGCATGTGCCATCTCATCCCACCCAGGCGACATGGCCGCTAAACCGTCTCTGACACGTAAGAAAGCAGCGTAATAGTAGCGATTGAAAGAGGAGCGCGCGAACTGATCTTGCTCAAAAGGAACCGTCCGAGCCAAGGCTTGGTCTCGCAGAAGCTGTGCGACCGTTTCCATTGTTTAACAGGGTTCGTCTGCAGGCTATCCAAGCACGTGGGTCAGATCATTTTGTTCAGGGCATCAACTGCGGCAGGCTAGGCAACCTCGCCGCAAGTCTAGCAGCCCTGCTCTTATGTCAACGGTCGATGTCGGTTGCGCTGTCAGCTTTCGGATCAGTCTAGGACTAGACCATACATCGTATGGGCTATCCGAGGGGTATACCACCTACATGCCTTCTGGGCCCACGGTAAGACCAGAGAAACCTCCCTATGACCCCCATAGTGGTGGACTGCACGAGACGCAAGAGGATATGTCTCTACAGCACCCCGGAACTGGAGCCATGCAGCCGCATCGGCTACATCCAGCCAAATCCCAGGACGGGCATCCGAGCACACCCCAATCTCCACCGCCCAACTCCCCCCCCNNCGCCCGCTCCCCCCTGAAAGGGGGGGCGGGGGGGAGTCGGGCTGGGGGTGGGGGCTACTGGGCAGCGGCAGACAGATCAGCCCGGGATGGGAATCTCCGGGATAGCAAAGGGAGCGGATGCCCAGGCGCAGAACTAGAGCCTGAGCAGACGGGGAGCCACCATCGCATGATGGCACCGAAGTCGCACAGAGTGGTACCAAAGAGCTGCGCGAAGAACCTGCCCGCTACCCCCATAGTCACAGCCCCCACGAAACGCGCGTAAGTACCACTCTGACCCGAAGGAGCCAGGGGCAGCAGACCAGCGTGACGGCTCGTACCAAGCCCCTCGGAAAACGTATCCCGCCGCCCCATGCCCGCCCCCGCCCNNTACGGGGACGGCGGGGCGGGCGGGGGCTGGGGTATAGAGGGTGAGGACTCGCAAAACAGTAAACCAACGGCCTCAAATCAGGCCGGGCAGATCATGAAACGCTCCCTCCCGAAACTCGGGGCTACCGTGCGGGGCTTCGGGTAAGGCAGGAAGCGAAACAGACTCCCTCGACCTCGGAGATGGCGCATGCGACTCTCTCCCCTCTATAGCAGGCATCGACCAGCAGATAAGGCCTACCTGGGCGGATACCCACCACTACCGCCGACCAAGAGCCCCAGCAATCAACTCTGGAAGCGGCACCTCCAACGCCTCAGCCACGCGCAGCAACACAGTCAATGTAGGCTGATTGCGCGCCAGCTCCAACTTGGCGATGTACGTCCTATTGACGCCCGCACGATGGGCCAACTCCTCCTGGGACAGANNGCAGCGCGGCACGCCGGGAGCGAAGCTCGTCGGCGAACGCTGCGATCAATGCCTCGTCCCTGGTCATGGGCAGGGACTGTCCGTTGCCTGACGACTCTACGCACCCGCATATGTGGTACAAAATAATCTGATGCCTGAGCCGGAGAGGACTGGGCAGACGCTACCAATGCCCCTCTGAAAGTCCCCATGTACGACATCTACCACTCCGACCAAAACGACCAATGGCGCTACACGCTGGGCCGCTCCGGAGCCCGTCCGCTACTGGTCATCGGCCTCAATCCCAGCACTGCCACCCAAGAGAAACTTGACCCCACTGTGACCCGCGTGGAGAAGGTCGCCCAGCAATGCGGATTCGATGGATTTGTCATGCTGAATCTCTACCCAGTACGGGCCACCGATCCCAAAGACCTGCCACCCAAGGCTGATCCCGTTGCCTACGAGCACAATCTGGAAGCCATCGAGAAGACCGTCGCGCAATACCCCACGCCAACCATATGGGCGGCCTGGGGTACGTCCGTAGTGAACCGGCCCTATCTCCTCCGGGCCCGTGACACGCTGCATGAACGGCTGGAGCAGTACCAGCCCCAATGGCGCAGATTCGGTGACCTGACGGTCAATGGTCACCCTCGGCATCCTCTGTACCTGGACTACAGCTGGACGCTGGAACCCTACGAACTGGCGTGAACAGATGGCGGGTAGGTCTACCCGCTGCTCTCCACTCCACGCTCCCCATCGCCGGGGAGTATCCGTGTCTCGCGCGGCAAGAAAACTCGCCCCCTGTCTCGTCCCTCAAGACAGCGCGCCCGCTCCGGACACCCCCTCTCCGCCCCTGAAAAAAGCTATTGAAAATCAATGACATAGGAGTCATTGATATGAAATTGATAGCAGTCAGCTCAATAAAATTGGGGAGAAGAGAGCATCGCCTTGCCCCATGCGGGTTCCGGGACGATGAAATCGAAATTTCCTGCAAGCCCTCCAAATTCTCCAGAGTGGCGGTCAAGGAGGAAACTCGATTGACTGCACCGAACCCGCCTGCGCCCCTGCAGGTCGTTTATCTCCACCAGCGCGACCCCGGGATGATCGCCCGCTACCGGGCCTGGGCCGATTGGCTCTCCGATGGCCGAACTCGCGCCGTCGAGAGTGAGCTGATCGCCATGGATGGGGGTGACCCTGCCCAGGCCCTCTCTCGTGCCTCGGTGTGCGAGTGGCAGGTACTGATCTATGAGCCCCCTGGCTATCTGTGTCCTGCATCAGCGGAGGTGCAGTCATGATGCCCCGCGAACCCCGCAAGGAGCTGGGCGCGGCACAGGTCGCAGCCCTCTGGCGCCGTGGCACCAACCATGTCGGCGGTGTGCGTGGCCTGATCCTCAACGTCACCATGTACGGCTCCCGCAGCTGGGTGTTGCGCTATCAGGTGGCAGGCAAGCGGCGTGACCTGGGCCTGGGCTCGTATCCGTCCGTCACGCTGGCCGATGCGCGGGAGGCTGCTCGCGCTGCCCGTGCCAAATTGGCGCAAGGTATCGACCCCATCGAAGATGCACGTAGAGCGCGTGCCCGTCTGGTCGCGGAAATCCACACCAGCATGACATTCGGTGAAGCGGTCAAGCGCTATATCGCCTCGCATGAGAAGGGCTGGAAGAACGCCAAGCACGCACAGCAGTGGCAGCGGTCGCTGGACATGTACGCCACGCCTGTACTGGGCAAGATGCCTGTGCGGGACATCTCGCTGGCGATGGTGCTCAAGGTACTGGAGCCGATCTGGGCCAGCAAGACAGAGACGGCCACCCGTCTACGTGGTCGCATCGAATCGGTCATCGACTGGGCGATTGCACGGGGCTACCGCACCGACTCCAATCCTGCGCGCTGGAAGGGGCTGCTGGACAAGCTGTTGCCTGCTCCGGGCAAGGTGACAAAGACGATGCATTTTCAGGCGCTGCCCTATGCGCAGTTGCCAGTATTCATGGAGCAACTGGTGGGGCAGGAGGGGATGGGTGCCAAGGCCCTGCTATTCCTGATCCTGACGGCAGCCCGCTCCGGAGAAGTTCGAGGTGCCACCTGGGAGGAAATCGATCTGGCTGCGCGGGTGTGGACGATCCCTGCTGAACGCATGAAGGCCAGCAAGGCCCATCGGGTGCCGCTGTCGGATGCAGCCATTGCACTGCTGCAGGAAATGAAAACACTCGCCCTGGCAGCGGGACGCACCACGGGCAAGGCGTATGTATTCCCCAGCCCCAACAGCCGTGACCCCGAACTGGGCAGCCAGCTCTCGGACATGACGCTCACGGCGGTACTCCGTCGCCTACAGCTGGAAGCGGTGCCCCATGGGTTCCGCTCTACGTTCCGCGACTGGTGCGCAGAGCACACTGACTACCCCAACGAGGTCGCGGAAATGGCACTGGCTCATACCGTGGGCAACAAGGTGGAGGCAGCGTATCGGCGTGGTGACCTCCTCGCAAAACGGCAGCAGCTCATGCAGGACTGGGCGTACTACGCCCTCGGTCGGCGCGCAGGAAACATGACCGACGGTCATAGCTCGGCCCCACTCGCATCAACACGGGCCAACACACCCGATCAGCACAACAACACAGAGGGAGCAACGTAATGAAGAACTATCTCGCCAACAAATGGAAATCACTCACTGCGTGGTCATCGACCACATGGGCGCAGGGGCGCATCGGCAAGGCGAAGGTAGTGCTGGCGTGGTACGGGCTGGCTGTCGCAGTCATGGCCCCGGTCGCACTGCTCATACCGGACGTAGAACTGGAACTGCGCCCTGCCATGACAGAGCCTGCCCTGCTGTGCCGTGAGCAGCAATCACTCGATGAAATCGTCGGTGCCAAGGATGTGACCAACCAAGCTCTGCTGGAGAAATTCCGCAATCAACCGGACATGCAAAGACGCATCATCACCAGCGACACCTACATGCAGCGAGATGCAGCGGCATGGAGATTGGAGGCCATTCGCAAGATCGCACGCGGGCAATGCCGTGAGGTGACGCATGGTGATCCAGTGAGAGCGGACTGGATGGAGTGGCAGTCAGCGAAGGATGCTGAACCCCTCAATCCCAAACGCATGCAAGTCGTCTACCGAGGGCAGACCTACTGGGCATATGCGGGGCAATGGCAGAAGGTCACAGGTAACACCGTGGCTGCAGAGGATCGCGCGCCACTCATGATCTCTCGAAAGTCACCAGACGGGAATGATCGCTCGCCGCCGCCAGTGGTGGACGAAACCCAGGCTCAGACCAGCACCAAACGGCGTCCTGTCCCGCCATTCGCTCGCAACGAATCCTATGAACGGGTACGGGTGGTGCTCATGCGTGATGGCTGGCAGCCTGTGACCTCCAAAGATGCAGATCAATGTATGGAGGGTGACACCCGATGTGAGAGCCGTCCGGAAATGCAGACCTGTAGCGGATCAGGGCTGGCTATGTGTAGATTCCGCTGGCAACTTGATGGTCAGCAACTGACCATCTGCACCGCTGGCGAGGAGCAGGCCATGTTCCACAGCGTCTGCGAATGAGGGCACCATGACCATCAACAACATAGCAAGAAGCTACCTCCTCGTGCCGCTCTGCATGATCGCAATGGCCTGGATGGGGGAGGCCATGGCAGGCACCTCGGAGTGCTACGCGATCAAAGATGCGGACAAGCGGGCGTACTGTCTGGCGCAGATCAAGCGGGACTATGGGTACTGCTACCGAATCAAGAATGGTGACAACCGCAACCAGTGTCTGGCGGAGGTCAAAGGATCACGGGATCGCTGCTACTCCATCAAAGATCAGGACAACCGCAAGGCGTGTCTGGCAAGGGCGCGATAGCCCCCTGCTCTCATCGAAAGGCATGGTCAAACTCCAAGCGCCCTAACGGCGCCAGAAAAAAGGCAGGCCAAAGGTACGATAGATCTACCCAATCTACTCATACCAACCATGCCCGAACTGCACGACCGTCCGCTAGGAACATCGCCAGAGCACAAAGTGCTGCATGCCGTGGCTCAGACCGGATCTCGACTGGTCGGAGATAGATTCCTGGCCAGCTACCTCACGGACTGCCTGCACATGGTGGGAGGCCTGGGGCCCGTACACAAAGTCTTGCTGGCGGATGCGGGGCAGAAGAGAGGGGCCGCTCCTGAGACGATCACAAGACTCGTCGCTCAAGCAGAAGACAACATGCGCTGGGTATCTGAAATGCAAGCGGAGGACTATCACCGCGTCAATGTGCTTGCATTCCTGAGTCTCTGGTCTGCGTACGAGACCGGCACTGAAAACATCGTCGCGGCAGCACTAAGTACGATCAATCCCGCTGCTGCATCTGCGGCCAGTAAATTTTCTCGTGGAAGATATGACATGGGCGACTGGCCATGGCCAGACGAGAAATGCCTAGAAATTGCTCAAAAGCTTGATCAGAAAGCTAAGCTAGATACACCCGATGGTGGATGGGATGTTGCCGCCCGGTTAACTACGCTATTCGGGTGGCTCGGAACTGATATAGCCATCTCACCAAATACCGCGAACACTCTGAATGAGGCATCTATGGTGCGCAACGTGCTCCTCCACAGGTACGGTCGGCTGGGCCCCCGAGATATTGAACGAGCGCCCCACCTCGCCGTGAATGAAAACAACGCTGTGCAGATCACCCGCAAAAGATTGGGCCAGTACTCGCAGGCCGTAAACGATACACACGTCGCCGTAATGCATGGTGTGGTCGCTGCAGGATGGAAATGAAGGATGGAAAACCCTCTACTGACCGGCCTGAATCTAGTTGCAAGTGGCAAGGATGACCTCATCGCGCCGACCTTGGGTGACGACAGCTATGACGATTTCCAGGCCATGGCCGAAGCGCTGATCGAAGCAAAAGATGCCGGATTGATCTATGACATCGCCGAACAGCGCTCAATGAGTCGGAAAAACTATAGGCATGTTGCAAGGCTCCTCATACCTGGAGGGCTCACCCCCAAAGGCAAAGCATTCCTAAAAGAAATTGCACAACTACCCGCTGTAACCGACGAATCTAAAGCACCAGAGGCAAAGACAGAACCAGAGATACTGCAACTCAGGCCAACCTTCGCGGGAATGAGCATCGATCTCAAAGCGCTGTGGAAGAAGTGGAAATCATGGCGACGGCAAAACTCAGAGTGACCTGCCGAGTGGTGCCATACCTTGCGATACGCCTGTCTCCACGATAGATAAAGCGGAAGGTAGAAATGCAAAACGGGCCACTCGGGCCCGTCTGATATGAATACTTGCAGTGGAGGGTGGGATTCGAACCCACGGTAGTGTTGCCACTACGCCTGATTTCGAGTCAGGTACATTCGACCACTCTGCCACCTCTCCTGTGTGTCGAAGCCTGCGATTATAGCCAGATTTGATGAACGCCAGATCTGGTGGCGATGACACACCGAGGGTTTCTGCCACCACGGACCATGCGCCGGCTCCAAAGCAGGCCCTCTGCGTCTTCGGCGTCACCGCAGTTCGCGGCGTTCCTGCAGGTATTCCACGACCGCTGGCCGTTCACCCTCAAATACGATGCGACCGGTCCGGGACTGGCGCTGGAATGCATACATCGGGTCGTAATAGCGCTTCAGCAGCGCTGCAATCCATTCACGGTGTAGCGCTTCCCCGGAGCCAATCTGCTGCTGATCCAGCGCGGCCTGCATCACGGCACGCAAGCGAAGGTGCAGGTCGCCACCCAGTCGGCGCGCCAGCTTGTCCAGGCTGGCCAGCAGGCGTGCAGCATAGGCCTCAAAGCCCGCTTCGGGCCCCAGCAGAGCGATGAAGTCCGCACACTGCAGCACCACATAGTCGCGCAGGATGCGCTCCACACGCGCTTCGAACGTGTCGTGCAGGTACACGATGGGTGCCTGCTCCAGGCGTTGGCGCAACTCCAGTGGCACCGCCCGGCTGCCCACATGCTTGCCTTCGTCTTCCAGCACAAACCGGGCGTGGCCACGGGCACGTTTCTTCAGGAAGTCGATGGCCAGCCGGTTCTCGAAATCGATCTGTGCCGGCTGGGCCGTGGTGCGCTGCCCGAAGCTGGAGCCCCGGTGGTTGGCGTGGCCCTCCAGGTCAATGCCCTGGGGGAGCTGCGCAATCACCTCGGTCTTGCCCGTGCCGGTGGAGCCGCTGAGCACGACAAAGTCGCACTCCTGCGCTGCGGCTTGCGTGGTCTCCAGCAGAAAGCTGCGCATGGCCTTGTAGCCGCCGATGACACGCGGATAGGCAATGCCTGCCTCGGCCTGCAGCCACTGCTGGCTGATCTGAGAGCGCAGCCCGCCGCGAAAGCAGTACAGCACGCCGTGCGGATGCGCCTGCGCAAAATCGGCCCAGGCGGCAATGCGCGCTCGTTTGATGTCGCCCGACACCAGCGCGTGGCCCAGCGCAATGGCCTTGAGCACGTCAGAGCCACTGAACTCCGGAGCGATGGATAGGCTGATGGGTAGATATGAAAAGGGGGTGGCATGCGGGGCAACGCAAGAGACGTCGGCGCCATGGTCGATGGCCGCCGCTTAGGATCAATGGACTACGAGATCATGCTCAACTAGGCTGCCACCGTACAACCATACCCTTACCTCGTCATTTCCACCCACAAGTGGCGGAGGTGGATCGCAGGTAAGTTGGCCCGACTGTGCACTGATTCATGTACAGCAATACCTGCCACAAGATCCTGCTTCAGTGTGGCCAAGACATCTGTGGGCGACCAGCCAGGACTGCCTGCTACGTGTAAGTCCTGAATCCAACTATCGATCAAAGCAAACCAATGATCAAAGTTTTGGCCCTGAACGTATGCGATTAAGGCAGCACGCACATGGGCTGCTCCATGCTTACCTTCTTTGTAGCGCTGAATCCCTCCCCCAACTCCCTTGCGTGTAATTACGTACTCGCGCTCATCACGACCTGCCCCGGAGGGAATAGGTAGCCGCTTGCATTCAATTGGAAGAATCGTCTCGAAATCGCTGTAGCTCCTACCTTGCACAATCAGCGTATCACCTGCAGCAGCTACCACCAGGTCGACTTTACGAGAGGCCTGTACTTCATCGGCCTCCTCTACCCGAAACTGCAGGCAATCCCAGCCTGGTGTTTTGCGAGTCGCGCTGTTGAGGTGAGCGCACAACTGCGACGTGAGTGCTGTCTCATTGGTGCGCTGTGGCCGTTCGGGGCGATCACGCCAACGAGGAAGTTGGTCCTGAATGAAATCCAAAATGGCAGCGCGGGAGCGGCCTTCGGCAAGAACTCCTGAGGCTAGTTGGCCCAGGGCGTGAGAGGTTGATCCGTCCGCCAGCATCGTGCCTCGCTAGTAGCCCTGTACCCGTAGGTCTGCCAGCACATCATCAGCATCCCTTAGCCCGATTGAACGCATCCAGTAGCGCAAGCGATCGGGCTTTAGTATGAACAAGAAACGTTGATCGTACAGTCGGCAGATGCGCGTCATCGTCAGGTGCTGATGCGACTGCATATGCAGCAACTCAGTAATACGGCCCCGCAACTCCTGCGCCCCTGACCAATCTACCTCTGCCGCGCCAAATCCGTACGCTTGGCACACCGCACCTGACCAAGTGAACTGATCAAGCAAACCAAAGCTAGGTGAACCATATAGTGCGTTGACCTGCCTGGAGAGTACGTTCGCGTAGGCCTGCAGGTCTTGATCGCAAACTTGGCGCATAGCCGAGGATGACTCTCCCAACCGGATCAGTTCGGACTGATAGTCAACAATATCGTCAACCACAATTCGCTCGTTCTCGCTTAGATCGAATGAACCGTCCGTTGGATATGGTATCGAGTAAATATCGTACGCTTGCAGCGCAGTCGCTTTCTGGGCAAATAATCCAGGGCTGGTCAAGGCCAGATAGGCGCGCAGGGTGCGCTTTTCCGCGCTCATCCATCGATCAATGGCTTCGAGTTTAGGAAGGTCCTTCTGCGGAGCGCAAAAGCCAACCATTCGCTGGCTATACGTAAGGTAATGTCCGTCCCATACTGCGTGGGCTAGCTCCATCTGTTCACGCACCAGCAGCATTGGCGGGGTAAAGCGCCGTGTGGTGTAGGCTGTACGAAAGAGCTCATCTTCCAACGGGCGAATCTGTGACTCATCGATACCATCCGTTGTCAATGCCTTAGATGGCAAGTACGCATGTCCCGTCAAATGAGCTGCTGCCTTGCGTTGGACGCTTTTGCCGACAATAAAGCCTTCGCCAACATCCCAATCACACTGCTCAGCGTACTCACGCAAAGTGCGTGATTGCGACAGCCTGTTCACTAAGGAGAGGGTCCGTCCTCCTCCCAGTAAGTTAGCGCGCCAGAGTCGGTCATCTGACAGTGCAATGCTATATGGCACGACATGCATGTCATAGTAGTCCAGATCCAGTCCCTGCTCGGCATCAATACGACCGGTGCGGCGGAAGGTGGCATGCAGCAGCGTTGCATTTAGAGGTCGAATTCTCTTTTGCGCCACAACAACAATCACTTTAGTGTCCGCATGGCCCTTCTGGAATAGGCCGCGCACTGAAACAAAATCCAGGACCTCGCGCACCCAATAGCTCTTCAGATAGCGTTGCCGAAATGCAAGAGCGTTCTGGTTGTACAAGAAGTTGTACTGCTGCAGCATGGAGATCGTAGCGCCTTCCACCATGATCTCGCTGGCCTCGTGGAGGAACAAATAACCCGCCTGCTTATCAGGGAGCCTTTGATCATGATCGGATTGATAGCGCGCATAGGCTCTTTGGGCGGCTGGTGTCTGGAGGGAGGACGCAAACGGAGGATTACCCAACACTGCTCCGATTCGCTCAGGTAATCGACCGTCTTCCTTTGCCTCAAAGAAACAACCATGGTGCAAAGTTTGCTGGCGCAAATTCGGAAATAGCTTGATGCTCCGCCGGATCTGTGCGGGTTGCAAGGCATCGCACATAGCCAAACACAGGCTGAAACCAGCAAGTTCGACGGCATCTTCCTCAAGGTCAACCCCATGAACAAAAGCCAGAAGGCCCTGAAGCACCTGTTTGTCCGGGCGTCGCAATTGATGGCGCAAGCGCCAGTGCAGCACCAAGCGTTTGTAGGCCTCAACCAGGAATACGCCGGAGCCGCAGGATGGATCTAGCACCACTTGGTGGTGTGATGTAATGTGATCCAGCGCGTCCCAACTGAGCGCCTCCTCCACCAAAAAGCGCACCAGGAACGGAGGGGTATACACCGAGCTATCTTCGTTCTCTACGAATAGCTGGTAGATCTGGCTGATTAGCTCAACTGGCAGGTCGCGGAACGAGTACAGCTCCCACAAGGACAGTTGGCCTGATTGATTTTCGCGTGCCTCGATCATGCGGGCAAAGCGCTCCAACTGCTGGGTGCTCAAGAGCTTTTCCACTTCCGACGGCTGAAGTGTGAACACATTGCCGTTGAAGCGATCCTCTAAGGCTGCCAGCAATCTGACCAATGCTGGTCCATCGCCCAGTACCTCGAAAAAGCGCTGAGCACCCGGCAGGAAGGCCGAAAAGAAACCCTCACTAAATACACCTCTCTGTTCCAGATAGGCGATTAGCAACGACAGAATCAATAGGCGACGACGTAGCCGTTTGGGAAGAATATTTTTCTCGTCGAGATGGATACTCAGCCGCTTGAATGAATCGAACAGGCTTTTGTGTGCAGCCTTGCTGTTCGATAAAAGCAACTCACAAGTGTGCGGGTTGGTCCATAACGTTCCGCTGCGAATGCTCTCCTCATCCCACCAGGGGTCAAGTTCGATCTCTGCCGCTAGATTGAGATATTTGATGGGGCTACACTGAATCCCACCGTCATCTGCAAGAAAATCTGGGCGATGTGCGCAACGGAATAACTGCAGCAACCCCGGCGTGCGCCTGTATATGAGAGGCACCCCTCCCCAACTCCAGAGCTTGCGGTGGCATTCGGCAAATTCCTGATCATCTGCCAGCGTGTTTGCCCCGTAAATAAAGGCTTGCGCCGAGACCCGCTTACCATATTGCTCGACCTCGAAGAACACCGCGTCAGCACCATACTCGGCGGCCTTCTCCATGATGGCGACCTCTTCGGGCAGGCGACCATCGGGTTGATAGCCATATACACGCACCAGCCCCTTGACCTGTTCGATCAATTGCGGCTGCAGCCAGGCATCCCACCAGGGCGGACGATTACCCATGATTGGGTCGCTTCCGCTGACGATCACCAGACAAATGTCCCCGAGCAAGACTTTCCTGACCCACGGTGGGCTTGTAGGACGAGCTGGTGGCTGACAATCCTACGTCCCGCTGTACCAGCGGCGTCGGCAGCAAATAGGAGTCGATGGCCAGGAAAATAGGGGCTAGAGCAACGACCAAGCCGTCGTTGATCGAGGGAGGCCCATCAACGTACTCGCATGCCGCGTCATGAATTCGTAAGACCAAGCAAGCCTGCTTGCTCACTTCACGCGGCGCCGTCAGTGCCGTAGCAATAGGTTCGCTCAAAGCGGAAACGACGCTTCTCTTGAGGCCGTATGCCGTCTCCAAACGACAAAGTAGCGCTACTAGCATCACGTCATGGTTCGAATAGACCCTAGCCACCCGGGCCTCAGTACGCCTGCGCGTAAAACGTGGCAGCTCGGCCAGCAACCCGCGCATCTGATCGCGCGAGTATCCAGTGAGCTCACATAGATCGCTGATGGTGATCGGTCTCATCTGCGTATTCTATGCGCAGACATGCGTACTAACAACGCAGCCCTGTGTATTCCCTGCACAGCAGTGAGCAGGTTAGCGTGAAAGAAGCGCCC
>DDYO01000111.1 GCA_002348045.1 Anaerolineales bacterium UBA2232
GGAGGAATGGGGTACCGATCTTCACATCGACGACGCTGAAGGAAGCGCGGGGTGAGGAGAAGGTTGAGGTGGCGGTCACGGTAGAGCTGGATGGGCAGTGGAAGGAGATTCCTGGCACGGAGCGGGAGTGGGAGGTGGATGTGATCTGTCTGGCGGTGGGGTTAACGCCGCTGGCGGAGCTAGGGTGGATGGCGGGGTGCCGGTTTGAGTACGTCGGGGAGTTAGGTGGGCACGTGCCGGTGCACGATGAGGACATGGAAACGACGGTTCCTGGGGTGTACGTCGCCGGGGACCTGGCAGGGATAGAGGAAGCGAGCACAGCGATGGAAGAAGGGAAGCTGGCGGGGATCGCGGTAGCGGAGTCGCTGGGGCGGCTGGGGGCGTGGGAAGCGGCGGAGAAGAAGGCGGCGGTGCGGCGGAGTTTGGGGGAGCTGCGGCTGGGGCCGTTTGGGGAAGGTCGGAGCAAGGCGCAAGAGCGGATCTTGTGGCAGAGGTAGGTGTGGGATGCCGTTGTTGAAGGATGGGGTACTGAGCCGGGAAGAGCTGGGAGCGCTGAAGGGGATGCCCAGCGGCGAGCGGTTGGCGGCTGGGCCGGTGGTAGTGATTGAGTGTGGGCAGCAGATTCCGTGTGATCCGTGTGAGGGGGCGTGTCCGCAGGGGGCGATCCGGATTGGCGAGCCGATCATCAACTTGCCAGAGCTGGAAGAGGGGAAGTGCACGGGGTGCGGGTTGTGTATTGCAGCGTGTCCTGGGCAAGCGATCTTTGTGGTGGACATGACGTACGGGGAGGGTAAGGCTACGGTGCAGCTGCCGTACGAGTTCCTGCCGCTACCGGAGAAGGGGGAGTTGGTAGGTGGGCTGAACCGTGCGGGGGAGGAAGTGTGCGAAGGGCAGGTGTTGCGGGTGGTGAACAGCAAGAAACTGGACCGGACGCCGGTGGTGACAGTGATAGTACCGAGGGACTGTGGGACGGAAGTGCGCAGCATACGATTGCGGAGGAACTCGTAAGGTGCGTTCCGGCAAGCGATGGCGGCACCAAAGAACTTGGCAAGATCATCAAGAGGTTGGGAGGGACGATGAGGTTTAAGCGGCTCGTGTCGGCGGTGGACTCTCACACGGAAGGGGAACCGGCTCGCGTGGTGACCGGAGGCATCCCCCCCGTACCAGGGAAGACCATGGTGGAGAAGTGGCAGTGGGCACAAGAGCATCTGGATGACCTTCGCCGCATGCTGATGTTCGAGCCTAGGGGCAGCAATATTCAATCTGGCAGCATCATCACCGCACCGGCTTCCCCGGAAGCTGACATTGGCGTGCTCTTCATCGAAGTGAGTGGATTCCTGCCCATGTGTGGACACATGACCATCGCTACCTGCACTGTGCTGGTCGAGACTGGTATGGTGGAGGTTGAGGAGCCCATAACCAGGATCGTTCTGGACACGCCGGCGGGGATTGTCCGTGCTCAAGTCCGAGTAGAAGACGGGGTGGCCAAGGATGTCACGTTTCGCAATATCCCCTCTTTCCTGTACAAGCGCGATATCATCGTTGAGGTTCCCCAGCTTGGGCCGGTAACTCTGGACATTGCCTGGGGCGGGAACTTTTATGCCATCGTATCGGCTTCAGCTGTAGGATTGGATTTGAGCCCCGACTGCGTCAAGCAGATCGTAGACGTCGGGACCAGGATCCGTGAGGCTGTTTCTGAACAGGTTGAGGTGGTGCATCCGACGAACCCGGCATTGAATCGTTGCACCCACGTGCGTTTCGTAGGTCCCCCAACTCACCCTAAAGCCATGATGAAGAACGCTGTGATCTACGGGGCTGAGGGGGTCGATAGGTCCCCTTGCGGCACCGGCACATCAGCCGAAGTAGCCATGCGCTACGCCAAAGGGGAGTTGAAGCTTAACCAGGAGTTTGTGAGCGAGAGCATCATAGGCAGTCTGTTCTACGGCAAGGCCGTGGAGGAAACCCAGGTGCTTGGCTTCCCTGCGATCGTGCCCACAATTCGAGGCAGCGCGCACATTACGGGACTCCAGCAGTTCGTGCTGGATCCGGATGATCCATGGCCAACGGGCTTTTACGTGGGCCCGAAGACCAGGTGGGCTTAGCCCTGTCGGGCACTGGCTGTGCCGAGTTCAGTCATGGGACTGCCTAGCTCAGGGGGGCCCGTATCCGGCGGCTGGGCGAGGCAGACAAGGATCACTGGGCAGGTGGCCTGGGGCGTTCACTCGAAGCCCATTGTTAAGCCCTCATGAGGTGCGTTCGCCAGTCTCTGCCTTTGTCAGCCCTGCCTGTCCACTACAAGCTCTGACGGGGTGAGATGGGCCGGTCCATGGGTTCGTGATGTTCGTGATGACCTGAGACACGTCCGTGTCGGAGAGCAGTCAAGTTGCCAAGAGAGGAGTCAAGATGCCAAGAGAGAGCAGGAATACGCGCAGGCCGCTAAAGGGGGTGTTTCCCCTGATTCCCTTTGCCGTCAAGCCAAACCAGGAGATCGATCTGGATGGACTGCAGCACAACATCGATTTTCTGGCCAAGTCTGGGGTGCCCGGGTTCATTGCTTTTGGCTGCATGGGCGAGTTCTACGCGCCTAGCGAGGAGGAATGGAATACGGTCGTGGAAGCTGCCGTGCAGGCAGCGGCGGGTCGGCTGGCCGTGGTGGTGGGCAGCACGTTCCAGAATGCCAAGGAAGCCATCCGCCGCACGGTTTATGCCGAGAAGGTGGGTGCTGATGGCGTCATGGCGGCTGCGCCCTATGTCATCAACGTCAGTGACGAGGTAGTTTATCAGTACTACCGAGGGATCAACGATGCCGTGAGCGAGATCCAGATCATGGTGTACAACTATCCACCGCTCCCTCATGGATTCAATATGACGGTGTCCTTCTGGGATCGGCTCATGGAACTGGATCGTGTCAAGGCGGTCAAGGAGTCGAATGGCGACGTCTGGCACCGCGCCAACGTGATTGGCAAGATTAAGGACCGTATCAACGTGTTCTCTGGCGGCGAGGGATGGCTATTCAGTGATCTGTTGCTGGGTGGCAAGGGCATCGTTTCGCTGTTTGGCATCGCCGTGCCCAGGGCTGTGATAAAGTTGTTCGATGCGCTGGAGAAGCACGATCTGGATACGGCAATCCCGCTTTATCGTACGTTCACCGAGTTGTGCAGCCATATCACCGGTGAGAATGAGGTCGCTTTCCTAAAGGCTACAGCAGAGCTGGGTGGACAGAAAGCGGGCCCTCCGCGGGATCCCTATCGGCCACTGGATTCCGGAACCCGCCAAGTGCTGAAACGGTACCTAGACGAGTTAGCCAAGATTGACTAGGGAAATCGTCGTTCCCGGCGGCTGCAGCTTGGCCCGTGAGACGAGCAGACTCGCTTCCGTCGAAAGAGCGCTCAAGGGAGGGGAGCAGTGACCCGATTCGTCAGCAAGTTCATCGGTCCAATGGCAGCATCGAGGCGCTCGGTGTACAAAGGGGCCGGGTACACTGATGCCGACATGGCAAAGCCCCATATTGGCATCGCCAATGCGTTTTCCGAGGTTTCGCCGGCACATATCCATCTGCGCCAGTTAGCCGAGAACGTCAAGGCGGGCATTTGGGCGGCGGGTGGGGTGCCGCACGAGTTTGGGGTGTTCTCCACCTGTGGCAATGTGGTCCTTGGCGCCGGGCCTATCAACTATGAGCTGTTGATTCGAGACGTGCTGGCAGCGTCGGTGGAGATCATGACCATGGGGCATGTGCTGGACGGCCTAGTGCTCATGGCATCCTGCGACAGCATCATCCCTGGCCTGCTCATGGGCGCAGCGCGGGTGAATGTCCCCTCGATCATGGTCGTCGGTGGGCCCATGTTGGCCGAGACGTACAAGGGACAACCGCTGACCCTTTCGGACGTCAACCGCGCTGCGTTTGGGCAGTACCCTATGGGGGAGATCAGCGAACAGGAAATCTGTGAGATGGAAGAAGACGCTTGCCCCAGCATCGGTGCTTGCCCACTGATGGGCACTGCGAACACGATGCAGATTCTGACCGAAGCGATGGGGATGTGCCTGACTGGTTCGGCTGTGGTTCCTCCTGTCCTGTCCAGGAAGTGGCGTCAGGCGACCGAGGCCGGCCGCAGAGTGGTGCAAATGGTGCACGATGGGCTGCGACCATCGGATATCCTCGACGAGCGCACGCTGCACAATGCTGTTGTGGTCAATCTAGCCATCGGCGGATCGACTAACGCACCCATGCACATCATGAGCATCGCCCGAGAGGTCGGCATTGAGGTCAAGCTAGACCTGTTTGACGAACTCAGCCGCAAGACTCCTGTTCTGGCCTCGGTCATTCCCAACGGGCCCCATACGGTGGTCGACTTTTATCGGTCTGGGGGAGTGCCTGCCCTGCTCAAGGAATTGGGAGTACTGATCGATGGGACGGCGCGTACTGTGGACGGGGGCACCGTGGGCGATAATCTTGTAAGGGTGAGCGGAACCGTTGGCCCTGCCATTCACCCCCTGCAGAAGCCGGTGATGCAAGAGGGGGGCCTGGCTGTGCTGAAAGGGAACCTGGCACCTCACGGGAGCATCGTGCGCACGTCATCGATCAAACGCAATATGCTTGTGCACCGCGGCCCAGCCAGGGTCTTTGACTCTGACGCTGAGGGTGTGGAGGCCATTCGTGCCGGCAAGGTGATGCCTGGCGATATCATCGTCTTGCGGTACGAAGGGCCAAAGGGCTCGCCCGGGATGGCTGAGGTCATGCTGTGCACGGATACCCTGGTAAGCGTTGGCATGCACGAGTCCGTTTCGCTGATCACCGACGGACGGTTCTCAGGGTTCAATCGTGGCCCCATCATCGGGCATGTGGCACCCGAAGCTGCCGAGGGCGGCCCCATTGCAGTCCTGCGAGATGGTGACATCATTGTCATCGACATCCCCAACCGCCAGCTGAACGTGGAGCTATCTGAACAGGACATGGCGGAACGATTGGCGAGCTGGCGAGCTCCCGAACCCAAGGCCAGGCGGGGCATCCGGGCGATCTATGCCGAGACAACGCTGCCTGCCGATCAGGGTGCGGCAATGCAGCGCTGGCCGACCGAGGTTGCCCGGAAGGGCTTGGATTGAGGAAGGGCATGCGGCCCGCTGACGACGGCGATTCTGTCAGACGGGCTCAGCCAACTCCGGCGCACTCCACGCCGGCTGGAGGTTACGACAAGACTATGGCGGTTAGACTCAGTGACCGTGACAAGCGCATGCTGGATGGCGACATCGGACCGGCTGCTCGCCTGGCGATGTCGGTCATGGTCCGGATGGCTGAGGTGTATGGCGCTGAAGAACTGATGGATATCACGCAGGCCCATATCGATGCCGTTGGCATCCTTAGCACATCAGGTCTGGAGCTGGCGGAGACACTGGCGGCAACGGGTGGGCGTGTCGTTGTTCCCACCACCCTGAACATGGTGCCCATCGACATTGCTCACTGGCGCGAATGGGACGTTCCTGTAGAACACGCCGACATGGCGCTGCGACAAGTCCGCGCCTATGCGCAGATGGGTTGTATCCCGACGTGTACCTGTGCCCCATATCAGGGTTACCTGACCCCTCGTTTTGGCCAGCAGATAGCCTGGGCTGAGTCGAATGCCATCGTCTATGCTAACTCGGTGCTGGGCGCTCGAACCAATCGCTATGGCGACTTTGTTGACATTTGCGCGGCCATCACCGGGCGAGTGCCCAAGACCGGTCTGCATATAACGGAGAACCGTCGAGGGCAGATTCTCTTGCGCCTAGTGGACCTGAGCCAGGAGCTGCTTCACGATGGGGAGTTCTATGCGGTGCTCGGCCACTTCCTGGGCAAAGCCGCAGGGGAAAGGATCGCGGTGATCGATGGCCTGCCCACTGACACTGGCTTGGACCAGCTCAAGGCGCTGGGGGCAGCGTCCGCCTCGTCTGGCGCGGTGGGGCTATTCCACGCCGTGGGTGTCACGCCAGAGGCGCCTACGCTACGTGACGCCTTCCAAGGCGGTCAGCCAGAACACGTCATCGAAGTGCGACGATCTGACTTGCTGGCGGCCCGGTCCGAGCTGTCTACAGCGGCTGAGGGCGACAGTCTCGGCGCCATCATCATGGGGTGTCCCCATTTCTCATTCGGCGAGTTCCAGCACCTGGCTCACGCCATTCGCTCTCAGCACGCGCATGCCATAGCGCCGGAGGTCCTTTTTCTGGTGATGACCAACCAGGCTGCCTATGCACTCCTGGAGCGAAGCGATGACCTGGAGCTGATCCGTTCCTTCGGGGTGCGCATACTGCTGGACGCCTGCGTGTTTCACTTCCCAATTGTGCCACCGATGGTGCGGGTAGTCATGACTACGTCGGGAAAGCATGCCTACTATGCGCCGGGCGAGCTTGGGGTGCAGGTAGCCTTTGGCAGCCTGCATGACTGCGTCCGGTCGGCTGTAGCTGGGCGGGTCTTGAGGGGAGTAGGGCTTTGGACAGAGTGATCCTTGGAAGAGCGGTGGTCGCTGGTTCGGCTGAAGGGATCGCCCTCGTTGCCAAGCAGCCTCTCAGCTTTTGGGGTGGCCTCAATCCTGACTCGGGTGAGATCATCGACCGACGCCACGATCGGTCGGGTGAGGTGGTCTCGGGAAAGGTGTTTGTATTCCCTCAGGGCAAAGGATCGAGCAGCTCCAGTGCGATCCTTCTGGAGAGCGCAAAGACTGGTAGTGCGCCGCTGGCAATCATCAATTGCAGGGTTGATCCCATCCTGGCGCTGGGCGCTATTCTTGCCGATGAGCTATACCACTACACCATACCCTACGTGGTAGTATCCGAAGAGGACTTGGCTTCCATTGCTGACGGGGCTCGCGTGGTTATCCAGGTAAACGGGACGCTACGGGTGGCTTGCGACTGAGGTGCGCTGGGCTGTAGAGGCACTCCGCGGTGGTAGTGTGGTTAACCTGCCGTTGCTCCGTCGCGCACCAGACTGCCGTCCTTAATGATCGGAGCCCAGAAGACAATGACTCTCTACTCGTGGGGTGGGTCAAAGACGGTCAAGGCTAGGATGCTATCGCAAAAGGCGATAGCATGGCCCCACCCCTCCCGGGCCAACTCGCGGGCGGTCGTGGTGTAAAGGGTATCGTAGGCCGCCTGTGTGGCCGAGCGCCCCTGGAGAATGGCCTCCTTCAAGTCGGGGTAGCTCAGTCCTTCCCAGGTGACGGGTGAACCAAGACGGACCAGGGCGGAGATCAGGCCGAGCCCTTGGGCGCGACTGATCTTGTCAGCATCGTAGAGAATTCGACTTTCGACGGCAAGGGTACCACTCTGGTCAGTTTCCACAGGACGCATGTGGGCGATGATGGCGTCGCATACTCTCTGGATCTTGGGCTCTGGATATCCATGGGCAGTCAGCCACCCCTGCGCCATCCGAGCTGACTCGGTGTGGTGATTTGGCACTCCAGTGAATGGCCGTGAGATGTCGTGAAATAGCGCGGCGAGGGTAACGATTTCCGCGTCGGCGCCTTCATGCTGAGCAAGGACAAGCGCAGTAATCGTCACTTCAAGGATGTGCGGCCAGTCGGCTGGCGGGTAGGTTTCTTGAGCATGCTGTCGGGCATCATCAAGGATGGTCATGCTGTCTCCTCCTCAAGTCACACCGGGGCGAAGGGCCCTTGGTTGGGCCACCTTGGGGAGGAGGATGCTCATTGCCCTGCGCCTATTCCGGATCCGGTGGAGGCGCAACGCTCCGCAAGTCCTCGGGGCTTTCGACCCGGTCTAGAATGAGAACGCCGTCCAGGTGATCAATCTCGTGCTGAAAGGCGCGGGCCAGGAGGTCATAGGCCTTGGTCCTAACCGGGCGACCCTTGGCGTCCTGACCCTTTACACTCACGAAGGTTGCCCTCTTTATCTTGGCCACCTGACCAGGTACCGATAGGCAGCCCTCCTCGTCCTCTTCCTCTCCCGACGCCTCGATGATCTCTGGATTGCAGTAGACGTACAGCTCCGCTGGTGAGAGCTCGTATCCTTCTTCGTCGGTTTCCGCTGGCATCTCGATAACGATGACGCGCAATGGCACGCCGATCTGCGGGGCGGCCAGTCCCAGGCCACTGGCGCCTCTCATCGTCTCCAGCATATCCGCAATCAGTTGCTGGGTTGCCGCGCCAAACACTTTGACCTTTTTGGATTTTTGGCGCAGAACGTCATCTCCTGCAACACGAATGGTTCTTTCAGCCATACCGAATAATCCCTCTCTCGCCTCTCGAGGACATCTTGGCGTCGCAAGTGCCCGGCAGTCGCCGGGCCTATCAGCTCGAGGAGCTTCTACCTTTCTTCAAGATTGCGAACGCTAGACGACCGGCTCAACCGTGACCTGCTGACCATCCTGCACCTGCCGAAACACCAGGGGATCGCCCAGCACTCGCCCGATGAGGTTGACAGGGCTGGCTGGACGGATCTCGCCGGCTCTGCTGGCTGGGGTAGGACCAAAGAAGATGCAGAACGCGTGGCCTGGTGGCCAGTAGCCGAGGTCGCCGAGCTCCACCACTGCCCGGGGGTTTTCCTCAGGCAAGGTGACGGGTATCGCAAAGTAGATCTCATCCCCCCATGTGCTCCCATTAATGGAGAACGGCAGGGCATCCCAGACTGCATCGGCGGTCCGGGTGTCATTGAGTTCTGCCAGCGCCTCGACCGACGCCGTGGATATCTTTATCTTGCGCATGTTTGTGCTGCTCCTTAAGCATAGTATACCATAAGATATAGGCCTCCCCAACGGCTCCACGTGTCCTTGTGTTGACTGCTGCCGGGCGCTATAATCGGTGGCCGAGGACGTCAGGCGTCTGGCTCGGCCATTGGCGAGGGAGGCGATGATGATGCGCAATCGGCGTGTGCTGCGACTGATTCTGTTGTTCGTGATGGTGACCCTGGCAGGCTGCCAGTCGGACAGCGCGAAAACGCGCAAGATCCTGCCCGAATGGAGCCGTGGTCTGATCGTTGGCGTTGCTGGTGTCAATCGTCCCATTGCATTGTTAACCGAGGACGAGGGTACCAGCCTGGCGTGGGTCGGCATGGGCCTGCAGTACGCGCGGATCGATCGTTCGGGAACCGTTGTGGCGCAGGTTACACTGCCCTTCGCCACTGCACACCCCGCGGAGACGTGGCTGTGCCCCGGGCGAGACGACACGCTGCGACTCCTCTGGATCGACAATCCCCAGCTTCCTGCAGGGATTTATCTGGCACGGGTTTCCAGGAGCGGTGATTTGCTTACAGGCCCGATTAGGCTGACTCCTCCAGATTCACGTGCTGCGAGCTATGCAGTCGCCAGTGGCGAGGACGGGATTCTGGATATCTTCTGGGCCACGGATAGCCCCTTGGAAGGCGGAATCAACCATGTGCGCCTTTCCGCTGACGATCAAGTTCTGGTGGACCATCACTTGGTGGTCACGAACGGTACCAGGCCAACGCTGCAGGTCAGTCGCGACGGAAAGGTGCATCTGGTCTACTTGGATGGGTCCCGTCCACAGGAAAACAACGTGTACTACTCGGTGTTTGAGCTCCAGACGATGCAGATGGGCAATGCAACCCGAGTTGCCAGGTATGCAAGTGGTACTGGATTGGTTAGCCCCGGGCCGGTAATCGGTCTTGACGATGAGATGGCGTACATCTTCTGGGCTTTGGAGCAGAGGGGCGGGGGGCAGAGTTCTGGTGAGGCTCAGACATCGCTGGTCTCTTTTCCCCTTAGTCAGCCGGCCATGGAGGAGGCAGTCAGGCTTGATATCCCTGGGACAGCCAGGCCACGGTACGCGCCGTCCACCGGCAGTCTTCCCTATCAGCGACTCGCCACCATCGGCTCCGGCTGGCCCACCTCGTTCTTATACATGCCTGCGCCTATCCGTGGGCAGGTCGCTCAGCTGGGCCTGTTCCTGAGCGGTCGCTTCAGCACTCGCTCAAGTAGCAACATGCACATCGTCTGGGCGATCTTTGACAACGGTGAGCTTCACGGCTACCAGTTACCGGTTCAGGCTGACAGTGTCCTTCAACCCAATGGTGCCTTGGATCCAGCTGGCAACGTTCACTTGACCTGGCTGCAACCTGCCGGTTTTGGCGCCTACGAGGTCTGCTACGCCAGCACCGCGCCAGAGGTGCGCTTGGTCCTGGACAGGGTTACCGCCCAGGATGTGATGCGTGATGCGCTTAACATGCTGTGGAGCCTGACCCCTGCGTTGGGCTTTTTCCCTCCGGTGCTCATGCTATGGACCATCTTGCCGTTCATGTGGGTAATCGGTTTCTACTTTGTCAAGGTGGAGGGCGGCCTGGACCGACGCTCGGCGCAAGTTGCGTTGGTCGTCGCGGTGGTACTGTACCTGCTCTGCAAGCTGTTCCTTATGCCCTTTGTTATCCTGGACTATGCGCCGTTCTTGGATCGGCTGCCGGAGGGTCTTCATTATGTCAGTCAGCTGGGTACACCGGCCGTCACGCTCCTGCTTGGGTATGCAGCGTTTCGGCTCTACCTGCGCCGCGCCAAGTACGGGTCTTTGTTTGCGGGCTATTTGGTGATCGTGGTCACCGACGCGCTGCTATCGATGATTCTCTACATCCCCGGACTGCTTGGCGGTTAGCCATTTTCTGGGAGGAAGACGCGCCATGACTGCAGTGAGCCGTAATGACCCCTGTCCTTGCGGCAGCGGNNCGGGAAAAAGTACAAGAATTGCTGTCTGCCTGGAGACCGTGCAGCTCGTGCCCGTGACAGCTCGTGGAGAAGGGACGAGCTAATGCTCTGGGACCGCATCCTGGCCTTCGCCCGCCGTCCAGAGTTTGGTCCGCAGCTGATCGTTGCCTCGAATCTGTTCTGGAATGGAAGCTACGGCGTTGACGGCCTGAACGCACTGGATCGTTTCGATCTTGGTCGATTCCTTGACTGGTGTGTCTTGGACTATCGCCTGGAAGGCAGCCGAAAGCGCATCATTGAGCTCTTTTCTGATGGAGTGGGCGCCAGCCTCTCGTCGGCGGATAGTGACCGGCTCGCAGCTTGGAAGAGCTCTCTCTTGAGTCTCTATCGCGTGGTCAGCCAGCAGCAGGCGGGTAGTATCCAGGTGGTTGATCTGCTCGGCGAGGTCGAACCGATGATGGTGGAGGTTGCCCCCACCCAACTCGGTTCTGTAGGTGACCTGTGGCTGGGGCGCATTCTTCCTGCGTCGAATCCCCGCCATTTCTCATGGGGGGCTGCACTGCTGCCGGCAGTCAGCGAACCCGGACTGGTTTCATTCATGAGGGCTGCATATGCCCGCCATCAAGAGGCCAATGCTACTGCCTCCTGGAGCGACTTTCTCTCTCACAACGGCTACCTGTCCAATCATCATTTGTTGCGGCAAGTCAGCGAGTCCGGTGCAGGCCGACATTTCGGCGCAGTGTACTATGATGCATCTCGCACAGTGGAGAGGCTCCGTGAGGTGGAGCACCGACTGCGGGAGGAAGCCGTCAAGAGGGCGGAAGAGGCCAGGCGCAGCAAGCAGGGACAAGAGCCAAGCGAGGGCTCAACATTGCGTCAGACGCGCGGCGGGATCTTGCTTCCAGGCGATGTGAAGTATAGAGGCAGCAAGATCCTCAAGCCGTGACGCATCAGGGCGCGGGCTGGGCCTCGTCAGAAGGTTTCTGTGGTTCTTGCCCACAGTAGGGGCAGGCTAGCCAGGCGGGGTTGAGCAGCCGGGCGCAGGCCTCACACCTGATCCGGAGCTGCGTCTGACAGTGGGGACAGACCAGGTAGTCGGACTCTGCCTTACGTTTGCAGTTGGGACAGATATATCGTTCTTCAATATCCTGCAACAAGGCCTCTTGCTCTAACGCGCTCTCGTAAACGTCCGTGAGCGTCCGACTGGGACGCAGTACAAAGTAGAGCAACAGGCCCGGCAGATTAAAGATCAAGACTAGCAAGACTGCGAGTATCTGCGCCAGGACGTCACGCGAGCGGGAGCGAATATCGCGGAATGTCCAGATCACCAGGGCGGCGAGGAGGAGCAGAGAATAGGCTCCGATCAGGACCAGCACGAAACTGATGATGGCCTGGATGTTGGCTGGCAAACCCATATCGTTGTCTCCCTCCCGAATGTATGGCAGGATTATAGCCAGTTTGGCGATATTGCCCAACTACCGAAGCGATCATTTGACAAAACCCGGGAAGGGAGCTAGACTCTGGCCGTCCGCAGTAGAAGGCGGCGACGCCGGGGTGGCGAAATTGGCAGACNNTGCGGGTTCAAATCCCGCCCTCGGCATCAGGACTCCCATCGACATGCGAATGGGAGTCTTTTTTGCGCCTGACGGGGGGCACACTACCGGTCGGAAAGCGAACGTTCCGGTTGGCGTACCTGAAGGATAACCAGCGCCGACAGCAGGAACAGGACGCCATAGATGGCAAAGATGACCAGGTATCCGAGTCCTCGCTGATAGGCGTTGAAAAAGTCCGCCATGGGCCCCCCAATCCCCGTGCCAACGATACCAGCGCCAGCGCCAGCCAAGTTGGATATGCCCAGGTAACGTCCTGCTTCAGCCGCCGGGACCAGTTCCGTGCCCAGTGCCCAGTTGGTGGTCATGAATGCACCGGTGGCGAGGCCGATCACGGCTCCACAGAGGTAGACGCCCGGCATATCGTGGGCAACAAACAGCAAGAAAGTGCCAGCGGCCGCGACAAAGCCGGCCGCCACAACGAGGGGCTTTCGTCCCACGCGATCGGAGATCCAGCCGCTCGGTATGGCGGCAACGAGGGTGGATATTCCTACCGCCAACATGAGTTTGGCGGTGGCACCGGGCGCGTTGGGCACGCCTAGAACATCTTGGAGAAAGTACTGGGCAAAGCTGGAGATGGAGCCAACCGCCGCAAGGAAGAGAAGCCGGTTGACAACCCACCAGATGAATGCCGAATCCTGGCCGGCGCTCTTGTCGCCTAGTCCGATCCGTGCGCTGGCCCATACCCCCACGACGATGGCACCGGCCATGGCTAGCAATCCTGCAGCTGCCACTCCTGCCAGTTGCAGCGCTGGCCGCTCTACCAGCATCCGGCCGGTGAGGCCAACCGTTGCCCCAAAACCTGTGGTGGCTAGCGCGAATACCAGGGTGAGCATAACGATCCGCCGTATCGCGGGTCTCAGGGCAGGCTGATCCTGAACGCCCACGGGCTCTTCGCGGACGGCCAGAACTGTAATGATCATGGTACCCAGGAAGACCGCAGCAATGAGCGCGATCGCGGCCTGCACATGGCCCTCGCTCACCAGTCGACCTGTGGTGAAGGCTGCCAGAATCACAGGTAAGAGCTCCATAATGGCTTTAACGGAGGATGCCCGTCCCCGCTGGTCCTGGGGCACCATGTCGGGAATAATGCCCTGCAACGCGCCGTGGGCGATGTTGGAGGAAAACTGCAGCAGCAGGGTGGCCGCCAGCAGAAGCCAGTAGCTGCGGGTCAACGCCATAACAGCTAGGAATAGCAGGTTCATCAACGTGCCGACAAGAATGAACGGGCGCCTGCGTCCCCATCGCGATGTGCTGCGATCGCTCAGCATGCCGGCCAGAGGCTGAACGAAGATGGCGACCAGAAGCCCAGCAGATCGGAGCAATCCGTACGCCGACCCCTTGGTGGCCTCGCCCACATAGCGAGCGACCAGATAGGGTAGGATGAGCGGCGTGAGGCTGTTAGAGGCCATGTTGATGCTGAGCCAGTAGATGTTGTAGGTGACGTACTGCAGGGCACCAACTCGCTTCATGGTCTGCCTCTGGGCAACTTCGGGTGATCGAACTGATGGTCCCTGAAAGTAAGGTCGACTACTCCTGATTCTCCAGCAACATCTTCGGAGGCCTCAGTTCACTGAGGACGCCAGGCAGTTCAATCACTTGGCGCCAGTTGACGATGAATCTTTCCCAATCCCGACCCGCCTCCCGCGGGCGCCACCTTTCCGCATATTGCTCGCTCTCATAGACCAGGAAGGAACCAGCCAGCGTATACCAACGCTCGAGGCGCCAGGGGGCTCCGGTCCGGCGTTCTTCGAGGAAATGAACGGAAGGATAGCTGTCGAGCAAGTCGTCGTCCACAGCAGCCGGCCACTCGCCGGTGATGCGGTCCACGAGGAGCCCGGGCGCTCCCTCTCGACGAACCTGAATGCTTTGGAAAGCGCTGGGGACCAGGTAGAATCGGAGCTGCTGAATGGGAGCAATTCCCTCCGGTGCGAGTTCACCTTGACGAACGGCAACGGGTTTCCAGTGTGTTTCTCCCAAGGGCGCAACCCGCCATTCTCCGTCAGGATCGATGGCCAGACGGCAGAACTCGTTTCGCAACTCCAGTTCCGACATCACCTATTACCCCCCTGTCTGTGCCTGGACCGCTGCTATGAGCCTATCCGGGTTGTTGTTGAACTCGAGGGACAAGCCCCGATCCTCAGCGATACTCATCAATACGTCGGTGATCGTTTGACTCACCGGTGTACGCAAGCCCAAGCGCTGACTGTGCCGGGCCACAGCCCCATTCAGGTAGACTACTTCTGACCGCTTCCGGCCTGCATCCAGATCCATCTGCAACGATGGTCTCTTGTCTCCGCGGCCCGATGCAACAAGCCTTCCCAATAGAGGCCTCAACAAAAGAGCAGGCAGTGCGGACATTGCCCAGGCCAGGTGCGGTACCGGGTAGCCCGGCAGCCCCACTGGCTTGAGGTTCATAGCCCGCATGACCTGGATTGCCTCCAGGAACGCGGCCCGTTCGAGGCCAAATAAGCGCGGATCTGAAAATACCTGGCCCGGCGGCCATCCAATGATGGCTGGAATCGCGTTGCCCAGGATATTCAGGAGGAGCTTGGACCACTTGAGAGACCGGTAATCAGTGTAGGCACGGGTCCTCACTCCAGCAGCAGAAAAGATGCCAGTCAGCACAGGCACCTCCGAGTTCTCAGCCACGGGAGCAAGGCCCAATCCCCCCCGATGGGTCTCGAGGCTCAGGCATCCTGACTCCAGGATGGACACCGAGAGGGTGATCGCGCCAGAGATGAGCGTTTGGGCTGGCAGATGCTGGGCCGCCAACTCCTCGCCGCCGACGCCGTTCTGCACGATGATCACGGGCGTCGTGGGAGTTAGGCGAGCTGCGACCGCTGCGGCAGCTGCACTGGTATCAAATGCCTTGATCGTCAGAAGGATACAGTCCCACTGCCGCTCATCGCCGAGATCCCCAATATGCTCAGCGACACAGGGGTGTGAGACTTGGAGGTCAGTGCCCTGGTGAAGGCGCAAGCCGTGGGACCGAATGGCCTCGGCCTGGGCAGCTCTGAGAATGAGGGTCACGTCATGCCCAGCGCAGGACAGTCGATGACCAAGGAAAGATCCAATGGCCCCTGCGCCAAAGACAAGAATGCGCACGGAAGAACTCCTTCAGCGCGAGAAGATGTGGCGCCTAGCATCGGCCCGATGGCATGGTACCCCAAGCCAGTGGTGGGGTCAAACGAGTGATTTGGATCGCTTTTGTCCGAGCTGCAATCCGGGGTATAGTTGTAGTAGGGACCGAGGGTCTATTGGCCGTGAATCGGGTCACTGTTGCTCCTCAGCTTGGAAGGGGTAGAGGGATGGGCATCGAGTATTTTGTCCCCGATGGAGAACCCACGTTGTCTCGCTCCGCGGCTGCAGCTTACCTGCAAGCGTACACCGATGTTGGCGACTGGGTGGTAGATCCTTTCTGCCAGTCTGCATCCTTGGTGCTGGAGGCGCTGGAATCCGGACGCCCGACTGTCGCCGTTAATGCTAACCCACTGGATATCCTTCGCGTGCGCATGGATCTTGTTCCTGTACCAGAACGCGAGCTGACGGCTGCTGTCACGCGCCTGGCGGACTCCCTCAAGTCGGAAACGACGCTGCGGCAGCACCTGTTGCGCCTGTACCGCACTCAATGCCCGATATGTGCCGGAGAGGCAGTGGCTGACTACTTCATCTGGGAACGGGGCGGCGACGCGCCCCTTCAGGCAAGCTATCGCTGTCCAAGCTGCGGCGCCTCCGGGATGAGACACTGTGATCAAGGGGATGCGGACATTGCCCATCAGGTACCTGCCCGTGGCCTGCACTACTGGCATTTGGTTGACCGGGCAGCAAAGGATTACCCTGAGGGCCGTGCTCTCGTCGAGGAGCTGCTGGATCTATACACGCCGCGCAATCTGTACGCCCTTTCAAACCTGATCCTTAAGGTTGCAGACCTGTTCTCGGACGGCATTGTTCTAGATGCGCTGCGGTGGGTCTTGTTGAACTGCCTGGAGCAAGGCAGCAAGCTTGAAACGGTGCCTGGCGAGCCCGAATCACCACCGTCTCCACGACTGCAGCCAGCCGGGCGCTTTGCCGAGTGGAATGTGTGGCAACTATTGGAGCGGTTGTCATACGAACTGGTGCAGCGTCAGGTGCCCTTCGCGGCACTGGTCAGCACGCTGGATGGCCTGGCTTCGTCGCCCGGGATGGAGGCCCATGCGTTCGTTGGCCATATGTCGGTGCGAACCCTAACGCAGACCCTGGGGGAACAGACTGTGCGGCTTGTGGTTGGGCAGCCTCCGGTCCCCGGACGGCAGCAATGGTCTCTGCCGTATCTCTGGACAGGATGCCTCTTTGGGCACCGGGAGTCAGCGCTGCTATGGCCGCTGGTCGAGAAGCGAACCTCGTTCTGGTGGTGGTATTCCCGTGCGGTGCACGCAACCCTGGAAATGTTCCGGCGGATCCTTCGACCGGACGGTCACATAGTCCTATCGGGCCTACGCAAGGACTCGGCCTTCCACGAAGCTTTGGCCCTGGCGGCGGCCGGAGCGGACCTCAAGACAGACGGGGCTTTCTTGCGGGCTCAAGGGCTTTCAGTGGCCACCAAGCCGTATTCGAGCGCCATGGGTGACTACCAGCTAATCCTGTCGCCAAGCTCGGCAGTTCGTCACTGGACCACGGGAGTGGATCAAGTCCAACAGAGGTTGACTGAAGTGGCCGTGGAAGCTGCCGAACGAGCTCTGAGAGACCGTGGTGAGCCTGCTCCCTTTGTCCGCTTGCATTGCGGCATTTGGCAAGCCTTGGCGCAGCGAGGAATCCTTCAGCGGGTCATGAATCTGTCGGACCTGCCCACGGGTCCGCTGGAGTGGGTCCGCGAGCGGATTCGCATCGCACTTCAAGGGCAGGTGGGTGCGGCTCTAGTGCAGCTCTGGGCGGATGAGAAGCGGGAGCGCTGCCTGTGGTGGCTGAGGAATCCAGATGGGGCCGCGCAGCCCTTGGCCGAGCGGGTCGAACAGGCTGTCTGTCGCGTGCTGGGTTCTGCTGATAGGCTTAGCACCACTGATGTGGTGCACAGGGTGTATCAGCAGTTTCCTGGCCAGCTAACCCCCGACGCAGCGTGGGCGGACGCCTGCTTGCAGTCCTACGGGATTCAAGATGACGGTGGGCGCTGGGCGCTCAATTCGTCCGATCATCCATCCCAGCAGTCGGTCGACCGCGCGGCGCTGATCCAAGTCCTGGTCAAGCTGGGAACAAGGTTGGGCCTGAATGTTCAGCAGGAGATCGATGGCGCTGACGTACGCTGGATGGGCGCCGAGGGAGCCCAGTGGGCGTTCATGCTCCTTCAGTCGGTGACCCTGAGCCGACTGACCGGAGTAACGCGTTTTGAACCGGGTGCGCACAGGTACGGTGTTGTGGCGGACGCGCGCCAGGAACTGCTTCGGATGCGCCTGGCTTCATCGCCGGTGGTCTGCGACGCACTGGTTCAACTCGGCTGGCAGCTGATGGTCCAGAGCACGGTGGAGCAATGGCTACAGCAGCCGGAGGTCACCCTCGGTGATATCGAGTACCTGGTGATACAGGACCTTCTCGATGCCTACTCTCGACCCCACTTGCCGACGCTGCAGCCCTGATTTGCCCTCGAGCAAGCGGTTCGGCGCGAGTGGGCAAACGAGCTGTTCCATGCCCTCTTGAAGGTTTCAGGCCAGGCATTTCTCCGTCGCAGGATCAAAGAAATGAACCTTGTCCATGTTGATGGCAATGTCGAGCTGCTGGCCGACCCGTCCGCTGGTACGAGGATCAACTCGAGCTACAAAAGTCTTGCCGTTGGAGACCAGGTAAAGGAAAACCTCGCTGCCCATCAACTCAGCTACATCCACCGTAGCCGTGGCATGGTCCGTGATGCATTCTGACGGCACGAACTGGCGATCGTGGATGTCTTCTGGGCGCACTCCCGCGATGACTTCTTTTTCCAGCCAGTCGTGTAGCACGGGGGTTTTGGAAGGTGGGATGCGCAACCTGAGGTTGTGCCCTTCCATGTAGGTCTCTTCGCGCGTGCCCACAATCCGAACGTTGAAAAAGTTCATCGCTGGGCTGCCGATGAACCCAGCCACGAACATGTTGGCCGGGTAATCATACAGGTTCTGCGGCGTGTCTAGCTGGTGCAGGAGACCGTCCTTCAGCACCGCGATGCGTGTCCCCATGGTCATGGCTTCCATCTGATCGTGAGTGACGTAGATGAACGTTGTCTGCAGCCGCTGGTGGAGTTTGGAAATCTCGGCGCGGGTCTGCACGCGCAGTTTGGCATCCAGATTGGACAGGGGCTCGTCCATGAGAAAGACCTGTGGCTCGCGCACAATCGCTCGGCCAAGGGCCACCCGCTGTCTCTGCCCTCCCGATAATTGCTTCGGTTTCCGATCCAACAGGGTCTCAATTCCGAGAATGTCTGCCGCCATCTTGACTCGGCGATCGATCTCCGCTTTGGGCGTCTTGCGCAGCTTGAGGCCAAAGGCCATGTTGTCGTACACGCTCATGTGCGGATAGAGGGCATAGCTCTGAAAGACCATGGCGATGTCCCGATCCTTGGGAGCGACGTCGTTGACCACCCGATCGCCGATCATGATCGTCCCTGATGTGACCTCCTCCAGGCCTGCCAACACGCGGAGTGCCGTGCTCTTGCCACACCCGGAGGGCCCCACCAGCACCAAGAACTCCTTGTCGGGGATATCAAGGGAAAGATCGTTTACGGCGACGACGTCGCCAAATCGCTTTGTGACGTGATCATATATGATCCTGGCCATTTACCCTTTCCTCCTCAACGAGGTAATCGTTGCTGGCAGGGCACCAGCTGTGTTGGTCACTGTGGTGTGCCGACGGGGCGCAGGCTGCGATTTGTGAGCCAATGAGAACAGGACCCTTAGCGCGTGCCAAAGGTCACACGTGTCCCGCCTTCCAGCGAGCCGACAGTGCCCCGTCCATGCCCAAGTGCGCAACGTAGATGCGCTATTATACAGCGACGGTAATACACATCCAACAGGTGATGCAAAAGCCACAGGCTCTGCATGACGCGCCAGTATGCTGCGGAGTGGTGCTGGCCGGGGAAGACCAATGACGTGAGATGCCGTGACTGCGTTGGAGTTCACGCTTCTGTGGCAGTGTCACGGCAGGGTCAAGATCAGCGGCTCACCATCCGTGACCGCAATGGTGTGTTCAAAGTGCGCGCACAGGCTGCGGTCTCGCGTCGCAACGGTCCACCGATCGCGTTTCACTTGGACTCTAGGATGTCCAGCAATGATCATTGGCTCAAGGGCATAGGTCATACCTGGGCGCAGGAGCGGGCCGGTGCCTCGTTTGCCCCAGTTGGGGATCTGGGGATCTTCGTGCATGGCGCGCCCGACGCCGTGGCCCGTGTATTCGCGCACGACCCGGTAACCGTTTTGCACAGCGTGTTCCTCGATTACCGCACTGACATCGCCCAGGTGATTGCCGGCGCGGGATTCGGCAATTGACCTGTCCAGCGCCTCTCGGGTCACCCGGACCAGGCGACTTGCTTGTTCGGAGATGGTACCCACTCCGACGGTCAGAGCGGCATCACCCACAAAGCCGTCAAAGATGCAGCCGCAATCCAGGCTGATGATGTCTCCCTCTTTCAGGGCGCGGCGGCCTGGAATTCCGTGAACCAGTTCGTCATTGATGCTAGCGGTGATAGTTGCTGGGTAGGGACGATCGGAGTAGGTCGCGTTAGGATAGTGCAGGAATGCCGGCGTTGCCTTGTGGGAGCGGATGACGTGCTCAGCGATGGCGTTCAGCTCCGCGGTGGTCACGCCCGGCCGGATAGCCTGGCACATGGCCTGCAGGGCCAAAGCAGTGATGCGTCCTGCTTCGCGCATGACGGCGATCTCCTCTTTGCTCTTGATGACGATGGCCATCGCAGTTCCCTCCGCGTTGTTCGTGGGCAATGGGTTGTCCGTATCCGACAGCCAGTATACCTGGCCAAGTGGGCTACGTCAACGTTCCTCAGGAAACTCGAAGAAGCCCGGACCATGTGCTTTCGAGTGTGGCGCTGGACTGGCCCGGCTCTGCCTGATGGATTGGATCAAGCAAAGAGGCCATCTGTTGATGGCCTCCGCTGGGTTGATGCCTCGGCTAGTCCTCATCGAATTCAGCTGGATCATCTGCCAGCCCATCGTCCAGCTCTTTATCGTCCCAATCATCCACAAATTCAACCCGTTCCCAGATCCCTGCTGCGCCGCAGTCAGGGCACTTGTGGGGCGGTGCCTTGCCTTCGTGTAAATAACCACATTCCATGCATTCCCATTCCGCGTCCATGTTCCACTCCCTCTATACTTCCCAACAACCCTTGCCCAAATGCCGATGGACCGACCGAACCAAACTCAAGCCAATGCGTACCGGCGCGTCGCTAGATCCAGGATGTCATTAACCAGGCGGCTATATGACATGCCCTCCGCCCGGGACATGATGCAAAGATCACTGATGGTGGGATTAATGCCGGGTAACGTATTGATCTCGATCAGGCGCGGTTGTCCCTGGTCATCCAGTCGGATGTCAACGCGCGAGACATCCAGCGCGTTGATGGCCAGGAATGCGGCCACGGCGAGTCGCTTGAGCTCGATCTCCAGCCCCTCGGAGGTCGGCGCCGGGCAGATGTAGTTGATAGCCAGCGGCATGTCGGACTTGATCCTGCTCGTGTAGACGCCGCGTTCTGTGGCGTTAACCGGGCTGGTATCGATCTCAAGTACTGGGAACACGTGGAACCCTTGGTCGTCATAGTCTGCGGCCAGTGGAGACTCGCCAGGGGACAACCGATTGCCCAGTAGCCCGACGGTGAACTCTCGGCCTGGCAGGTACGCCTCGACGAGCGCTGGCTGCTGATAATCGAGGATCAAACGNNCGCCGGAGCCGCTGTCGCAGTTGCGCCTCGTCGTGGATTACCGAATCGGCGTCAATACCCTTGGCTGTCCCTTCGCGAACGGGCTTGGCGAACAGGGGAAAGGAGAGCCGGGTATCGAGAGGCTCATCGGCGCGTTCAAATACCTGAAAACCTGCCGTAGGAAGGCCGTGAGACATCCAGATGCGCTTGGCCATGGCCTTGTCCAAGGACAATGCATTGGCCAGAATCTTGGACGCTGTGTAGGGGATGCCGAGAACCTCTAGCATGGCCGGGACTTGCGCCTCACGGCTGTCGCCCTGGTGGCCTTCACAGATGTTAAATGCGATATCAATGTCGTCGCGGAGGCGCAGCAAGGTGGGATAGAGGTCAACATTGCCTTCCATCGGCATGACTTGGTGTCCGCCGGCCTCTAGCGCCCCGCGCAACGCCTCGACCGTCTCCTCACTATCCAACTCAGCATCCGCATCGGCCGGCTCACCGGACCGATGCGGAGCGTTCTTCTTGAGGTTGAACAGCAGTGCTACGCGGAGGGAACGCATACTTGTTTGCCTGCCTGCAGTATGCTTATGGGTACGGCGTCTGCGCTGCGTTCCTGGGGTGGGCCGGCGTCATGCCCAGCCGCTTGTCGTGGGCGCAAGATGACACCGGCCCCGTCCAGCATGCTGGCTACGCCCACGGCATGGTGGCCGTTCCCGCGACATGTACAACTGGGCGGGCACTGACCATCATAGGCCTCGGGCAGCGGATAGGCGCTGATGGCGCCGGCATAGTTGCGCACCACTGCGGTCTTGTCCGACATGGAAATGAGATACTGCGGCATGATGGGTACCTTGCCTGCGCCGCCGGGAGCATCCATGACGAACTGTGGCACAGCCAGACCACTGGTGTGCCCGCGGAGATGCTCGATGATCTCGATGCCTTTATTCACTGACGTGCGAAAATGTGAGATGCCCTGGGAGAGGTCGCACTGGTACATATAGTACGGACGCACCCGTGCTCGGAGCAGCTTCTGCATCAGGTCCTTCATGATGTGCCAGCAGTCGTTGATGCCTCGTAGCAGGACGGTCTGGCTGCCCAGAGGGATGCCGGCGTCTGCCAGTTTGGCGCATGCCTCAATGGCTTCGGGTGTGAGCTCCTGTGGATGGTTGAAATGAACATTGATCCACAGCGGATGATAGCGCTTGAGCATGTTGGTCAGTTCGGTCGTGATGCGCTGTGGCAAGAACACCGGGACACGCGTGCCGATGCGGATGATCTCCACGTGCTCGATAGCCCGCAGCCCTTTCAGAAGGGGCTCTAGCACGCTCTCGCTTAGAATCAGAGGATCCCCGCCCGAGATTAATACGTCCCGCACCTCAGGATGGGCCGCGATGTAATGAATCGCGCGACGCATCTCATCCATACGCATCCGCTCGGCCTTCACGCCCACCAGACGCCGTCGGGTGCAGTGCCGGCAATAGGATGCACATTGATCGGTGACCAGCAGCAGGACGCGGTCAGGATAGCGATGAACCAGACCCGGAACTGGCGATTCCTCATCCTCGTGCAATGGGTCACGCAGCTCGTCGGGCTGAATGATCAACTCATTGGCTGTCGGAATAACTTGCCTGCGGATTGGGCAGTCAGGATCCCTGGGGTCCATCAGAGAAGCAAAGTAGGGTGTGATGGACATTCGTAGCCGCTGACATGTGGCCCGCAGGCCCGCTTCTTCCTCCGCTGTCATCGCGATGACGTTCTTAAGCTGTTGAGTTGTGTTGAGGCGATGGCGTAGCTGCCAACGCCAATCGTTCCAATCGTTATCCGGCACGCCACGCCAGAGGGCGGCACGGCGTGAGGCACTGTGAAGCACAGTGAGGCTAGTACCAGGAGGTTCTTCCAACTCCTTCGTGACACATTCCTGTGTTGTTGCCACCGATTGACTCCTTCTTTCCCAGGGATTCTCGATTGGGCGCCAAGCAATTGGGGCGCTCGGCGTTCCCTTTCAACTCAATAGTCTACCATATAAGAGGCTATTGGGTGGCATCAATTCAGTGGTACGACGGCGGCGATTAGGTGGAATTCCGGTGTGCACAAGGGTGAAGGATAGGACTAACTTGCTGTTTCGGACCGTTCACATTATGATTTTCGGCGCAGGCAGCTTCAGGAGTCGGCTCTTCAAGTTCCTGTGCTGAACAAGGCTATGGCCCTGTGTGGTCTTGATGTTAGTATCGGGGGGCATCAGCATGCAAGTCTTGATCGTGAACCCGCAAATCCAGTGGGTACGCCGGATCCAATCCCGCCTAGAGTCCAGCGGAGCCAAGTCCACTGGGGTGACGGATTGGACGGACGCTGCCGCTGCCCTGGATGAGCGGTGGCCCGATGTGCTGATTATCGAGGATCGGGTGCTCGAGAAGGAGATCAAGGCTCTGATGGTCCTCTTGCGGGAGGCCGATGAGATGCCCGTGATCGTCCCCACCTCCTTCACCCGCGTGGGCTCCGATGCCGCCCTGGTGACTCCTCGAGGTGAGAGCGAGTTACGTCAATTGGAAGTCATCGCCACCAGGCTCAAAGGGGTCTTTGATCCCGCGGGCGACCGTATCCGCGTGGGCAAGCTGACGATTGATCCAGCGCGCAAGGAAGTGGTGTTTGCGGCGCGACGCGTGCCTTTGCCCCCGATTCAGTTTCGGCTGCTGCTGTACATGGCACTCAATGCTGGGCGGGTGGTGGATCAGCGCGAGCTCGTGCGAGAGATCTGGGGTTATGCTAGCTCTGAGAGCGAAGCCCGCGAGCTGATCAAGCACCACGTGCGCTTACTTCGACGCAAGCTGGGCTGGACCGAGGATGAGGAGAGTTACCTCAAATCGGTACGCGGTTTTGGGTACATGCTGTCCGCGCCGCCCCGGGCACGTACACGCCGGCCAGGTGGCGCCCCACTTCCAGCGGACACGCCGGGACTGGTACCTGAGGGCAGTGAGCCGCTCGACACCCAGAACGGGCCAAGCCAGGCCAGCGACTAGGAGTTGTCGTCAAACTCCCAAGGGAGGGCCTCGATCCTGAACTGGGAACTTGCTCGTTAGGATGATCGTGGGTGGCTGGCTGCGGCCGCCTTCATCACGGTTCATTCTCCAGAAAGCACACCAGACCGGCGGCAATCCCATCAGCCAACCGTTGAGGCTGCTTGTCCAGAAGGTCACGGTCATCCAGCATGAAGCCGAGCTCGATGATTGCGCCAGGAGTGCGGGGAGCGATCTTGAGAAACGCATGGTAGCCGTGCATATCGCGAGTAATGCTATCGCTATGGAGTCCAAGACCGGTGGCTAACCCGTACCCAGTCTCCAGGCACTCCACCAGTCGATCTTCGATGTCCGGGATGGCGCTGGCTGCCGCGCGGGCAACCTTGAATCCTGAGGCTCCTGGAATCTCGCACGAGTCGGTATGGATCGACAGGAAGGCGTCGGCCACGTACCCATCTAGGCGATCATCCCATTCTTCGAGCTGGTCAACCTGGTAGCCCTTACGCCGCAGGGCGGCGATAACCTTTTCGCCGACTGACAGGTTGATGTCCACTTCTTTCCTGCCGTCGGGGCAAACGGCGCCCGGATCCTTTTCGGGTCCAGTATGGCCAATGAGGATCCCAACGCGCTTGG
>DDYO01000219.1 GCA_002348045.1 Anaerolineales bacterium UBA2232
CTTGCCTGAAGTCCGGGACGGTTGGGGATGTGAGATTCCGCGCGGCCTTGAAGCTGACAGCGGTCGGCTGTACACCGTAGACGACAATGACAACATTGATATCTTTACTCAGCACATCATCGATTTTCGGACCTGGATGAGCGACCGAGGGCAGAGGAACAAACCGCTCATCATAAGCGAGTACGGTGTTCTCATGCCGAGCGAGTATGGCTTCCCGGCGGCGCGGGTAAACGCCTACATGAATGCCACCTTCGACTTTATGCTCGCGGCGCGAGATGAAGCAACGGGCTATCCTGCGGATGAGAACCGACTGGTACAGCGGTGGGCGTGGTTTAGCTTGAATGACCGCCCGTGGAATCCTGACACGGGAGCTGGTTTTAATGGAGCCCTCTTCGACTACCGCTACTCGGAGTACCCTGGGGTGCTGACCTCGCACGGCGTCAACTTTAAGGCTTACACTGATGCGCTCCTGCGAACGGATTGCGCCATCCAGGGCAGCGTGGCCTTGCAGGGTCGCCCTTCGCCTCCCAGCATTCAGTGGTCCATCCCGCTCACTGTGACAGTAGCGAGCACTTCTTTTGCGGTGACAACCGACCAGTCCGGCAACTTTACCATATCCGGGCTGATGCCTGGCATCTACAACATCAAGGTGAAGAATGGGCACACCCTGGCCAACATCAGAAGGAATGTCACCATAGTCTCTGGTAACAACAGCGTGCACTTGGGTACCCTCTTGGAGGGTGACGCCGACAACAACAACATCGTCAATATCGTAGACTTTTCCATTCTAAGGAGCGGCTTCAGCCCCGGTTTTGATCCACGAGCTGACTTTAACGACGACGGTGTCGTCAACATCACCGACTTTTCGCTGCTAAGGACCAACTTTTACCGCGTGGGCGACATCGTTGTCTCGGTGCCGTAGTTCATGGGTGGCTGGAACCGCACGGCGGTGTCATTGTCGAAGCTTGCCAGCATCTGAGGCTGCACCTTAGGCATCGCCTTCGGCTGGTTGCCTTAATCTGAACCTTCGCTGGCACGATGACACCCAGGCCATGTACAATGATACCCTGCGGACGCCTTGAGTCTCGCTATACGCGACGAGCGACCGTTGCGGCCGCTCCATGTGCTTTAAACGGCGGAGGTACTTCCGCGATGCATCGTTTGCTGGAAACCTGGCTGCGTTTAGAATGCAGTATGATATGTGAGACCAACAATGCAGAGTAGCCTTTCCCAAACGCCGCCATGGTATGTAATTCACACTAAACCGCACCAGGAATATGCGGTCAGTGACCTGCTGCAAAGGCGTGGACTGCGGACCTACCTGCCATGCCTGGAGAAGACCGTACATCGCCGTCGCCACCCACAACGTCCGTCGCCGTTCTTCCGCGGCTACCTGTTTGCTCAAGTGGACTGGAACGAGGTCCCTCTTTCTTCGATAAACTGGGCGCCGGGCGTGAACTCAGTGGTCCGCTATGGCGGGGTGCCCGCTCACGTTGATGATACCGTGATTCGCTGGCTCCAGGAGCGGCTGGCTCGCATCGAGGGAAGTGACTATCTCAGAGGCCAACCCTTGCGGCTGGGAGATCGTCTACAGGTCACCAAGGGACCACTGAAGGGGTTGGAAGTGGTTTTTGACGAGCGTCTGTCGTCCACAGATCGGGCTCGGGTATTCATCGAAGTCCTGGGCCGCCTGACCGCGTGCCAGGTAGACATTCGTAGCTTGGAGTGGGCGTAGGCCACTGATTGCCAGTTGTGAACCTGTCACATTCATTGGCCCTGGGCAGCGCCGAGACCGAGCAGTGTTAGGCAGGTACGCCTCCTATTAGGCACACGAGCGCGGGTTCCGACCAAGTATCTTAACGCGCCGAAAAGAGTTGCAGACCCAACAAACCCAATTCTGCCAGACGTGAGTCGATAAGGGTTTGACTTCCCCCTGCTGTATCTCATCAGAACGTGCGGCAGTGGCGCTGTCACAAGTCCACCATCGCACAGGACACCCTTTGGACGTTGACAGACCGCCTGGCCCTGGTCATATCGTGAGCTTTGGCCCTTGGCTGTATGGTTCTGACAGACTTTGGCCAAGTAGCCCGATGCAGCAATAGGCACACCAACGCCCCCAATCGTTTGCTTTCGTAAACAGACGTTGCCTTAATCTATCCCGTCACGCAAGAGCAGAGCTGGCAGGAACGTCGATGAAAACCAGCGCTACCTGGCCCTGGCTGTGGACGCAGCTCAGTAGGCTGGGTAGAATGTATGGTGAATCAGGTAGGCTTGGATCGGGCCCTAATGGGCGCGTGATTCCGTCGGTCACATTGATGGAAGCAACACTACCATACTTGAAGGCGCGGTCGAAAGCTTCTCACAACTCCTGAGTGGAGGCGCTAATTCGATAATGGCTGATCTGGCCACCGAGATCTTGAATTCGCGAGAGACAGCAAGCTTTGCCTGGCGTGAGATGTCTCAATGACGGCACTGCGAACTCGCATGCTGACCCAATATGGGCGAAGTACTCTCCTGATCAGCATTGCTGAAGGGCTCTTGGCGGCGGCCTTCATGGGGATTGAGCCGCTGCTCATCGTGTTGTATGTCCTGCGCCTGGGTTATGGTCCCGAGTTTGTGGGCATTCTTTCAGCCTCTGGGGCGCTTACCTTTAGCCTCTTCAGCCTGGTGGGGGCTGCCCTGGGGCGTAGATTTGGCGTGCGTACGATGATGATTGCAGGCGCAGCAACCAACGTCCTGGGCATGTCACTGATTCCCTTTACGGAGGCCGTGCCAGCAACGGCCCAGTCCTGGTGGCTGCTTCTAGGCCGGATCCTGTCCGGGGCTGGCTGGTCCATGCTGATGGTCAATGAGGTTCCAGCGTTGGCGAGCTATGCCACGGCGGCTAACCGCCCGCGCGCCTATGCGCTTCGGCAGAGCACTTCTGGCCTGGGCGCGCTTCTGGGAACACTGGGTGGCTCGATATTGCCATCTGTCTTTTCGCAACTGCTGGGCCGGACCACTGACGACCCTGCACCGTACCGTTACGGCCTCTCAACCTGCATTCTGATAGGGATTGTCGGGCTCATCCCTCTCACTCGGCTTGGACGGCCGGAGAGGACCAAGGCGGAGGCGCTCTCCCGGAGTGCGTTAGAGACGCCCCCTCAAAGCGCAAGCAGGCCCGCTCTGCCAGCTCTCGCGGGATTGATGCTTTGCGCTTTTCTTAGCCATGCTGCACTAGCCAGCGGCAAGGTCTTTTACTCGGCATACATGGACCAGGGCCTTGGGCTAGCCACCTCGCTCATTGGCTTCATTACCAGCGCTGGCATGCTCCTGGCAATTGTGGGAGCGCTGAGCGGTGCTCGCATCGCGGCTGACCGCAGCAGCGGGGGTGTGATGCTCCTCGCTTCCCTGGGCTTGTCGTGCAGTCTGCTTCTGCTGGCAAGTGGCCACTGGTTGCCTGCATCACTGGGTGTGATCGGAATCGCGGCACTGCCCGCAATCTGGATGCCAGCCTATCAGACATTGCAGATGGAGATCACCCCGGCGTCCGGGCGTATGTTTGTAGCGGGACTGTGTTCGATGGCCATGAGCCTGGGCTTTGGGACGATCAGCTTGGGTGGAGGGTACGTCGTGTCCGCCGCTGGCTACCCTTGGCTCTTCGTTGTGGGTGGCTCTGCGGCGTTGCTAAGCGTGGCGCTGATGTGGGGCTTGCTGCGCCTTCGCACCTTTGTTACCTTGGACTAGGGCATGCAATGAGACGCTGTGAGCACCATGGAGCCAGGACCGAGGGAGATTGTCGTGCCCTGCGATTGAGGGGCGGCCAATAGGCTTTGCTCATACGTTAAAGCGGATCTCCAAGATGTCCCCGTCGTTTACGACATAGTCACGACCCTCGAGGCGCAACAACCCACGTTGCCTGGCTACGCTCAACGAGCCAGCTTGCACCAGGTCGTCGTAGCCGATGACTTCCGCTCGAATGAAGCCGCGGGCGAGGTCGGTGTGAATGGCGCCGGCGGCATCCACCGCGGTGCCCCCACGCTGCATGGTCCAGGCACGTACCTCGTCTGGGCCTACAGTGAAGAAAGACTGCAGCCCGAGGAGGTCGTAAGATAGGCGGATCAAACGCCGCAGGCTGGGCTCTGTGATTCCGTACTCGCTGAGGAACAGCCCGGCGGAGGCCTCATCCATCTGCGCGATCTCGCGCTCAATGCTGCCGCGCAACGCGATGAGTGCTGAGCGGCGGTGCGAATAGGGTATGACGGTAGTAGCATCGAGCGGTCCGTCGTCGCCTACGTTGAGGACGACGAGGACTGGCTTGAGGCTCAGAAAGCCAAAGCCGCGCAAGCTCTGCTGTTCCGCCTCAGTCAGGTCGAGATCCCGCAAGGGAGTCTCAACCTCGAGGGCGTTCTTCAGACGCAGTAGCAGTTTTTGTTCAGCTCGAGCCACGTCGGCCCCGGGGCCTGAGCGCTTGAGGTCGTTCTCGAGTCGCTCCAAGCGGCGTTCGACCACACCAAGGTCCGCAAGAAGAAGCTCGGCGTCCAGATCGCGCAGGTCGCGGGCCGCATCCACGCTCCCGTGAATGTGTGGAATGGTATCGTCACGAAAGGCGCGTACTACGTGCAGCAGAGCATCGTTGACGGTAATCGCGCTGAGGAGGGCGCCGCTAAAGCCACCGGCCCGGTTCACGCCTGAATCAAGGCCGGCAATGTCTGTGTACTGCACCTGGGCGCGGGTGATCTTGCGCGGCTGAAACATGGCTGCCAGGCGGTCTACGCGTGGGTCGGGAACGTCAACCACGGCCGTGCGGGTCTCGAACTTGCCGGTTGAGAATGGCTGTGTTTGCACGGTCTCCCTGGTTAGCGCGCTGAATATGGTGGTTTTGGTGCTGTTCGGCAAGCCGATGATACCAATCTGCATGCGAGCTGAACCTCCAGATCTAGGCACAATAAACGGCGGCCGCAGGCCGCCGCACTAGGACTAACAGTATAGGCCAATGCGCACGTGGGTCAAATCAGCGCATGTGTGTGATCGGTCTCCCTGACTGCACAACTGGAGAGTACCAGGCACAGCGTTGGTATCCAATGCCAATCAGGGGTTATGCTGGTCCGCGCCGTTACGGTTTTGGCGGACTGCCGTTTGGTTGCGTATCCCAGAACTGGGGAGATGCTGTCAGCCCCAGCCAGTCATTTCAGACCGTTGGTCGTAGGCCCAAACCTCCAGTCAGAGCCCCTGTGTTGTTGACCAAGGCGGGGATCAGTGCTATCTTGTCTAGTCAGCCGGGCAATGGTGAGCCACTGGAATTCTTGGTGCTGGATTGCAGGTCTAGTTGGTTCTCACGTGAGGAGAAAACGATGATGCGGGTAATAGCGGTTGTCCTACTTGTGTGCACGCTGCTGTCAGGCTGTGTCTCTGCGGTGCCGACGCCGTCTCCGACGCCCGCGCCCCTCAGCCAGCCATCGGCTACTTCTCCCCCCGCCCCGCCAACGCTTTCGTCCCTCAGTCAGCCTAGTGCCACCGTACCCCCAGCGCCGACGTCAACACCCGCTCCGCTTCGCGCCTGGATTGATCCTCGGGTCCCGCGAATTGTACGGGATAAGGTCACGGATTCCCTGGCCGTGATGGAAACCGTCCATACTGATGCCGAGGCCGACGCGGACCTGCGGATTGGCCTGGACCTCGAGGTGCCGCTGGCGCAATGGGCCTTTGTGCTGGCTGCGCCCTTTCCCACCGTTGCTGACGAGGTGAGCTGGTCGGAGTTGCGCCGGTTGTGGGTGGGCGAGGCTGGTGCGCTGACGGCCATCTCGGGGGATGCCGAGCCACCGACCCTGTTTATAACGGCGGACACGCTGGCAGTGCTGCAGGCCCTGCTGGGCCCCTTCTCCACACAGTCGCCGATCTCGGTGGTGGAGGCCGGTGAGCTGCTGGATCGAGCATGGGAGGCGCGCCCCCACGCCCTCGCCATTTTACCGTTTGACCAGCTTCAACCTCGCTGGAAGGTGTTGAAACTGGACGGGGTCAGCGTGCTGGACAGGCCTCTGGACATCGCGACGTACCCTTTAACCGTTTCTATCGGCGCTGAAGGAAAAGCGGCAGAGGAACTTGCCGCGGCAATGAACGCGCCCGACGGCCTCCTTACAAACCGGACAGAGGGCCAAATGGTAACCTTGGTTATGACGGGCGTCACCGCGCTGGTGCGAGGAACGGCCTACCGCATGGAGCAGCGAGGGGTGCTGTATCCGGCGGAGCACATCGCCACGGTCCTGCAGGAAGCTGACGTGCTGCACATCAGCAACGAGGTTCCATTTGCCAAGAGCTGCCCACCGGCGGATCCAAAGAGCCAGTCCCTGGTGTTTTGCACCAATCCTACGTTTATCGAGCTGCTGGAGTTTGTGGGTACGGATGTGGTGGAGCTCACCGGCAATCACGCCATGGACTATGGCCCCCAGCCCATGCTGGACACAGTGGAGATGTACCGTGATAGGGGCTGGGTCTACTTTGGGGGAGGCGAAGACCTGGAAGATTCCCTGCGCCCGGCCATCGTTGAGAAAGATGGCACAAGGCTCGGGTTTATCGGATGCAATCCGGTGGGTCCGGCATTTGGCTGGGCCACCGAAGACAGCCCGGGTTACGCCCCATGCGAGCCGGATTACCTGGCGGGTCGGGTCGCTGAGCTAAAGCAGCAGGTGGATGTCACCATAGCCACCATGCAGTATTGGGAGTTCTACCAGTACGAACCCACCTGGAAACAACAGCAGGACTTTCGCGGCTTTGTGGACGCCGGCGCTGCCATCGTCAGCGGCAGTCAGGCCCATCACCCCCAGGCCATAGAATTCTACCGGGACGGTTTTATCCACTACGGCCTGGGCAACTTGTTCTTTGACCAGATGTACTCGCTCGGCACGCGGCAGATATTCGTTGACCGGCATGTGATCTATGAGGGACGGCACATCTCCACGGAGCTCCTAACCTATATGCTGGAGGACTATTGCCAGCCGCGGCCGATGACCCTGGAAGAGCGGCGGACGCTGTTAAGGTCAGTGTTCGAGGCCAGTGGGTGGTAGCCAAGCTAAGTAGGCATACCTCGTCCACCTATGTGAGCACCCTTACCACGTCTGGCGACGTGGTAGCCGCCTGTCATTCGGAAGTGAACCCTGCCATTCGCCGGTGCCTTCGTTTTAGCGGACGCTCCTGCTCCTTCTCGGCTGATGGCGCCCTTCCTCAGCCGAGGAGTGTGGAACAAGCTCGTGCGTGACTCAGCCGCCGCGGTCAGGGGCTCACAGAAGCGGTGCTGACCCCGCGATGTTTCCCGCTGACAACTGGAGGGAGAGTGCGGAACAAGACCGACACAACCCAAGTTGTAGTGGGATCCAGGGCCTTTGGGCACCTACGGGTAGTGCCCTGGTCCAGTTTCCAGACGCTGTCATTTGGAGGCGCATTTTACTTAGCTGGATCGGCAGGGTTACGGCGGAGCATCCCGAAGGCGCCAGAGCCATTCCGTTACGTCAGTCTTCCGGTTCCTACGGCATTCGGCGTATTGCCCGCAACGTCGCTGATCGTCTTGTCGCGGACCTTGGGCCGTCGGTTGGCGCTGGGAATGCCAGACAGCTCGCTGCTCAGATCCAGCCCAAAACGTCGGCGCCCCGCTGCCGGCTTGACCGTATCACCACCTGGGTTGGGACACGTGAGGATGGCGACGACAAGGCACACTCATGCACTGCACGTGGCTGAACTGCCAGTTGCCCTAGAGTTCGTAGGTTGCGTGCACCAGTTCGCGAAGAATCGAGGCTGAGGAGGGATATCTGTGACCAAAACGCGAGACCGAAAGGAGCTCGCCCGGCAACTTCCCAGGCAGCCGGTGGTCGAGCGCAGGTACGTGACAATGGCGATGCGTCCCTTGCGTCTGGCCTTTGTAATCAATTCTACAACCCCAATTGATGAGCTCGTGCAGTATCTCATCTACAATTCTTCAATCTGGGGCGGAATACACAATGCGCTGGTGCCAACCCAGGGGCAATCTCTCGACGATGACTGGTGGACAATCCTGCGGGATCATGATCCTGACAAGGTCATCTTCTGCGGAGACATATCTCCCGACCTTGTGAGAGAAGTTGAGAACAGGATTCAGCCGTATGGTGTGACCGCTTGGTCTGGGACTGCCAAGGATGTACTCCAATCTCCTTTCACCAGAATCGGCAGCGTGCCGATGCGGACCATAGCCTGGCACGTTAGACAGAAGGAAGGACCTGCAGAGCAGTCGAGACTTTGTGTCCCTGCCTTTGATTCCCGATCAGGTCTCCGCGCATGCATTGCAGCCCAGATTGGAGTGCCGACCGATGAACTGGCTGAGCAATACTGCAAGCTGCTGGCGGCCAAGGCCCTCCAATTCGACAAGGATTCCCTGGAGTCGTATCTCCGGGGCGTGTCCGACTTGTCTGGCCTCATCTCCCCCTTGGAAATGACGAGATCGTATCTCTCGACGTCCACTGCGGCGGATTCAGTCTCGCCTGGTTTTCACCTGGTACTCTGTTCGTCAGACAGCATTGACGACTACTGTCTCTTCTGGAATCTGCGGGCTGAGAGCTCTTTCATTGACAAAGGCAAGCTGCTGGTGCCCCTCCATCTACTAGTAGGCAAACGCGGCTTGCAGGCCCTTGCGGACTGGTGTAATGAGAATGTGAAGGGGACCAACTACTTGTCCGTCGCTTCAAGTACTGCCGACAAACGTCGTATTGTCAGGTTTCGAGACAGGCTTAGGCCTCTGCTGGCCGCACGCTTCGAGTTCGTGGACATCTGGTATGATCGCTTCCGAGCCGCGCACTTTCGAGCGCATGAGGCGCCGGTGCGCGAAGAAGCGATCCTCGAGGACCGGGTCTGTTCCTTCAAAAGGCCGTCGACTTGTGTTGAACAGAACTTCAGGAGCGGCATGGAGTTGGTGGTCGACATCGACTTTGAACAACGTGGACGAAGCGGTAGTGCCTTCATACCGCCAACGCATCCAAAGCTGACCCATGTACTTTGCGGCAGTCCACCCGATGCGGTCGTGAACTTGGGGATTGCCTATTCGGTACGCATGGCGCATGATCAAGTGTCTTGCCGAGTCAGTCACTCGACCGATATCGTCAGAGTACGGCTACCAGATGCGGAGCAGCTTTTTACCTCTGTGTTTCAAGCCTATGACTACAGCACCAAGCTCACCGACACTCACCGATACGTGTCTGGAATGGTCAACCTGCTGGGCAGCCACGCGGAGGCCGGAATTCTCAGGACTCCAGGTATCCGAAAACTGTTTACCAGAATGCAGGATGGCAGCGCCTACACTGTCAATGAGATAATGAGCATCCTGCAACCCGGAGCGCTTGGTCATCAGACGGCCGTCGACATTGTCGCCGACCTGGCACTGAAAGGTGTACTGCTGCGGGGCTACAGTATTCGATGCCCGGCATGCGATCTTCGGAGGTGGTACTCCCTTCGGGATCTCGGCGAGACGATGAAATGTGCTGGCTGCCTCACCAGCCTGCAGCCATCCGTCGAGGCACCGTTTCACTATCGTCTCAACGAACTCGTGAGCCGTGCAGTCGAGCAGGGCGCCGCCCCGGTGCTCCTCACAGTGCTGGTGTTGGCTAGCCTTGGAAGGAGGAGCTTCATGTTCCTGCCAAGCATGCAGGTCAGCAAGGAGCGATGCCATACCGAGATCGATGTACTCGCCTCTTGTGATGGCAATCTCGTCCTGGCAGAGTGCAAAGACTTCCGTCAAGGTTGCTCACCCGAGACGATGGGAGCAGTCTCTGACCAACTCGCAGGAATCGTTGAAGTCGCCCACAACGTTGCAGCTCGGCTAGTGTTCCTGAGCGTTCTGTCCGATGCGGTGCCTGCCGAACTGCAGCGACATGTGGAGGTCCTGCAGCGTCAGAACCCAGACGTCAGCATACACACGCTAGTCAGAGAGGACCTCGATCGCGGTTTCGTTGCAAGCAAGGAGGTCGACAACCAAGGCCCTGCCAGCTTCGCCGATTTGATTCCCAGGGTGGGATCAAGGCGGTCTGGCTGGGTCATGGAGGCCGGGAAGCGAGCGATCTACGGCTAGTAGTCAACTGTGATGACCCGCGTGCAGAGGTAGCTCGCGGCCGGTTGCCTGCATTCTTCCACGGGTCCGTGGATCGGCACGTGATCTGGCAGGGACGGCATATGTCCAACGAGCAGTGACGGCAAGACCTGCCATCTGTGTTGGACGTCAGTGTCTGGTTGCTGGCTAGGTATTCGGCATGGCTCAGTCCAACCCGTCGCCTTGCCGCGGTCCTGAGCTAGTCGAGATTCTCGATGGGCACCGGCGCAACCGGCGGATGTGGCTCAAAGCCAAAGATCCGCGAGTAGAAGTACAACTCGGCTTCTAGGGCACGCTGGATGTTCTCGGCCTTGCGGAAGCCGTGCTGTTCACCTTCGAAGGCCAGATAGGCGACGGGAAGCCCCTTCGCTCTCACTGCCTCGACCATCCTCTCTGTCTGGCCCGGCGGGACTACCCGGTCCTCCAGGCCCTGGAAGAAGATCAGTGGGCAGGATAGCCGCTCGGTGTGGTGGATGGGTGAGCGCGCAAGGTAAAGGTCCTTGCGCCGCGGGTAGGGGCCGACCAGGCCGTCCAGGTAACGCGACTCGAACTTGTGGGTGTCCGTTGCCAGCGCCTCCAGGTCGCTGACGCCGTAGTAGCTGGCGCCGGCCTGGAATACCTGACGGAAGGTGAGACTGGCCAGGGTCGTGTACCCACCCGCGCTGCCGCCGCGGATGGCCATTCGCTCTCGATCGACCCAACCCCGATTGGCCACGTACAGAGCGGCGTTGACGCAGTCGTCCACATCTACGATGCCCCATTGGCCCTTGAGCCGCTCGCGGTACGCGCGGCCGTACCCGGTGCTGCCGCCATAGTTCACATCCACGACGGCAAAGCCGCGGCTGGTCCAATACTGGATGCCCCAGTCCAGCACGCCCACTGCAGCCCCCGTAGGTCCTCCGTGGCTTTTTACCAGTAGGGGCGGTTTTGACGCGGCAGGACCGGAGTGGTTGGGATTGGTCGGGCGATAGAGCAAGGCGTGTGCCTCCCTGCCGCCTGTGGTGGGAAAGCGGATGGTTTCAGGTACGGAAATGAAGCGGTCATCTACCGTCAGTTCGCTGGAACGCTGGAGAATTTGATGCTGACCCGCGTCCAGATTCACCAGGATCACGGCCGCGGACTCGGTTGGCGAAGCGGCCAAGCAGACCACCTGGCCAGGGCGGCCGTAGAGTGCGCCAAAGCGCGTGTAGGGAAGAGGAATTTCCGAGAGTTTTCCCGAGGCAATGTCCAGTGTGGCCAGATGCCCACGACCGTCCTGGACGTAGGAGCAGACGATGCGTTGCGGCGACTCAACGACGTACGTGGACATGCCCAGGCCCCACTGAGGAGCTCCGAACTCGGCCTGCATGGGCAATACAACCTCGCTGTTGCCGTCCCTCCAGCGGTAGAGATTCCACCAGCCGCTGCGGTCAGAGACGAAGAACAGGCTGCCGTCGGGAGACCACTCTGGCTGGAAAACCGATTCTTCCGGGCCTCCAGCGATGCAACGGGCGTCCTCGATGTCGCCCGCTGGTCCGAGAACGCCGACCCACAACTCGGTGCCATCCCAGGGCATGTTGGGGTGGTTCCACGCCAGCCAGGTGAGGCGCGACCCATCGGTGCTCAGCCTTGGCGAGGAGTAAAAGTCGTGGCCGGTGGCGATGACCCGCCCCTCGGTGTCAGTGAGCAGGCCGATTCTCACCAGCTCATTGCGGGCCTGGCCAGGCTGGCGGTGGTCCTCGCGCACACAGTAAATCAGCCCGCGCCGTTGGTCTACTACACCATCGGCGTAGCGCAAATCGGCCTCGCTGGTGATGGGAAGCGGCACGCCCCCAGGCTGCTGGCGGTACAGTCGTTGATCGGAAAAGTTGGAGAAGTAGACGGTTCCGCGGTCGACTAGGACGGAGCCCCCGCCGTATTCGTGTACCCGGGATCGGGCGTTAAAGGGCGGCAGGTTGACATCCTCGACAGCCCCATCTGGACTGCGGCGGACGATCACCTGGCGTCCCCCTTCGGTGGGGCGGCCCTCGAGCCAATAGATGTCGTTTCCATCCAACTTGGTCTCGCTTAGTCGCACGGCCGACGAGGCGACCAGGTCGGCAGTGATGGGCGACTCCCAGGATCCATAGGGTGCTATCTTGCGCATGTCGGATCTCTCCTTCAGCACTTCGTGCCTGGGACTACTGATGCATTGTTCTCTGATACTACTGTGGGCATGACCGAACAGCAATATGCCAGACCTATGCGACGCGTACAGGGCGAGGGCTGACGGTGAGCTGGCTCAAGCGCCCAACGCTCCGTGCGGTGACGCCGTCCTCTTGGTCGCCGCCGTGGCGAGGGGCAGCTTTGACTCCCTCGGCGGACTTGGCTAATCTAGATTCGTGTTCCAGCTCAATCTACTGACCGGACTGCCAGGAGGACATGAAGATGCGTCCCGTTCTGCAGCTTGCTCTGGATGTAGACTCTGTCGATGAGGCCCTCCGCCTTGCCGAACTGGCGGCGCCCTGGGTGGACTGGCTGGAGGTGGGAACTTCTCTCATCGTCGCGGAGGGAGTGCGGGTGGTTGAGACCCTACGCGAGCGTTATCCGTCTCATCTGCTAGTGGCTGACATCAAGATCATTGACGGGGCCCAGGGCCTGGCCTCTTTGGTGTTGAAGGCCGGAGCAGATATGGTGACGGTGGTACACTCGGCCTATGACGATACGGTAGCGGCCGCGGTTAAGGTAGCTCACGCATTGGACCGGCGGGTGGTCGGTGAATACTACTCTTTGGATTTCGGCGCAACAGCACCCTTCGAGCGCCTGGTCAGGCTGGGCATCGACTACGTTGGGCTCCATCTGCCTTACGCTCCCGGCAGCCTCCGCAGCGATGCCATCGAGGCGATCCGAGAGACCCTTCCGGCCATCAGCTTACCGGTGATCGTGGCGGGCGGCATCGATGTGGCGGTGCTCAGGCGCCTGCGCGGGGTATCCCTTGCCGGGGTCATCATCGGAGGTGCCATCCTGAATGCCAGCCATCCGGGTGACGCAGCCCGGGAGATCCATGAACTCCTGAGCTGCTGGTCCACCGACGACCTGACCGGTGATCAGCGACTCGACGGGTAGTCAGTATCGTCCGGACGGCTACTGGCGACCCTCGGGAAGCATGGTGCTTTCCGAGACCTGAGGCTGGTGCGCGAAGGAGGAGGAAATGGCAACTGTAGTCTTTGTCAAGACGCGAGATCGGACGGAAGGGGTGCGTCGAGCGCTGGACTTGTTGGGGCTCAACCCTGTGCAGGACAAGCAGGTCCTGATAAAGCCCAACTTTAATAGTGCCGATCCCGCCCCTGCGTCCACCCATCCTCAAGTCCTGCGCGCTCTGGTGGAGAGCTTGCGGGACATGGGTACGAGCGGCATCACGGTGGGTGACCGCAGCGGGATGGGGAACACCCGTGAGGTGATGGAAAGCCTGGGCATTCTTCAGATGGCCCAGGAGCTGGAATTTGGCACGTTGTGTTTCGAGGACATGGGCAAGGATGATTGGGTCATGGTCCGGCCGCCTGGCAGCCACTGGCGGGAGGGTTTTCCCTTCGCGCGACCGTGCTATGAGGCGGAGGCTCTCGTGCAGACCTGCTGTTTGAAACCCCACCGCTTTGGCGGCCACTTTACCCTTTCCCTCAAGAACACGGTAGGCATGGTCGGGAAGCGGGTCGCCGGGATCGCCCATGACTTTATGAGCGAGCTTCATGGCTCGCCGTATCAGCGCCTGATGATTGCCGAGGTCAACACGGCATACCAGCCGGCGTTGGTGCTGCTCGATGGCGTTGAGGCATTTGTCAGCGATGGCCCGGATCGGGGAAAACACGCCTGGGGCGAGGTGGTGCTGGCAGGAACGGACCGGGTCGCCATCGATGCGGTGGGACTGGCCGTGCTGCGTCACCTGGGGTACAGTGGCCCCGCGGCACAGGGCGGTGTCTTCCAGCAAGAGCAAATAGCCCGGGCGGTTGAGCTCGGCTTGGGAGTCCACAGCGCGGTCGAGATCGAACTTGTCACTGATGATGCCGCGAGTGAAGCCTACGCGACCGGGATCCGAGAAATCCTCTTGCAGGGCTAGCGCAGATCGTGATACCCTGCAGCAAGGTCCACGCCAGGGACTTGATGCTGGCTCTCTGGCTGCTGCTCGCGGAGAAAGGGATCTCTCCTTGAGGCCAGGCACGACGCGGACTTGTGGCATCTTCGCCGACGGCAAAGAGGGAACGTAAGCCCGCCTAGGCTCGTTCATTGCTGAATCGCGCTCTGCTCACTGGCGCGCTCGATGCCGCGGCGGACTACCCGGTAAACTCCAGGATGTGCAGTCCCAGCCCCCAACGATCGGCCAGATAGATCAGCCCTGAACCCCTGTCCACATAGACATCGTTGCTCTGGGGGCAGTGGCGAGCGCTTGAACCGGCAGGGATATAGTAACCGACCTCTTGAGGCTGAAACGGGTTCGACCAGTCCACGATGCGCAGCCCGGCGTTGAACCAGCAGACGTGCAGCAGATCGTCCCTGGCCATGTCCAGGCAAAAGTTGTGGGCGCCGTAGCGGGAGCCTGTGGTGCACCACTTGCGGTCCACCGGCATCATGGTGAGGGGATCGATCTGGTGCGGCATAAAGGTGCTGATTGGGATGGGTTGTTGGGTGTCGCGCATGTCGTAGAACGTGACAAAGGCCGGAGGCTCTGCACAATCGTTTGTGGTAGTCTCCTGAGCGACGATGGCGAACGGTGAGCCTTCGGGCACAAGGAAGGTGTGGTAGCAGCCGGGCCAGCCATGGGTTTCATGGGGGTTTTGACGCCACATGAACCTCGGCTTGCGGGGATCGGTCAAGTCGAACATGGCGATGCCCGCATCCCAGTACCCGCAAGTGACAAAGTTGCCAAAGGGATTGGCTTCGTGGAGGTGGCACCGCCCGCGCAGCCGGTCCACATCCCAGGAGGGCTCCTCACCTGTCGCGATGTGCTGTCCCTGGATCCAGGCTCGGCCGATGAGCTCGGGAGACCAGGGGTCCTTCATATCGTGGATGAGGAGGATGTGTCCGCTGAATCCCTCCTGGGCGCCGGAGCTATACAGAAGGTTGCGCCTGCGATCGAGCACCGGACGGTGGATGCCTTGGCCTCCGGTCTCGACGTACTTGACGAACCGCGGATGAACCGGGTCCTTGATGTCGAATACTCGCAGTCCACCCTTTACATCGGGATCCGTGGCATTGCGCCGCAATTCGCTGTTAGTGAGCAGGACCTCGTCGTTGACCCGCAGGACCTTGTGGGTACGGGCGGCTGGCCCATCATCGATCTGGTGCGCAATGCGGGGTTCTGTTGGGTCACGAACGTCCAGAACCGTCAGGCCGTTGTGACCGTTCTCCCCGGATGCAGCCACATAGCACAGCCCCTTGTGAACCTGAATCTGAAAGGCATCTCCCCAGCCATTGAGATCCGAGTGGCCAACAAGTCGGACGTTACGGGCTTCTTCCTTCCACGGCTGTCGCTCCTGTGCAGCGCTCATTGGTAAACACCCCCCATGCCATGACGTATAGTCGAACTTGGCTCTGTGATGTGCGTTGGCGCCAGCGTAGGCACTAGCTTCGGGTCAAGCGCTGCCCAAGGCGGGCAAGCCGATCCTGAGGGGGACGCCAGCGCAGGAAAAGCAGCAGCGCCAAAAAAGCACCGTAGCGCAATGACTCATTGAGGTCTTTGAGTAGCCAGGCGACGTGGAGCACCGCCAAGGCGCCAGCTACGTAGGCCATCCGGTGCAATCGCTTCCAGCTCTTTCCCATGCGCTTCTGCCAAGCTGCCGTGGAGGTTGTGGCCAGCGCCAGCAGGATCAAGCCGGCGGCCAGGCCAGGCAGGACGAAGCGCTGCTGGAAGATGGCGGGCACCAGGAACCGCAGATCGAAACGGTAGTCCAGACCGGCAAAGGTCAGAAAGTGGAGCGCGGTGTACAGGAATGCATAGAGGCCCAAAGGACGACGGGCGGTCCGAAGATGCCCGATACCCACTAGCGTGCTGAGGGGTGTGCAGGCCAGGGATGCCAGCAGCAGCCTCAGTGCGGCTCGTCCCGTGCGCGTTGTCACTTCGCGGACAGGGTCCGCCAGGAATGCGCCCCGTACCAGATCCAAGAGAATGCCGGCCAGTGGCGCAAGGGCCAGGGCGTGGACGAAGGCTTGAAACCATCGCCTTCGCAGCCAGTCCATCAGAACCATGTGTTGAGGTCCATGCCGGTGTACAACTCAGCCACTTCCGCGCCATATCCGTTGAAGAGCATGGTCTCGATGCGGCGATTCTCGCCGATCAAGCGCTCGGTGGCCTGAGACCAGCGGGGATGGGGCACACCGGGGTTGACGTTGGCGAAAAAACCATACTCAGTGGGCGCCGCGGACATCCACAAGGAAACGGGCATCACTTGCACCAGCTCGATCTTGACGATGGACTTGATGCTCTTGAAGCCATACTTCCAGGGAACGATGAGCCGGATGGGCGCACCATTCTGTGGCAGGAGCGACTTGCCGTACAGACCGGTGGACAGGATGGTGAGGTCGTGCATGGCCTCGTCCATCCGAAGGCCTTCTACGTAAGGCCAGTCGAAGGAACGGCTCTTTTGGCCGGGCATTTGCTCGGGATCCAGGAGGGTTTCAAAGCGCACGTACTGGGCCTTACTGAGCGGCTCTACCTCGTTCAATAGCCTGGATAGGGGGAACCCCAACCATGGGATCACCATCGACCAGGTCTCTACGCAGCGCATACGGTAGATGCGCTCTTCCTGCTGAAAGCGATAGAGGTCCTCCAGACCAAAGGTGCGAGGCTTGTTGACCAGCCCTCCCACCTCGATCGTCCAGGGGTTGGTCCTGAATCCTGCAGCCAGACTAGCCACCGCCTCTTTCCTCAGGCTGAACTCGTAATAATTGTTGTAGGTCGTGACCGCCTCGTAGGGCGTCAGTTGGAAGCCGAGTTCGTCAACTGAGGCGCCCGGCGGCGGACGGCTGGCAGGGCGGGTTGGAGTAGGTGAAGGCGCAGGCCCTCCGCAGGATGCCAGGGCTGAGCCCACCAGGAGGACGCCGAAACCCTCGATGAACTGGCGTCGGGACAGGTAGATTCGCTCGGGAGTGATCTCTGAAGGCCGTATTCTGCGCATCGTGCTCCTCATTTCTGCTGGAGCTGGTGAACCCAGGACAGGCGACATGACGACGATCCAATCCGCGGCACCCTTGATTCTAGGTAGTCGACTGTATTGTGTCAACAATGGCGGCGCAAATGGCACCCACCCAGCGGTTCTGTCAGTGGACCTAGAGTGGTGCATGTCCAAGAGTTGCACGGGCAGGCCTCTGCCACTAGACTGTGGGCCACGGTAGCACAATGAAGGAGGGTTTGACCATGTCCGCCTGGCAAGACTACCTGAAAGAGAACGAGCCCCGCTTTCTCGAGGAGCTGTCCGAACTGTTGCGCATTCCTACCATCGGGACGCTGCGCGAGCATGCCCCTGACCTACGCCGCGCGGCCGAGTGGCTTGCTCAGCGTCTGACCGCCGCGGGACTCGAGAACGCTTGTCCCCTGGAAATCGGCGGCGGACCATTCGTTTACGGCGACTGGCAGCATGCCGGAGCGGACAAACCAACGGTGATCCTCTACGGCCACTATGACGTTCAGCCCGTTGACCCCCTCAGCGAGTGGGTCACGCCGCCCTTCGAGCCGTCCTTGCGGGATGGCTGTGTGTATGCTCGTGGGGCGGTTGACGATAAAGGTCAGCTCTTTGGCGTCATCACTGCAGTGGAGGCGTTGTTGCGAACGCAGGGCCGGCTGCCGGTCAACGTCAAGTTCTTGCTAGAGGGTGAGGAGGAGTATGGCAGTCCTCACGCAACGGAAGGTATCGCCCGCCACCGTGACGTACTGACTGCCGACCTGGCGCTGAGCGCCGACGGCGGTCAGTGGAGTGCTGACCAGCCCCAGGTATCCCTTGGTTGCCGGGGGCTGTTGGTGTGGCGTATTGAGGTCCGTGGCCCACGCCTTGATGGGCACTCTGGACAGCGGGGCGGCTCGGTTGCGAATCCCTTGCATGCGCTGGCGGAGCTGGTGGCTTCGTTTCACAGACCGGACGGAAGCATCGCCGTGGAGGGATTCTACGATGATGTGGTGACACTGAGCGCTGACCAGCGGGCCGCCATCGGCCGGGTGCCTTTCGATGAGACCAAGTATCTGAAGAGCCTGGGCTCGCCGGAGCTGTTCGGCGAGCCGGGGTACACTACATACGAGCGCCTCTGGGTACGGCCGACCCTGGAAATCAACGGGATGTGCGGCGGGTTCACCGGCGACGGGGTCAAGACCGTGCTGCCTGCCCTGGCATGGGCTAACTGCAGCTGCCGGCTGGCGCCCGATCAGGATCCGGCCGCAGAGTTCGAGCGGATTCAGGCCCATGTGGCCCATCACATGCCCCGAGGCGTCGAGGTGGATGTGCGGCGCATGCCTGGCGGCGCCTATCCCTATCAGATTCCGGCTGACCATCTCGCTAACCGGGTGGTGGCCGAGGTGTTGAGGGAGCTTTACGGTCGCGAGCCGTACCAGGTCAGAGCGGGGGGCACGGTGCCGATGATGGGCATCCTACTGCGCGGCCTGGGCGTACATATGGCCAGCCTGGGATTCTCGTTGCCTGACCAGAACGGCCACGCTCCCAACGAATTCTTGCGTCTGTCTGGCTGGAACCGGCTGCAGCAGGCGTACGTGATGGCGATGGAGAAGCTGGGGCAGGGCTGATATTCGCGCGCAGGCGGGCGTCGGTGGGGTCTGCCTGGGCACATCAGGCTCGCTGCTGAGACCTCAGATCTCTTTGGTGGAATTTGTAGTCATGTTATACGTTCCAAGGTACATGCTCTGGGCAAACCAGTCGCTGAAGGCTGGCAGGCTGGCCAGTTCGATGTATCTCACACGCCCGGCAATCTCCTGGGCTTCTCTGCGTTTGGGGCTTGAGATCAGTGCCAGTCGGGCTCCGGTGCCGGCAGCATTGCCGACTTGGCGGAATCGCTCCAGTGGCAGCGCCGGCAACATGCCGATGGCGATGGCGCTGGATACGTCTATGTAAGAGCCGAATGCACCGGCGATGATGACCTGCTCAATGTCATCGTCGGCAAGACCATTGGCATCCAGCAGGGCTTGGATGCCCGTGCGCATGGCGCCTTTCGCCAGCTGTAGCTCTCGCACGTCACCCTGGGTCAGCGTGATGGCCGGTGCCCCACGCCGCTCATCCTCTTCCACCAGCACGAACTCGCGCTGGCCTCCCTCGCCGCGCACTCCGGGACCTGCTCCCATCTTGCCGCGGGAATCGAGGACTCTATTGATCAATAGCTGGGCCAAGGCATCCAGGATGCCGGAGCCACACAGGCCTGCGGCGGGCGCTCCTCCGACGGTGTAAGTAAAGGTCCTGCCGCCTTCGATGCGGACCCGTTCAATGGCGCCCGCCGCTGCCCGCATGCCGTGCTTGATGTGCGCGCCCTCAAAGGCAGGACCGGAGGCGCACGAAACACTGGTCATTCTGCCGTGGCTGATCAGGCACACCTCGGTGTTGGTACCAATGTCCATCGCCAGCACCACGCCGCTCAGCTGGGCTGCACCGATGGCCAGGAGCATGGCAACATGGTCAGCCCCCACGAATCCGGCGACGTTGGGCAGCAGATGGACGTAGGCGCCCGGGGCAATGGACATGCCCAGGTCCCGGGCCTTGACGTCCAGTGCCTGGGACTCGGCAGGGACGTAGGGAGCCAGGGCCAATTGCTCCGCAGGCAAGCGCAGCAGCAAGTGATGCATGGCGGTGTTGGCCACCACGACGGCATCCACAACGTGCGCAGGATCGGCTCCAACCTCCGCGCAAAGCTCCATCGCAAGCCGTTGTATTGCGTCCGCGGCCAAGCGCTGCATCAGGAGGGCGTCTTCAGGTGTTGACCTGGCACGGCCAATCCTTGCGATGACATCCTCGCCGTAGGCGATCTGAGGATTCATGATGCCTTGGCTGGCGAGGGTACGGCCGGTGCTCAAGTCCACCAGGTAGCCGGCTATCTTGGTGGTACCGAGGTCCACCGCCAGGCCGAGCTGAAGGGTGGAGGGTGGAGCGATGGCAATGCACTCGGTCTGGCGTACCGAAGCCTGTACCTGCCAATGCAGTGCGCGGACCTGCGGTGAGAGGTGGCGCAGCACCTCAAGGTCCACAGTGGCGAGCGCTACCCCCTGGGTTCGCAAAGCGGCTCGCAAGCGCTCGGCATCGGAGCGTTGATCCGCTAACGCCGGCGCACTCAACTGGAGTTGCAGTGGGCGCACCAGAGGATCGGGCGCGGTAGGCACATCGAGCCCTTCCACTTGCGTGCGTTGGGGGATGCTGAGGGATTCGGGAGGCACGCGCAGCTTCAGGTCGCTCAGGGGGCGAGTCTGACAGGCGAGGCGAAATCCATCGTGCAGTTCCTGCGGGGTGAGAGCATGTTGCTCCGAAGCAGTTGGCGGTGTCACCTGGCCGCTGGCAACCTGCACCTTACAGTGGCCGCACGTTCCCTGGTCGCCGCACAAGCTGACCAAATCCACGCCCAATTGGCGGGCGGCCTCCAGGATGGACTGATCATTGGAACACGGGCCCCTTCGACCGATCGGCTCAAAGTCAATGACGTGTGGCAACGGACCCCCCTCTCATAATCGCACGCCGAGAAACTTGACCACCTTGCCCGGTCACGACGCCGGGGAAAACACCGTGTCGGCCGGCGCACCACACAAGCGCAAGGGATCACGACAACAGAGCCGGCCGGTGGGTCAGTCTCACACAAACAGCGGAGACATCTCCATTCTGGTTATTAGGTTCTGCATCTCCAGCTCGGACGGCGGTCTCTCGGATCGAGAAGCAGCGTCAAGGATCTTGGGAAGCAAGCGGATGTCGCCGGCAGTGTTCAGGAACACATCCGGGTGACCGAGTACCCAGCGAACAACGAGGTCAATGTCAGTTTGCTCGGTGAGAGGTTCGTACCACGTGGGGCCGGTCGGAGGCTGTTCACCCCAAGGCCTGCGGACGATGGCCTTGATAGTCTGCACCGCAACGCGGCGGTCCTGGCATACGGCCAGCAGTGTTCCCAAATCACCCCAGTACTGGGTATTCTGTGCCATGACATAATTGACTGGTGCCAGGACTGAATCAAACGCAAAACGCTCCAGGGACCGGACGTGCATGGCCGGCGCAGCCAGACCGTGACCCGTGACGCCAATAAAGCGTACCAGCCCTTCTTCGCGGGCGGCCCTGGCTGCCTCCAGCGCGCCGTCGGGACCAAGGGCTGTCTGCCATTCGCCTGGGTCAACCAGGTTATGCAGCTGCAGCAGGTCGACTTGGTCCACGCACAGGCGTTCCAGCGAGCGGTGAATCTCGTCACGAGCCGCTGCTGCCGTGCGCTCACCGGTCTTGGTGGCCAGGAAGAACGACTTGCCGTGTCGGCGAATCCAGGACCCAATGAGCCGTTCCGATTCGCCGTAGCTGGCGGCGGTGTCGACGTGATTGACGCCGAGGCTCAGGGCCTGCTCCAGGGCGCGATCCGTGTCCCGCTGCGTGGTGCTCCAGAAGGCAGCCCCACCCAGGATGGTGCGCGAGCTACGATGACCTGTACGCCCGAATTCCGCGCAGTTGATCATGGTGTACCTCCTGACGATTGGTGGCCCAGTGCCTACGATTTTGGCATAGGGCTCGCTCCCCTGGAGAATCCGAATGCCCGGTTGCTACCGAGTATTACGTTCCACCCACTCTTGGGCACAGTCTATCATTCGGGAGAAGCGGACCTTGGGCTGCCTCAGCATATGTTCGATGAGACGCTCCAGCATCAACAGGCGATGGCCACGGCCGATGACCTGGGGGTGCATGGTTAACGTAAAGACCCCTCCTGGTACGTACCGGAGCATGTAGTCAAAATTCGCGGCCCAGATGGCGTACACATCGTCGGGCGAACGAAGGCCTGGGTACAGCTTGTTGGGCAAGGAGACGTATTCAAAGGCAGGAAAGTCATCCAGGTCCCACGAAACGGGCAGCTCAACGAGGTCGGCGGTGGGACCGAAAAGGTAGGCCGTCTCGAGATCGAACCGGTCCCCCGTTCGGCACCGGTAGGGAGTAAAGTCATCGCCCATCAAGCTGCTGTCGTAAAGGAAGCCACATTCCATGAGCAGGTTGACGGACCAGGGACTAAGGTCCCAGGCGGGAGAGCGATAGCCTACAGGGCGCGCTCCCGTGACTTTGTGCAGGGAAGCGATACCCTTCTCAAGGATGCGACGCTCCTCTTCCTCACTGCCCAGACCCAGGGGATTTTCGTGGCAATACCCGTGATGACCAACTTCATGACCGCGGCGAAAGATGTCCGCGACTGCGTCAGGGAAGGAATCTGCGGTGTGACCAGGCACGAACCACGTGGCCTTGATGCCGTAATGGTCCAACAAGTCGAGCAGCCGCCTGGCCCCCACGACGCCGAACTCGCCGCGAGAGATCTTGCTGGGTGAGGTGGCTTTGTAGTTGTTGATCCACAAGGATATTGCGTCAAAGTCAAAGCTCAAGCAGACTGTATGTGGCATGTGCGCCTCCAAGTCTCAGCGGGCCAGTGGGCCAGAGTCAATCAGTCGGCACCAGGGCGCAGCCCCGGGTTGGGCAGGAGCAGGGCGATTTCCGGAGATAGTATAGGGTGGTTGTCATGCGCGGCAAAAGCCGCCGCACCCCTCTATCTGACACGTGGTGACCAGGGACAACGTTCCCAGGGCGATTGGCGAACCCGTGGGGCTGGGGTAGAATTGAGGGCGGGGGGCGGGGCAGTTTCCGCCCCGACGCTGCCGGGTTGAGTGCTGAGGGTGAAGGGAGGTCTGATGGCTGAATGGTTCGATGGCACAATCATGGCGAATGGTATCAATGTTCACTACCTCCGCACTGGTGGGGACAAGCCGCCCCTGGTGCTGTCTCACGGTTTCACCGACAATGGCTCGTGTTGGGCGCGCGTCGCTCAATCGCTCGAGGCGGACTATGATGTGATCATGCCTGACGCCCGAGGCCACGGCCTCTCGGACGCCACGGAGACGGGGTACTCGCCAGAGGAACTCGCCGCCGACCTTAAAGCATTCATTCTGGCACTGGGGTTGGTTAATCCCGGTCTAATGGGGCATTCCATGGGTGCGGGTACCACAGCGGTGACCGCGGCGACCTATCCAGAGATTGCCAGGTGGGTTATCCTCGAAGATCCTCCTTGGACTGATGCATCCCTGCCCCCAGCGGCGCGTGAGGCGTTGAACAAGGTGACGCTGGACAAGGCGATGGAGCGCCGGCAAATGACGCGCGAGGAGTTGCTGAACCTGCTGCGTGAGCGTCATCCACATTGGGCCGCAATCGAGCTAGATTCCTGGGTAGATTCGAAGAGACAGCTGAGCCCCCTTGCCCTGCAAAGGTCGTCGGGGATTGGTCGAGACTGGCGTGAAGACGCACGGCGCATCACGTGTCCCACGCTACTGATCGCTGCTGACCAGGAAAGGATGGACCCAGGTTCCGACAATCGCCCCCTGGAGGGAATTGTGAACCGCGCCGTGGCCTCCGAGGCCGTGAGCCTCAATCCACGGATACAGGTGGTCTTCATAAGGGAGGCTGGGCACAGTATACGCCGAGATCAGTTCAAGAGTTTCATGGAGGCGATTGTCGCTTTCTTGGCAGAAACGTAAGGAAGCAGCGGTCAGCGCCAGGTTGTTATTCCCCTTGGAGGTGCTTGCCCATGGCTGGCAAATGGTTGCGACGCGGACAGCCCGCCGGTTCCGATTGGACATAAGCATCATATCTGGCTTGGGCCATCGCAATGTACCACCCTGTTATCACCAAGAGTCTACTATGCTGGAGAAAGCCGGAGTGTGACCGATCCATATGATGCAGTAGTAGCCGGACATCTCTGTCTCGACATTTACCCGGACCTCACAAACCTGGCTCCGGGTGCGCTGGCTCGGGGATTCGCGCTTGGCCGACTGGTGGAGGGCGGTCCACTGCTGTTTTGCACGGGAGGCGCGGTCTCCAACACAGGCTTGGCGTTGGTTCGACTGGGGATCCGGACGCGGTTGGTGGCGCGTATCGGAGATGACTTGCTGGGACAGGTCGTTCGGAAGATCGTTTCCTCGTACGGGGAGGACTTGCTTGAGGGCATCGGGCTTACTCCACAGGCCAGTACCTCGTACACCCTGGTCATCAGCCCCCCAGGCACCGACCGCAGTTTCCTTTACTACCCAGGCGCCAACGCAACCTTTGGCGTGGATGACATCGACTGGGCAGCGGTGGCGAATGCGCGGCTATTCCACTTTGGTTACCCTTCCACCTTGCCCATGATGTATCGCGAAGGTGGAGCGCAGCTCGAGGACTTGTTCCGGCGTGCCAAGGCCACAGGGGTAACCACTTCTTTGGATATGACCTTGCCTGATGCTTTTGCTGCGGCGGGGCGTGCCGACTGGTCATCCATCCTGTCCCGGTCGCTGCCGTTTGTCGATTTGTTCTTGCCTAGCATCGAAGAGGCACTGTACACGATTCGGCGCCCGTTGTACGAGTCTCTGCGTCACCAGTCCCTCGATGGGGACATCCTGTCGCTGATCGGACCGGACCTGCTGTTCAGCCTGACCGAGGAACTGCTGGACATGGGTGCGCGCTGTGTGGCCCTGAAGCTGGGCTATCGAGGATTCTACCTGCGGACGGCAGGCGAGGCCGCGATCAGAGCCATGGGACGTGCGCGTCCAGCAGACGTAAGAACGTGGTCCCACCGTGAAATATGGGCGCCTTGCTTTCAGGCGCAGGTGGTTGGAACCACCGGCGCGGGTGACGCAGCCATCGCTGGCTTCCTTGCCGCCTTGCTCCGGGGGCTGTCGCCAGAAGAGGCGGTCACCGCTGCCGTTGCGGTGGGCGCCTGCAACGTCGAGGCGGCCGACTCTCTCAGCGGCGTCCTCTCGTGGGAAGAGACGTGGCGCAGGGTTAATGCAGGGTGGGCGCGTCACCCCCTGTCGCCCGCTGCGGAAGGATGGCTCTGGAATGCGGACGCCGCACTGTGGCTGGCAACGACAGACAAGCGTGCGGCGAAGGATCCTCCTCACGACAACGCATAGCACGGCGCTGGCCGCCCAAATCAGAACTGGCTGGGCAGGAGGCTCTCATAGTCCTGAGTGGTCCCGTTGCTCAGGCAGCACTCGATGATCTTCCGGCCAAGGGGAGCCAGATCTGGTTCCAGAAACGTTGTCAAACAGCTGTGGAAGAACTCTTGCAGGATCTGGGCTCCCTGATCGTAGGCGCTCTCACCCACGTCTGGCTGAGCCTCGACCTGCAGCAAGTCTCGTGGGATGCCCCGACCTTCGACGTGAAGCTGGCTAACGGTATAGCCCAGAAGTGAGCAACGAGCCGGGCGCATTTGGTCGGGCCGAAAGCTGGCTACGCCCCGCCGCGCCAGGTACTCCCGCGCGATCCATTGGGGCATGAAGCCCACCCTCCACGTGCCGATGTACTGGTTGGGACAGAGGATGTAGCGCATCTGCGTGCACCGTGCAAACTGCTCCAGGAGCAAGTTGGCCTGTCTCACCCGCCTGCCGGGTGTAAATGGCCAATAGCCCCCCACGCCTTCAGTGCCCATGCCTTCCGTCTCAACGATACTGGGGTTGTCGTGACCACGCGGTGAGACTAGCCGCCATAGCCACGCCAGTGATGGCGGTAGAAGGTGGAAGAGCCCGATGATCCCATAGGTTGGCGCCGAGCGTGAACAAGGCGGGGTCCGGACACCAAAGCTTCGGATATCGACCGTCACGGGCTCATCGATCACGCCAGGCATGATCCGCCTGGGCACCACCACCCGCGGGTTGGGGCAGGGCTTGTTAGGGGTGTCGCGAACGTGCTCCCAGATAAGGGCTGTGCTTCCCGGCACCGCATCAATATTCAAAAAGAGCAGGGGCTCGGGAGGCTGAGCGGTCAGCTGCTCCAGTTGTACGTCGCTGCCGTATCGGTCGATGTGGTTGACCCGCACAAACCAACCCTGCTCGGCGTCGGTGACGCATAGCCTTCCGTGGGCCCGCTGAATGGTCGGATGGCAAAGCACCATGTCATCAGCCACCGGTTGCAGGCTGCAAAGCCGGGGCACCTCGAGGTGCTGCCGTTCGCCATTCACGGTGTTGATGCCGAGCAGGAGCCTGCCGTCGGGTTCACGGGCCGGTTGTTCCAGCATCTCACTCTTGCCGCCGCCACTGGCGCCTTCGTGCATGATCGTCATCACGTTGTCATAGGGGGTAATCATGCGCACGGCAGAGCAATGGGCAGCGACCCAACCCTCACGCTCGCCGAGGTCTATCAGGGCGCCGTAAACGCCTTTCTTTGCGGAGGGTCCAGGGTAAAGGTTGTACGAGAACATCTCATACACCTCTGGTCTGCGGTTGTGCACCACCACCTGTCTGCCATCAAAGTCGGTGTGGCGAAACGGTGGAGCGACGTAGATCACCAATTGGGGCTTGAACCCAGTGGGAACCTGACCCAGAGGCAGAATGCCCTGCAGCAGGGCCAGCCCCAGGGCAAAGAAGCCGGCGTTGGCCGGAGCGATGACCAAGGCATCCAGCCCCATACCAGGTCTACCTGCCACAAACCCGAACATGGTCAATGGCTGTGACATGAGCCATGCGAAGGTTCGGCCTCGCAATGGCGAGAAGTCGCAACCATAACGTTGCTCGAACCTGGGCTTGTCGGTTGGCAGGTCATCTGCCACGATGAGGCAGTCTGGGTCACGGCAGCGCATATACGGATCAACATAGTTGGCGCTGATCCCATTCCGAACGCGTGCCACGGTGGCTTCCAGGACCAGTCCTTGTCCCTCCACCTCGTAGGCGACCTGACAATAGTCCCGGTTAGGCCCGCCACAGGCGGCATCGATCAGGTCGTTGACGCTGCCGGCCACGGTGAGGCTGGGGCAAGAGTTCAAGATCTTCCGAGCTTCAAGAGGCGGGTTATAGCGCATCCAGTCTGCGCTGCGATCAGCGGCTCTGTCGGCAGCACACACGGTGGGCTCGACAGTGCTCATCTGGTCCTGAAGCCATACCCCGGTCCACTTGTTCATGCGATTCTAGCTCCTGTGATTTGCTGCCCCATCAACTACGGCAAGCGGCAGAATGGGAAACTTGATCTGGTACAACACGCATGCCCTCCGCGCCCTGATTCCCGCGACCCGAGCCTGCACTCGCGGCAGTCCTATTACTGACCCCGTGCGCGCACGGGAGTGGCGTGGACCGGGATGTCGCAGAAGCGGATCTCAGTAAGCGTACAAGCGACCGTAGGGTCGCAGGGAGACGGGAACGAGCTTGATGAACGTATCTGAGCGCAGGGAGTGCAGATCATAACCGAAGCGATCACCGAAGCCAGAGAGCAAAGCGTTCAACAACTGGTGGTCGTGATCCAACAGAGGTGCTTTCCCGACCTCACGGCCCAACTGACTGTCGGCAATGTCCCCACGCATATAGATCGTTCCACCGTGCATGCCGGTACCCACATACTGGGTGGCGTGCGCTTGGCCTGGCTCGAGATCAAGTCCCAGAACGACCAGGATACCGCCTGCCATGTACTCTCCCAGAAAGTGCTGAGCGGTTCCTCCGATGACGATGGTAGGCCGCATCCCGGTGTACTCTTTCATATGAATGCCGACGCGATAGCCGACATTCCCCCGGATCCATATGGTCCCTCCACGCATCGAATGTCCTACCACATCGCCAGCTCGGCCATGGACGACAATCTCGCCACCGTTCATGGTATTGCCACAACCGTCCTGCGCGTTGCCGTGGACGGTGATGTGCGGGCCATCCATGAAGGCTGCCAAATCGTTGCCTGGCGTGCCATGAACGGCAATCTCGACCGGTTGGTGGAGGCCGGTGCCCAGATACCGCTGTCCGCAGACAGCGCGCAACTCGACCTGCTGGGCGCCGCCCTCGATCAACACGCGCAACTGCTGGTTCAACTGGCTGTAGTGCAGGTGCGATGCGTCGATTAGATGGCTGGGTCTTACGGCACTCATCTGGATCTCCTCTCAAACCTAGGCTGGGCGCGGAGCAAAAGGTCCGCTGGGGATCTGATATCGCGAAGGCTGCTGGTCGCGGCGCACGCTGGCTGGCAGAACCGGACGCTGCCCCAGTCGACCGACAACGGGCTCCCCGCCATCCGGTGACCACACGCCGTCCAGGGTAGGGCTGATCTTGCGGATGGCTGCTTCCTCGGATGAGATGTAGAGACGGCTGTCGTCGGTAGCAGTGACAATGGGGCGGAGGCGAATGCGGTCCGAAAGGCCGATCATCTCATTCCGGTTGGCGACGATGATAGTAAAGGGTCCATTGATCAACAGACCGCTGTATACCTGCCGCAGCAGGCGGCACCGAGCCTGTTGGGAGGGCTCCATGCGGTCAATCTCCAACCACAGGGGAGGCGCCATAACCTGAGCTGCGGCCTCCACCGGCAAATGATGCCTGCGCATGAGAAAGTCCGCGGCGTAGGCCATCACCTCGGTGTCGGTGCTCATCGTGCAGTGATAGCCGTGAGATTCCAGATAGCGTCGGTTGGCGCCGTAAGATGAGATCTCGCCGTTGTGCACTACTGTCCAGTCCAGGAGAGCAAAGGGGTGAGCTCCCCCCCACCATCCAGGGGTGTTGGTGGGAAAACGGTTGTGAGCCGTCCACAGATATCCCTGGTAATGCTCCACACCAAAATACTCGGCGATTTGTTCTGGATGGCCGACGCCCTTGAACACGCCGAGGTTCTTGCCACTGCTAAAGATATAGCCGCCAATGGGCGCTAGGTTGACGGACATCACTCGCTGCACGACATAGTCATCCTCGTCCTGCCCGTCCAGTTGGTGCGCCTCTGCCCTACAAAAGTAGCGCCAAATTGGTGGAGGATCGGCAAGGCCGTACGCCGACCCGTGGGGCACTTCCTCACCGTGGACCAGGCGAAAGTCGGACTTGAGGAGTGCCTCAATCCGTGATCGCCCCTCGGGGGCAGTGTACATGACGTGAAACGCGATGCAGTCGGCGTAATCGGGATAGCAACCGTACACAGCGTAGCCAGAACCGAGCCCGTTCCCCCGCTCCGTCATGTTGGTTATGCCGGTGACGATGTCGCGTCCAGAGAATCGCTGGCCCGAGGTGTCCAGGATGCCGATAAGCCCGCAAGCATCGAATACCTTGTCATCTCCGTAAGGGTTTTCATATTGAGCTGCGCTTTTCATACCAGCCTCCGACACAAGCAGAGCACTAGGGCTCGATGGGCTCGCCATCAAGGAGCATCTTGCGATAGTCCTTGGGCAAGGCGATGAGGCCAAAGCTTCCCGCCAAGAGCTGATCCCGGAACCGTGTGATGGGAGTGCCCTCGCGGATGAGTCCGGTGTAGATGCCGGCGCGATCAACGTCGCCGACAAACACCGCGCCCACCAGACGGTCATCGCGTATGACCAGTTTTCGGTACGAAGGGGTGTTTCGGTCGATGCGTTCCAGCGACTCGCAACCATCGCTTGGTTGGGGATTGGTCAACCCCACCGCGATGGTAGACAGCCCACAGACGTCAATGGAATTCATCGCCAGTCCGCCGGTGTAGGCATCGAGTTGCCCAGCCATGGAGCGGCCGGCAACCCAGCCCTGGCGAACGGCGTTGGGCCAGGTGGCGATGTTGCGGCCGATGCCTGTGAGCAGGTCGATAGATTCGGTGCAGTCTCCGGCGGCAAAGACATCGGGGGCACTGGTGCGCATCTGGGCATCCACGCAAATCCCCCGGCCGATTTGAATGCCCGAGTCGTTGGGGATCATATCGGTATTGGGGCGCACACCGATGGCAAACACCACCAGGTCGCAGGGGATCGTTTCTGCGCCACGAAGCACCACGGCGTGGGCGCGTCCGTCCTGCGAGGCAATCTGCTTCACGGTGCTGCTGCAGAGCACGCGTACCCCTGCCCGATCCAGGGCCTCCTCCGCAAGTGCCGATGCGGTGGCATCCAGGGCGGTACTGAGAACGTGCGGAGCGAGCTCGACGATGGTGACCCCGACGCCACGCTGAAGCAGAGCCTCGGTGGTCTTGATGCCGATCATGCCACCACCGATGACCACCGCTGATCGAGCTTGCCGGTCGTCGATGTACCGGGCGATGCGCTGCCCGTCTTCCCAGGTGGTAAAGACAAAAACGCCGTCCGATTCTGAACCCTGGACATTGGGGACAAAGGGCTTGCCGCCTGTAGCGATGAGCAGGCGGTCGTAGGTCACCGTGCTCCCATCGTGCAGCAGTACCGCATGGTCACTCGGACGAATCTGATCGACACGGGTGCCTAGCATCGTCGTTACGCTGTGGTCCACATAGAAGCCTTCTGGTCGATAGTACATGTGCGGCTCGTCGACCGCACCGCCCAGCCAGTAAGTGATGAGGGGACGAGAGTAAACATGATGAGGTTCGTCGGCGATCACGACGATCTCGCTATTGCGATCGGTGGCGCGGATTGCCTCAATAGCTCCCATTGCCGCTGCCGAATTGCCAATGATGAGGTGTCTCATGATGCGGCCACCCTGACCAAGGACGGATCGGAGCACGGTTGCGGATCCTCTATCTCCATCAGGACCAGGGCCTCGTTGGGACAGTGGGCAACACAGGCTGGAATACTCTCGCCCTGGCACAGATCGCACTTGGAAGCCGCCTTGTGCCCGTAGAGGTTTCGCTGGATAGCGCCGAAAGGACAAACCATTACGCACGTCCAGCAGCCAATGCACTGGTCCTCATTGCACAGCACAGCGCCGGTTCGTTCGTCGCGGTGCATGGCGCCGGTGATGCATGCTTCCACGCAGGGGGCGTCCTGGCAGTGGCGGCACTGCATGGCAAAGGACAGGGGGCCGCTTTCTTCCACCAGCACTCGGGCCATGGCCCTGGGCTCTTCCCGGAAGGCTTTGATGATCTTCCGCGACTGGGAGTGTTGCACCAAGCAGTTGATCTCGCACAGTCGGCACCCAATGCAGTATTCCTCGTGCACATAAATCCGTTTCATCGCTGCCATTCCCAATGACCAAGATGAGGTCCGTTCATGATCCTACTGCTCTTACGCCCAGGATATCCAGCTCGGCCTGGTTCAGGCCTATCCCGCGGAGATGGTCCCTGTTCCCCCGCAGGCTCTCAATGGCGTTCAAGCCCATTCCTCCCAACATCTCCTTGATTTCCAGCGACCATGCCCGGATGAGGTTAGCCAACCCCCTGCTGCCGATGTTGGGGTTGAGCCTGCGGGTAAGGTAAGGGTCCTGAGTAGCGATACCCCAATTGCAGCGGCCGGTGTAGCACTTTTGGCAAACGTGACAGCCCATCGCAATGACCGAGGCGGTCCCGATGTACACTGCATCGGCGCCCAGGGCAATGATCTTGACCACATCGGCACTGCAGCGGATGGAGCCGGCCGCGAGAATCGATACCTGATTACGGATGCCCTCGGCACGTAGCCGGTCATCCACCGCCGCGATGGCCACCTCGATGGGTATGCCGACATTGTCGCGGATGACTGTCGGGGCTGCGCCGGTGCCTCCCCGCAGCCCATCGATGGCGATATAGTCGGCGCCAGCCCGGGCAATCCCACTGGCGATGGGGGCAACATTGTGCACAGCCGCGATCTTGACGCCCACCGGTTTCTTGTAGTCGGTGGCCTCCTTCAGCGCATAAATGAGCTGGCGCAAGTCCTCGATGGAATAGATGTCGTGGTGAGGCGCCGGAGACAAGGCGTCGGTTCCCTCAGGGATCATGCGGGTGCGCGATACCTCAGCTGAGACCTTTTCCCCTGGCAGGTGGCCGCCGATTCCCGGCTTTGCGCCCTGGCCGATCTTGATTTCCAGGGCCGCAGCTGCCTCCAAATACTGAGGGTGCACGCCAAACCGTCCCGAAGCTACCTGGGCTATGGTGTGCGGCCCATAGCCGTACAGGCTGGAATGCAGGCCCCCTTCTCCGGTGTTGTAGAGGGTGCCGCAGCGCTCCGCAGCCATGGCAAGGGACAAACAAGCGTTGTAGCTGATGGACCCGTAGGACATGGCCGAAAACAGTATCGGCACCTCCAGCGTGAGCTGTGGCCCGACGCTGGCATTCAGGCGAATTCCGTCGGGACCATCCTCCACCTCCACGCGATCAGGCTTGCGACCGAGGTAAGTGCGGAGCTCCATAGGCTCTCGGAGCGGATCGATGGACGGGTTGGTCACCTGCGCCGCATTAAGCAGGAGATGGTCAAAGTAGACCGGATAGGGGAAATCGCAGCCCATGCCTGTGAGCAGGATGCCCCCCGTCTCGGCCTGCTTGTGCAGGCTGGAGATGCGCTGGGCAGTCCAGTTGGCATTGGGCCGAAAACCGGGAGGAACGTGGCGGATGCTCAAGGCTTGTGTGGGACACAGGGTAACGCAGCGCAGGCAGCCTACGCACCGACGCTCATCGGCAAAGACCCGGTCTTCCCCTGCGTCATACGAGTGCACATCGTTGGCGCACTGGCGCACGCATACCTGACAGGCAATACACCGGTCGGGATTGCGTTCAATCGCGAACTCTGGAAGTACTTGCGTTAGGGCCATGTCGCTCTTTTCGTCTGAAGGGTAAAAAAGCACCGCTGCGCACAGGCACTCGTGGCCATGCACAGCGGTGTGGGAGGCGGCGAGATGACTCGCTCACCAGGGGGTCAACAGGGACATCAACGGGCTACGCTACCGAGGCATATCGGTTATGGAAGCTATGACGTGTTTGAATTGTCTTGGCTAGCGCTTTCCTCAGGGCCTAGCTTGGTTCACGCTACTTTGCCGGCCATACGATCCTCCAGAAAGGTAAAGTGCTGGCGCAGGATCGCTCGGCTCTTGTCCACATCCTTGGATCGAATCGCCTCGACTAACTGGCGATGGCTGAACCACACCTTTTCGTAGTAGGTCAGATCAAAGTAGCGGTGAAGTCCGACGGCTTCGTAGGCATCCCAATATGCCTCCAAGAGGCCCCGCACGTAGGGGTTGTCCAGCCGGCCAAAGATCAGCAGATGGAATTCCCTATGCTCCCGATGCGGGATGACTACGAACTTGCCGTGCAACTTTTGCTCGGCTTCCTCGATGATCTGCTCCAGTCGCTGAACATCCGCATCAGTCAGGGCGCCGACAGCCTCATCCCAGAAAGCGATCTCCATCTGAGCCCGCATACGGTAGAAGCGGTCAAAATTCTCACTTCTCAACGATACGCTGTGGAGCACCAGTGGGCGCACGGCGGCGTAGAAATCGAAAGGCCGCACATAAGTGCCATCGCCTGGCCGCATCTCCACCAAGCCGTAGGCTTGGGCGGCCAGCAGATCCTCCCGCAACTTACCCCGACTGACCCCCAGTTCCCTGGCCAATTCATCCAGAGGCGGGAGCTTGACCTCTTCTCCTTCCGCGCCATTGGCGTTCAGAGCAAAGATGTATCGCTTGATCGTCTCGGGAAGCAAGTCAACAGCGGTCATTTGTCCTCATTGACGGATGGATACGAAAGGTACAAACGATTGGATCCATTATATCCATGTTTCCCTGCTTGTCAAGTTGGGTGTTATGCTTGTGGCATGCCCTGGTGCAAGAGCACAGCCAATTTGCCAGCGGCCGCGGAATCGCGTATCCTAGGAGTATTATCCCAGAGACTCAAGCGGCAGGGGAGCCCTAATCATGACCGTGCCTGAAACCACACCGTCCACTGATTTCATCCGCGAGATTATCCGCGACGATATGCGCACGCAAAAGTATGCGGGGAGGGTGCACACTCGCTTTCCGCCCGAGCCCAACGGCT
>DDYO01000254.1 GCA_002348045.1 Anaerolineales bacterium UBA2232
CCCGCGGCGCTTTCTCCCCTGTCCCGGCAACGAGACAGGCCAGGGGATGCGTCCTCTGACCTGAACACTCTCTGGTGGTCATAGTGGGCAGCTGCACAGCCGCCTGCTTACGGCCCTAGCTTGACGGACGAACACAACGCCCACCCCAGCGAATCGGATTGACCGGCCAACTCATATCAGCGAGTCAGGTGGATGCCGGTGCTAGCCTGCGTATCGACAATTGGGCCGATGGTTCAACACTCGATGAATGTACTGCCCCCGCGATTGCCCCGGGGCCGTGAACTCCTCCCAGATATGCGGGGGGCACCCGGAATAGCACCATTCGACACCGCTGGGAAACCGCACGTAGATTGTCTCGCTCTCCAGGTCGTATGCCTCTGCGACTACGCGTGTTGACCCGCTCACCGCCATCCACTCAATCACCCTTCGGCCTCACCTTCATATACTCCGCGCCATGCCGCCAAGGCAGCTGTCACATCGGGCATGCCAGGCTCCCTCCGCCAAACCTCTACGGATGGATCCTCCGCGCTAGGCCAAGGATCGGGATGGTCAATCTGCGTGCGAGACGGAAGGATGACTGCTTCGCCGCTCACAATCGCCTCGTGAGTCCGCAGGGAAGGGAGGACGGCTGCCAGACCGGCTACCGCATCAGGGAGAGCCGCCCTGATCGCGCCCTGGTCCTCCGAGTTGGATAGCCGGAGTGCAATCACCGTTCCACACTGCGCCAATGCCGTCTTGGGGAGCTCTGTTGGTCGTTGAGTGACCAGCAGCAGGCCCATGCCGTACTTGCGCCCCTCTCGGGCAATCCGGTTTGCAGATTTCTGAGCCATTGAGCACCCGCTTTCGCCCAGGTATCGGTGCGCCTCCTCAAGCACGACAAGTACAGGGCTTGGTCGACCCACGCCTGGGCCCTCGGGCTCCCCGCGCAGGCATACCTCAAACAGGAGACTGAGCACGACGCCGACTGCCATGTCGGTGGCAACTGCAGGAACTCCACTGAAGTCCAGCACGGATACCGGCTTGGTCGTGCCGAGCCATTCCTGAACCACCGGCACGAGTGGGTCGGTTCCTTGAGGGTCACCCTGCGGCTCCTGGAGGAAGCGAAGCTGCGGGTCAAGCAGCCCCAGCCGGAGAAGGTCCGGCATCGTCCCATACAGACCATAGGTTGGAGCCTTGTTGGGGGGTTGACCCGCGGGGCGGTAGGGTGTGAAGCGAGCCGACCTCAAGGCGGCCACATCTCCTGGTTCCTCAAGACGTGCAGTGCTTGGATCGTTCGTCACGTCTCGCGTCTCGCGATTCTCTGTATCCAGGGCGAGCCACACAGAGCGCAGGTCAAACGGTACCGGCGTGTCAGCGGTGATTGCAGTCGGGTCCAGCGTCAACCACTGTGCGGATTCTGCAAACCGCCGCCTCTCCTCTGCGACCACTTCGGCAAAACGCTTTGCCCAGGTCGCTCCACCAGGGCCACCAGCAAACACCCGCGATATGTCCTCCGCTGGTAGCGCCCAATACGGGACTCGCAGGCCCGCATCGCCATGCAGCAGAACGCTTCGTACGGACGCGTGCGCGCCCATTGCACTGCCGTACTCGCCGTGGGGATCGATGACCACAATGTTGGCCGCTCCCCACCCCCCATTCACGAAACTCTGAAGTATAGAGGCTACGGCGCTTGTCTTCCCAGATCCGGTAGACCCGACTACTGCGCCGTGCCGAACGACGAGGCGTGACGCATCCAGGGCAACAGGAACCTCCTCTGCCGCGGCTAGGCAGCCCAGTCGTACGTGCGCTTCGTCGGGACGGGGGAATACGGACTTGAGCTCCTCCGGTGTCGCGAAATGCACGGGATCATCCAGGCCAGGGTATGATCCGACGCCTCGCTGGAAGTGTCGGGTACCGCGGTCGATTTCTCCAAGAAGTTGTACTTGGAGCCACCGCTCGTCTCGCTGTGCCGTGTCTACGGGCGGCACAGGGCCAGCCAGCTCCGCGATCCCGACGAGACTGACCGTGCCGATCAAGTCCACAAGGCCCTGAGGGATGCGAACCAGGGAGCCTATCTGTCCGACTGGCTGCAGCTTGCCACGGTAGATTGGGGCAACACCTGCAAGGTCGGGGTCGAGAGCCACAGTAACGGTGGCTCCCAGTACATGTTTCACGCGACCAATGCAGGTCGGTTCGCGCTCAGCCATTGTCGTTCGCCCCGCCCGCCTCATGAGGCACTTCCGGAGCCTGGCAAAGTAGGAGGGCGAGGAGAGGATCTGCCTCAGACTCCCGAGCTGTGCTGCGAGCAAGATAGGCAGCGAGATGACGGAAATCCCCCAAAGCGCAGCCGTCATCGTTCCAGAGGTCGGGGGGAGGATCCTCTGGCTTCTTCCAGTTGGCTCGAACACCACCGAGTATCGCTTCGCTCGGAGAGACTACTTGGAGATTGGGTGCCACGACAGCCTGCTGCGCAAGGTGTACAGGTATGTCGCCGTAGCAGAAGACGACGGTTTCCGATCGCTCGCAGCGTCCGGCTGCATCGAAGATGACCTCGTTGAGATGGCTGTCTCCGAAGGAGTAGCCGGCGACCAGCGTGAGTGACTCTGGCTGATACAAGGATCTTCGAAGGCGGTCGGCGAGAACCACAAAAGGCACGCGGCGTGACTCATCGTACTTCATGTCTGAGGGGTAGATGGCGGCTGCAAGTCCTTCTGGAACGGGCCGCCCCATCCGCACGACGTGCCCATCATCCTGCCGTACCCAGTTGACTGATCCGTGGAGCTTCCAGAGCCTGACGAAGAACGACGGCACCCAGTCTCGACCGCCTGCTGCAGACTCGACCAATTGAGTCTGGAAGGAACCCTCCAGATTGCCGACGAATCCATCGAAGTAGGGCACACCACGGCCTTCAAGAGCGGTCTCGAGCAGCAGGTCATAATTCACCGTGAATACCTCTAGGGGAAGATCGTAGCTTGCACGGCCCGCCCACGCGGCGAAATGCTCGACGGGCTGCAGGTTCGCATCGTCGAACGCCAGAGCCGCCACTATGGACTGGCAGACCGCGGTGTCGAGTCCAGCGGCCTCTGGCCCAGTAAGGCCGTCGACAGTCTGATCATCTTGAACCAGTGCGGCGATCCTCCGCAGCCTGCTTAATGCCTCCTCGATAATCCTTCCCTCGAGCTGAGAGGCCATGGACTCCTTGGCGTCGCCGTCGAGACTCTCGAGCACCTTGTCCTGGAGAGCAGCGACATCGGGCAACCCGCACGACGCACCAACGCCAGCGCCAAGGAACATGGACACATGGCGGGACTTGGCGGCGAGTTTCGCACTCAGACCCGATGCGAAATTCATAAGGCTGTGAGCCGGCATGGCCCCTCGATTCCTTCTCGTCAGGCTAACGTGATTGCGCATCACCCGCGGTCATGCGGGTTCGATCATGCGCTCTTTGCATGATACGG
>DDYO01000045.1:0-3042 GCA_002348045.1 Anaerolineales bacterium UBA2232
GCCCCCCGGGGGCGGACGGCTCTGGGGGCCACTGCTCTGCAAAGGCTGGCAGGGAAAAGTGAAACTCGCTAAGGTAAGTGCACGTTTGGGAGTACAGATGCTCTACCGCTATCGAGAGCTGGCAAATGCCCCCGAACTCCAGGAGCGGATGCGCTTTGGTCGCTGCTAGGTTGCTGCGATCCATCCAGCGAATCAGGTTGCTGTACTTTTGCTGAACGGCCGGAGGTACCCCCTCCGACAATTTGAGGTGCACTCCACGCAGGCTCTCTAACCCGGCCGGTTGGCGGATTTCTGAGACGCCAGCATGCTCCGCAAAGAGATGCAGTTCGCTGTCCAAGTCGTCGCTAAGTGTTCGAATCCCAGGCACGTCTTTGGAGGCGGTCCAAGCCTCTAGGGGGATTGTCGCGTTGAGACTTGCGCGCCATTTTCGAGACAAGCCGAAGTTCTCCCTGATTGCATTGGCGATGAAAGCGGCGTCGACAGGGTGTTGGAGGCACAGAGCTTTGGAGTCCTCTAAGGACAGGGTTTTCACCTCCGCCACAAATTCGTAGACAGCGGCTTTTTGCCGAGGCAACAGCTCCCTCCAGGTGCATGGAACTTCCGCATCATCCTGCGCAGGCTCCGCTCCGCTGGCTCTCCTAAANNCGCATCAGCCAAGCTACTCCGATTCGCGTCGGACTTTTGATGTTTGCACCTTCAGAATTCCCTCCGGCGAATGTCTTTCGCCTCGGAACCGCAGACTCCGTTTCTCGTCTGCATTATCAATTGCTAAGGAGCACTTTATGCCCACACCGACTACGTACATCCGCGCCGCCGGAGAGCAGTACCACGCACAGCGAGCCATCCAGGACTTCGGCGTTGACGCCGTTGTCACCGAGCGGACGAAACAGCTTTCTCAGGGCTCTCCCGGTGTGTCGCCCATTCTCTGCCAAATCCAGGCCCTGGCCGAAATAGCGCTCTCCCAGGAAATCGAGGAAGGCAAAACCCCCTACAAGGACGTCCACAAGGCGCTCCAGGCCGAGCAGCGCCAAGCCTTGGAGCAACAGGCTTGTCGGGACGCTGCCAACCGTGGCCTGGCCATGCGCGAGCTCGGAAGCAAGGCCTTGCTTGTCCTTTGCAACGAAAGCGGCAGCGCAGGCCTGGCCAGCTAAGGGGTGGGCGCCCCACCGGACGCGCCCCAGCTCTTCATCAGGGATGTCGCAGGGCATCCAAAGTGCGCTGTGCAGTGTTCTTTCCAACCACTGGTGCAGCGAGCTGCTCGGCTTCCGACGCCGTTAAACACGGCGGCAGCTGAGCCGGAATGGCGGCGGAGAGCTTGCGCGGAATTCGGCCCTATTCCGGGCAGGCCTTCAACCAAGTGATCAGCGAAAGCTGTTCGCTCTCGGCGCATGGTCCACATGCACCACGGCCAGGGGCATGGATCCACGTGACTGAAGGGCATATGCCCGGGCCTCAAGAACGGCTTGGGACAACAGAGGAATCACCCGGTCTGCTCGCCCCTCGGGTGTGGCTTTGAGTACCACTCCGTAGCGTTTACCCCGCCGCCGAACGACGAGGTCCGGCCCGGTGCTGCCGGGCTCACCGGCCAGGACCTTCCAACCCTTGGATTTAAACAGCCCAGCCACGCGCTGAAGTGCTTGCGCAGTTCGTTGGGATGTCTTGGGAGAGGGCATAGCGGCGAGGGTAGTAACACGGCCATGTTATCTAACACGCGCGTGGTAGGCAAACACGCGGGTCGCATCGTCATGACAAGACCCAGCCCCAGGGTTGCGAGTGGCGGGGTGCGAGACCAGAATGCGGCATGGCCCGCCCCAACGACGCTCATCCCCCACAGGTTCTGACGGATCTGGTCCAGCAGATCGTGATGGAATCGGGCAACCCCGAGGGATTCAACGCCGAGGCTTGGCTGCAGGAGTGGCTAGCGGCGCCACTCCCCGCTCTCGGAAACCGCCGCCCGTGGGATGTCCTGCAAGAACCCGAAGGGCTGGCGTTGGTCCAAGCAACGCTCTTGCAAATCCAGAAAGGCAGCTTCGCCTAGATCCTCCGTGGCGGTCCACAGCGCAAGCAGCGCAGCTGGACCTCAGGCCTTTGCAGGCTGGCGCATCTTCTTCTCGGCCTTGGCTGGTCCCATGTTCACCAGTTCCTCAATCTTTGCCAGCTGTTTGGTCCGGGGCTGGGCCTGCCCCTTCTCCCACCGCGAGTACGTGAGAGGAGAGACGGCCAACAGGGCCGCCATTTGAAGCTGGGTGGCGCCCAATGCATTGCGCATCTGCGCCAGCATCTCCGGCGCGAAAACGAATTCCTCGCGCGCGGCGCGTTTCGAAACTCTGGGCTGATCAGATGGCGCAGCCCCACCCCCAACCTTGGTCTGGCGTTGAGCCGACTTCAGCTGCGAAGTGAGGCTCTTCACTTCCCTCTTCAGTGCCGCGATCTCGGAGCGATGGCCGGTGATCGCCTTGCGCATGCCCTGGAGTTCAGGTTTGAGCTCCTTGCGCGCCATGCGAACGACCTCAGCGCGAAAGGCATTAGAAAATGTATTCATATGCCCGATGGTAACTTTGACGCCTTATCCCGTACTTAGGGAGCAGACGCAACGACGTATCGCACTTCGTCTTCGTACCCAAAAAACAAAACCGCCAAAGGCAAGAGCCTGTGGCGGTTTGTTCCGGTGGAGATCGAACGAGCGGTACTTACTTCCCAGCCTTGTCCGCCTTGCGCTTCGCAGCCTTGGGATCCACCACGGCCTTGAACTTGGCCCCGGCCACAAACTTGGGCACCGTGCTCGCCGGGATCTTCAACGCTGCACCGGTCGATGGATTCTTGCCCGTGCGGGCTGCACGTTTGGCCGACTTGAAGGTCCCAAAACCCACCAGCTGCACAGCATCGCCCTTCTTGACGGCGGTCTGGATGGTGTCGATCAGCGTTTCCAGCACCGCATTGGCTGCGGTCTTGGATAGGTCATTCTTGGAAGCCAGGATTTCAACGAGTTCTGCGCGGTTCATGGATGCTCACGGTTAGAGGTTGGAAAGGATCGATTTATAA
>DDYO01000045.1:3115-4521 GCA_002348045.1 Anaerolineales bacterium UBA2232
TTGTACAGATAGGTCGGCACCTTCACCTCGTTTGCCCCAATGCGTGGCCCCGCATCCGTGAACACCGGCCCGGTGATCACAAACACATCGCCCTTGGCCCGCTTCACATAGTGCCGCGTGTCCTGCTCGATCTTGTTCCAGGCGCCGCCGTTGTGCTGGGCATTTTGGGGAACCATGTTCGCGAGACTGAAGCTCTGGGCCATGGCCGTAGGTGTTGGCATGTCTCCCGCAGGTGCCATATGNNGCATCCGCAAAGAACCGCTTGGCCCGCTTCTCATCCGCATCCTCGATGAGCTTGCGGTTCAACCGCTGAGCTACGAACACCGGTGTCATGGTCGTGCCGGAGTGCAGCACCGCAAACGCTTCATAGCAAAGCTCGCGCAACTGCGGCCGGGGCGTGATGGCGGGTGGGTTGCCCTTCGCAAAGAACTGCGGGCACTGCGCAAAGGAGGTGGGCTCGGGTGTGAGCAGCGCCGCACTGTCGAACTGCGGAGAACGCGCCCAGGAAAGATTCGGGAGAGCAACGCTGGCAAGAGAGAGGGCCAGCACTGCCGCCAGGCGCACACGGCCTGGCCAAGAGAACAAACGATTCACAGAGGAAGACATCGAGTCGAACAAAACGGAGCCCGATTGGAGCACCGTTCATCTCTCACTTCTGCTCCGAATGCTCGGATCTCGCAGGGTTTTACAGCTGCTTGCAGAGATGGGGCCCACAAACAGAAAGGGCTCCCAAAGGGAGCCCAATCTGCCTGCCCGCCCCTGCGGTTCAGTTAACACTCCCCATGGCAGCAGCACCCGCAAATGCAAAGTGCCACCACCACGGGAAGTCCCGCAACTGCTTCAATCCAACTCAAGCAGTTGGTCTACCCATTACATGGCGCTGAATTCGCCGTGGGGGATCTGGCCGGTGCGCAAAGCTTCAGCAGCCTGGGCACGCACAGCGGCGCGGTCAGCCGTGGACTTGTAGGTCACCATACGCGAGCCTGCGGGTTCCATGCTGTGGGTCTTGGCTTCCACGACGGCTTTCCTCACGCTGGTCCCAGCTTCGAACGCTGGAAGCTCTTGAAGCTCTGCTGTTTGGCAACTGGAATAGAAGAACAATGATCAGAGGTCTGGCCGATGTTCAAAGTGGCGGTCAATTTCACTGGTCTATTTGGGCTCCTATAAAGCGTTAATACGCGCTCGTTTCGCTTACCAGGAGTTTGCCGCTCAGCTCGGATTCGCCGGAAAAGATATCCAGGGTTTTATTGATGCATTCATTGCCTCGCACCCGGTTCGAATTCGACAATAAACTTCCCAGCGGTACGTTGTTCTATGTTGTGACGGGCACTAACGTGCGGTTACTGTGTTTTTATGTTCCATCGGATACACACCACCTGAAGAGGCTGAGGCAAAGCTACTACCGG
>DDYO01000264.1 GCA_002348045.1 Anaerolineales bacterium UBA2232
CACCCAACGGTGCACGGCAAGGTGATCATAGTGACCGTAAATGCCATCGGGTCCGAAAGTCAGCACCACGTGAGGCCTGAGCTCACGGATGAGCCGCACGACTTTGCCCACTGCCTGCCCCTGGTGCACCACGGTCAACTGCCCGTCAACATAGTCCAGGAAATGGGGAGGATGGATGCCATACACTTCGCAGGCACAGCGCAGCTCTTGCTCCCGAACATAGGGTAGATTCGCCTCTGTCGCCAGTTCGGACTGGGCAATAGCGCCAGCCTCGCCCCTTGTAGCCGTGACCAGATGAACCGCGATTCCCTCGCGGGCACACTTGGCCAGGCTGCCGCCCACTCCAAAGGCCTCATCATCGGGATGTGCAAAGACCGCCATCATCGTCAGATTTCCCGGCGAGAGTGCGGCTTGTTTCCTCATCAAGATCTCTCCATTCCCAATAGCATGCCAGCGGCGCACCGGCCCTGCGACCCTGGCCCTTCGCCCTGAAGTATCACGGGATGAACCCCATGATGAACCGTTTGAGCACATCCACTGCCTGGCGCACCTCGTTGATCGACACATACTCGTTGGGTCCGTGAGCCTGGGCGATATCACCCGGGCCAAAGACAGCCACCGGCACTCCCGAGGCGGAGAGCCAGCTGCCGTCGGTGTTATACGGCACCCCGGCTACCTCCGTCCACCCGAGTGCGTCCTGACTGGCTTTGCACAGGGCCTGCACCATGAGGTGGCTGGGATCCGTAGACAGCGGAGGCACGTTCTTGTGGGGTTCGAGGATTTCGACCCGCTCCAAGGTGGCCGCATCCAGCTCCTGTGCCAGCCATCCTTCCAGCTCAACGGCGGCTTGCTCCCAGGTACTGCCGGGCGTGAGTCGCAGATCGATGGCGATGCGACAATCACTGGGAACCACGTGTTCGCTGTTGCCCCCCTCGATGATGGACACACACAGCAGGGGAGGCCCACAGAGGGGATGAGCTCTCGGGGGAAACTCGGCCGCCGTCCGGCGTCGCAGGGCTCCGATCACATCGGTCATCAGGTAGATAGCATTCACGCCCTTCTCTGGGGTGGAAGTGTGAGCTGCCTTGCCATGAGCAACCATCTGCAGATAGACCTGACCCAGGGTGGCCGGCACTACCCTCAAGCGCGTCGGTTCGCCCACCACCGCACCGGCGAAGGGTATTCCCGCACCAATCAAGGAGCGAATGCCCTGCATGCCCCATTCCTCATCGGCAGCGGCAACAAGGTACACGTCCCTGGGCAACGGTGCCTTCTCCTGGAGCAATTCGCTCAGTGCCAGCATCATCGCCGCCAAGCTGGCCTTGGTGTCACAGGCGCCACGCCCAAAGACTTTGCCGTCGTCGATGCGAGGCGTAAAAGGCTCCCGCATTCCCTCCGTATCAACTGTGTCCATATGCGCTTCGAGCAGGAGAGGCGCCGCAGATGAGTCAGCGCCAGGGGCGCGGATCAGGATATTGGAGCGGCCCGCACAAATATCCTGGCGCTGAACTGCCACTGGGTAGGATTGGAAGTACGCCGAGACGAACTCTGCCACCCGGCCCTCACCGTACGGTACCGTGACGCACTCAGCATCGGCGCAAGGGTTCACGCTGGGTATCGCGATCAGGTTGCACAACAATGACACCATCTCGTCGCCAGACATCATGTTCTCAGCCTCCCCATTTCTGTTGGTCGCCCCATTATGCACCAGTTCCAATGCTCGCCAAACCAGGCCTGAACGGCTATGGACGGAACGCAGGCTCTGCCCCTTGGGCGGGACACCTGTAACTCGATGCAGGCCTGCTCAGCCGCTTCGCATAGGCCTTGCTGTCTCCCGAGATGTGTGCTATACTCCCCCGTGTAGAAACTCTGATCGTGAGGAGACTGTGTCATGCCCAAGTGCGTGGTTGTTCGCACACAGACTTACATTGCTGTGCTGGTTTTTCTAGCCCTTGCCCTGCTCGTTGTGGGCTGCGGTGGTGGGCAGCCCACCAGTACCCCAACCCCCGCACCGACCATCGTGCCTGTCACCCCTTCGCCCTTGCCCGCAACGCCTGTTCCACCCACGACGGCAGCAGCCACCGTTCCTCCTGCAACAGCCGTCATGACGGCGACCGCCACGGCAACTGGAGCGCCGGTTCAGCCCACGGCTCCCCCTGCGACGCCGTTGCCTCCCAGCACGGCCGAGCCTTATCCGTTCCCCACGGTCCCCGTGGGGCCTGCACCGACCTTTGCGCCCTATCCCTCGCCGTCAAGCTAGGGATGCTTTGACCCTCTAGACACGATGCGGTGAGCAGGTTCTCCTGCTCACCGCATCGTCAATAGATGCCTTGTCGGCCGATCCTTTGCTAACTCATCTGGGCCATGGCACTGCTTCCACGGTGGTCTTCCCCTCGTCGTCACGCAGGCGCCCAATCGGAATGCAGGTGTCGTGAGCAAACACGGCGCTAGCGCCGCACTCCACCATCCAGCTCTTCATGGTCCGCTTGCTCTCTACCGTCTCCATGGGCTCATTGTCATAGGCGGTAACATATGCCAGGCGTTGCAGGTGGACGGCCATGGGGGCAAGGTCACCCAGGTACACTACTACGTTCCCTCCAGCCTCCACCACGATGCTCTGATGCCCTGCCGTATGACCTCGGGTGACAGCGCAGCGCACCTGCTTCGTCACCCGACAGTCACCGTAGACAAGCCGCAGCTGACCCTCCCTGGCAATAGGTTCCAAGTTGGTGAGATCATAGGCCGGTCGAGTACGTTCGTTAGGATAGAACGCCTCCGCCCACTCCCGGCGCTGTATCCAGTACTCCGCTCGCGGAAAAGTCGGATCAACCTGCCCCTCCCGTTCCACGGTGTTGCCACCACAATGGTCCGAATGGAGGTGCGTATTGATCACGATGTCAACATCAGAGGCCGAGACGCCGAGGCGCGCCAGCGATGCGAGTAGACCTCCGCCATCAGATGGCACATAGCCAAGGATCCCCTTTTGTCTGTCGGAAAGCTTGCTTCCCAGACCAGTATCTACCAGAATTGTCTTTCCTGCGGACCTCACCAAGAGGCAGTTCAGGGCCATGGCCACGCGATTCAGGTGATCCGGCTTCAGCAACTGCTCCCACAGAACCTTGGGCACCAAACCAAACAGCCCACCGCCATCCATGTGAAACTCACCATCGCTCACCACGTACAGCTCTGCGTCGCCGAACCTCACGGACGCCCTCCTCCCGACGCGCCAACAGGTGCCGACTGGCCATCAGGAACTGCCTGCCCAGTTATGGCGGCCAACCGCACCAAACGGTCCCAGTCAGCGTCCACGCTCTCCTGGATGCTCTGGATGTCAGGTTCCCTGAGGTGGGCAAAACGACCCTGTAGCTTCAGGTACTCGTTCACGGGGGCACGCTCGTGCGTCCAATCGTTGATGATATACTTTTCGCCCATCTCGACTTCATACAGCGGGAAAACCCGCGTTTGCACCGCCAACCGCGCCACCCGAATCGAGTGAGAGGGCTCCATCTTCCAGCCGGGAGGACAAGGAGAGAGCATGTGGAGGAACTTGCTGCCTCGGATGCTCTTGGCCCTTTGCACCTTTCGGATGAGGTCCTGTGGATACGCCACGGACCCGGTAGCAGCGTACGGAATTCGGTGGGCGGCCATGATCGCGATGATGTTCTTCTTCGGCTGGTCCTTCGGGCTGCGAAGAGGGGTTGTGGTAGTCCATGAACCCCAGGGCGTTGCGGAGCTTCGCTGAATGCCCGTGTTCATGTAAGCCTCGTTGTCATAGCAGATGTAGATAAAGTCCTCGTTCCGTTCCACTGCAGCCGACAACGACTGCAGCCCGATATCAAACGTGCCACCATCACCAGCGAACGCCAGTACCGTCGCGTCGTGAAAGCCACGGGCAACAAGCCCCGCACGAACTCCCGAGGCCATCGAGCCACCTGTCTCGAACAGGGTGTGTAGCAGCGGCACGTTGAGAGCGGAGTATGGGAACGGCCCGGCAATGATGGACCAGCATGAGGCCGGAATGATCACAATGGTGTTCTCACCCAGCGCCTTGAGGGCATAGCGCATGGCCAATGGTCCGCCGCAGCCTGGGCAGGCCAGGTGACCAGAATACATCAGCTCCTGCGCGGGAACCTGGTCGCTCACCTCTTGACCTCCACCCACTCGATCTGACCTGTCGGAACGGACTGCACCAGAGCAGACTCAGCGATCCCCCGGATCGTCTCGGGCGTCACATCACGCCCTCCGAGACCTGCGATGAACGAGAAAAACAGCGGCGCATCAGGCATGGCGCAGAAGGCAGATTGAAGCTCGCTGGAAAAAATACCACCGCAGCCAAACGAAATGTTGCGATCGATGACGGCTACCTTCGCCACGCGGCCCAGGGCCGCTCGAACCGCCGCAAAGGGGAAGGGCCGGAATACGCGTATCTTCAAGAGGCCCACCCGCTTGTCCAAGGCTCGCATTTCGTCGACTACAAAGCGGGCTGTGCTCGTGATGCTCCCCGCGGTCACCAGCACCAGCTCTGCGTCATCGACGCGGTATGCTTCCGTCAGGTCATACTTGCGACCAAAGACGCGCTGAAACTCGGCTCCGACCGCACTGATCACGTCCACTGCCTCTTCCATGCTCCGTTGCATCTTGAAGCGCAACTCCATAAAGTCGTCCGGCGAAACTAGGCTGTTGAACGCATGCGGTTCACCCGGCGTGAGGTAGAACTGAGGTCTGTAAGACGGCAAGAAGCGGTCGACTTGCTCCTGGTCAGGGATATTCACCGGCTCCTCTGTGTGTGAAAGCACAAAGCCAGCCAGTACGACCATGGCGGGCAACCCAACGGTCTCGGCGATGCGATAGGCCTGGATGATGGTGTCCAGAACCTCCTGGTTGGTTTCGCAGTAGAATTGCATCCAGCCCGTGTCGCGTTGTGCCAGGCTGTCCGTCTGTTCCGTGCCTATGCACCATCCAGGCCCAAGAGCGCGATTGACATTGGCTAGAACGATGGGCAAACGGGCGCCAGATGCCCAGTGAAGCACCTCGTGCATGTACGCCAGGCCATGGGAGGACGTCGCCGTGAACGTGCGAGCACCGGTGAACGCTGCCCCGACCACTGCTGCCATCGCCGAGTGCTCCGATTCCACCTTGATGAACTGAGCATCCAGGGAGCCATCAGCACAGAACTCGGAAAGCATCTCGACTATCTGCGTCTGGGGGGTGATGGGGTAGGCAGAAATGACCTGTGCCCGCGCCAAGCGCACGCCGTATGAAACGGCGTGATTCCCCATGATCACTTTTTCCATGCCACTTCCTCCTCGATGGCAATGGCCTTTCGCGGGCATTCTTCTACGCACACGCCACAGCCCTTGCAGTAGTCATAGTCTATGGAGTAGCTGCCGTCAGGCGACCGGAGTACACTGACATCCGGGCAGAAGAGCCAGCACTGATCACAGCTGTTGCAGGTTCCACAACTCATGCAACGCGCCGCTTCATCGCGAGCCTCCTGCACGGTCAAGGCGCAAATCACTTCGTCCCAGTCTCGGATCCGCTGCTCACCAGGCCGGCGAGAGAGTGCCTTGGGCTCAGACTGCTCAAAGTAAGCCAGGTTCATGTCGTCCAGTCGCACGACCTGCCCGTCCATCGGACGCCCCGCGGCGACCATTGGCTCCTCCAATGAGGGAAAGCTGCTGAGCTTTTCCCCGCCGAGCAGCTGGTCGATGGCCAGCGCTGCCCGTTTCCCGGAACCAATGGCGTGTGCAACGGTGCCGTGGCCCGTTGCAGCGTCTCCGCCGGCAAACCAGCCCGGTCTGGTCGTGGCGCCGAATTCATTGATCTCGATCAGCCCGTCGCGGGTCCAGATGTCTTGGCTAAGCATGCTAAGGTCGGCCGATTGGCCCAGTGCAGGAATCAGGGTGTCGACCTCCAGCGTGTACTCCGATCCCGGAACGGGCTCGGGCCGGCGGCGATGGCGTGCATCGGGCTCACCGAGGCGCATGCGCACACAACGCACTCCAACCACCCGCCCCTTGTCTGCCAGCACCTCCACCGGCGCGGTCAGGAACTCCATCTGCACGCCCTCTCCCAGGGCCTCCTCTACCTCCT
>DDYO01000125.1 GCA_002348045.1 Anaerolineales bacterium UBA2232
GAGCGGCCGCTTCTTCCGGCACGTGGCAGTGCAGAATCGCGACGCGCAGGCCGGGAGCCTCTCCGACGCGTTCGGCCATCAGTCGGAGCACTCGCTCAATGGCCCGTTGTTTTGTGCGTACCCGCTCCAGCGGCTCGATCCGGCCATTCAGCACGTGCAGGACCGGTTTGATGCCCAGGGCCGAGCCCAGGAACGCAGTCGCGCCGCCGATGCGCCCTCCTTTGTGCAGGTACTCTAGTGTGTTCACAGTGAAAATGATGCTTACCCAGGGGATCAACTCCTCCGCCAGGAAGGCCACCTCGTGCAACCCTTTGCCGGCGGCGGCGGCGCGACCTGCAGCGACGGCGATCATGCCCTGCCCCAAGGAGACCGAGCGGGAATCGATGATGCGGATTGGGAACGGCGATAGCTGCTGGGAGGCAATCAGAGCCGAATCGAGCGTGGCGCTCATCTCATGAGAGATGTGGATCGAGACGATGGCCTCGGCCTGTTCGGCGAGGGCGGTGTAGACGTTCAGGAAATCTTGGGGGGTGGGTTGAGACGTAGTCGGCAGCCGCTGGCTACTCTGCAGCAAACGGTAAAGGGTCTCAGCATCCAGACTGACGCCGTCGATATAGGTCTGATCCCCGCTCATGACATATACCGGGACGATGTGAAGCCCGTATTCCTCCCCCATGGCCGGGGTGAGCGACGAACAACTATCGGTGACGACGGCTACTCTGCGCTTTGGCTCAGACATGTCTCCTCCTGTTTCTATGGCGTCCGCGGTCGAAAAGCGGTCGTTCCTAACTGCGGCATCACTCTGGGAAAGTAACGTCTGCGGGCATTCCCGGTTTGAGCCCCAGATCCAGGTTGGGCACGAGCAGCTTCACCGCATACGCCGTGGCACGCCTTCCCTCTACGGTCTGAACGTTACGCGGTGTGAACTCTGCCTTATCGGAGATGTGTACAACCGCTCCTAGGAACGTCTCATCTGGGAAGGAGTCTACGGTGATTTCGGCTTCGTCACCGAGGTCTACCCTGCCGTACTCGGCTTCTGGGATATAGACCACCAACTCTACTTCCTGGAGTTGCCCAATGGTGATGACCACCCCACCAGGAGCCAGCATTTCACCAACTTCCAGGTTCTGGGCAAGCACATAACCATCCGTCGGCGCCGTAACGACTGTCTTCTCAATCTGCGCATCAACCGATGCCAGGTTGGCCTGTGCCTGCCCGATGGCGCTCTGCGCCTGTTCTGCTGCAGCTTGGGCCTGTGCCAGAGCAGCGGCAGCCACGACCACCTGCGGCGAACTCAACCCAGTCTCCAGGCCGCGTGCATAGTCCAGGGCCGTATCATAGCGTTCCTGGGCAATCCGGAATTCCCCCCGTGCCTTCAGGATATTGGCAGCGGCCTCGGTCGTCAGAGCCCTGTCGTACGTGCGTTGTGTAGCATCAAGATCAGCTTGAGCATCATTGACTAGCGCTTGGGCTTCGTCCTTCAGAGCCTGGCTATCCGATTGCTTGGCACGTTGAAGCACATCCCCGGCAATCTCGTATGCCAATCGAGCGTTGATAAGGTCTTGCTCTGCACTGCTGAAACCCTGACTGGTTGCTCTTTGCACGACCTCCGACAGATTCGTCCTGGCGGCGTCCAAGTCCTGTTGGGCGGCANNAGTGACATTGGCCCGCGCTGCCTCCAACTGCTCCGTCCGGCCGAAATACCAGGTGGATTGCCCAGAACCTGCTGGTTGTTTGCCGAGCCAGTCACCTGTGCGATTCTGTCTATCCGCGTTCAATGCAGCATTCACGGTCGCATCGTATTGAGCCTGGGCGGAGGCAACCGCGGCATCTGCAACGACTGCGGCGGACTGGGCGGTCTCAAGTCCGGCAAGGACGATATTGCGTTGCGCCACAAGCAAGGTATTGTCCAGCCGGAAAAGCTCGTCACCCGCGCTCACCTGCTGGCCTTCCTCGACGTTGACCGAAGCCACCTCCCCACCGATCTGAGGAGCGATCCGTACCTCGCGGGAAGCAATCGTGCCGGAAGCGGTCAGCACGGTAGAGTTCGAATTACCCGTCAAGTTGCAGGCGCTCAGCACGAGGCTGCAGATCACCAGCAGAGGCATGTAAACGAAGGTTAGTCTTCTCATCAGCAGTCTCCTATTGATCTAGAGGGAAACCAAAAAGGGGATCACAATCCCCTACAGACGTTTGTGGAACATGAGCACACTGGCCATGAACACGGCAATGCTGAAGACCGCCATGGGCCAGACCCAATGCCACAGAACGGCAAATCCCACACCCTTGAGGATGATTCCACGCACGATTTCCAGATAGTACGTGACGGGCAACAGGTAACCAGTGTAGTGCGCCAGCCACGGCATGTTCTCACGCGGGAAGAGCAGCCCTGCCAGGAGGACAGATGGCAGCATGATGAATGATGCCATGTACATAGCCTGCATTTGGGTCTTGGAGATAGTGGAAATCAGCACGCCCAGACCCAGTGACCCGAGCAGGAAGATCAGGCTCAACCCGGCGAGGAGCAGCATACTGCCGGCAACCCTTACCCCAAACATGACAGCTCCTACTCCTACCGTCATAGCCACATTCAGGAAAGCCACCAAGACAAAGGGGAGGATTTTGCCGAGCATCAGTTCCCAGGAACGAACAGGTGTCACGATCAGTTGCTCCAGCGTGCCCTGCTCGCGCTCGCGCACGATGGCAAAAGCGGTCAGGAGCAAGGTCTGAACCTGGAGAATGACCGCTACCAGTCCGGGGATCATGAAATTCATGCGGCGCAAATCTGGGTTATACAGGTACCGGATGTGCGCATCGACGGGCAGGCTTAGGGTTATGCCTGCGCCGCTGCTCTCCAGTCGTTGGATGAGGATTTCCTGCGAGACTGCTTGGCTTACAGTTTCTGCGGCCAGTTGAGCGGTCTGAGCAACGGTAGGATTGGCGCCATCGATGTAGAATTGGATTGCGCTGGAGCCGCCGGTGCTGATCCTGCGCCCATAGTCCTCGGGGATATACAGACCAGCTTTGACTGCACCGGTGTCCAGCAACGCCAGGATCTCGGACTCGCTCTGGGCAGTGTATGTCCACATATAGAAGCCGCTTACTGTGAATTTGTCTACCAACGACCGACTGGCAGTGGTCTGCGACATATCGGCAACCGCCAGGGGAATATCCTCCACATCATTGGCAACTGCGTACCCCAACAGGACAAGCATCATAACGGGCATGATGATGACCAACATCAAGGTGCGCGGATCGCGAATGATGTGCAGCCACTCTTTACGAGCGATCGTTGCCATACGGCGATAGCCTTGTCCCATGCCAACCCCCTTAGTCGATAGCAGCCCGCACCTGCAGGCGATTCTCTTGTTCTACCAGGGATACAAACACATCCTCCAGCGAGGGCAGGACGCGCTCAATACACTCCACTGCAATCCCTTGGGAGTTCAGCATCTCTACCAGGACCGCCCGATCATCGTCCGACTCAGCCACTACGTGTAGCAGCACCCCGTGCGCTGCTACCTCAAACGCCAAAGGCAGGTCCATGATGATGCGCTCGGCGTGCTCGGGGTCGCTGCAACTTATCTCAAAGAGGGTACCCTTCATGGCTGCCTTCAATGCATCAGGAGCATCGAGGGCAATCAAACGAGAATGATCCATCATCCCGATGACGTTGCAGAATTCTGCTTCATCCATGTAATGCGTGGTTGCCAGCACGCTCACGCCCTGGCCCGCGAGGCGATAGATCATCTCCCAGAACTCACGCCGCGAGACTGGATCCACACCCGCGGTGGGCTCGTCGAGGAAAAGCATGGGCGGCTCGTGTACAATGGCGCAAGCCAGCGCCAACCTCTGCCGCCACGCCCCGGAAAGCTTACTGACGCGTCGTTTCTCAAGCCCGCGCAAGCCCGATTCATCAATGAGTTGAGCAAGGCGTGCCCTGTAGTTCTTCCGCTCGACGTTGTACAGGTTGGCATAGAAATCCAGGTTTTCGCAGACTGTCAGGTCGTTGTATAAGGCGAATCTCTGCGACATGTACCCGATGTGGTGCTTGACCTTTTCCGGCTCGTGCGTGATGTCATATCCCAGGACGTGGGCGTCTCCCGAGGTGGGACGCAGGATTCCGCACAGCATGCGTATGGTGGTGGTCTTGCCTGCACCATTTGGCCCGAGCAAGCCAAAGATCTCACCGCGCGGGATCTCGAAACTGACGTGATCTACAGCGGTGAAATCACCGAACTGACGGGTCAACTGGGTGACCTCCACAGATGTCGGCGCGCTCACGCTGTATCCCCCTGTTTCTCTGCCAGGTGGATGAAAACGTCCTCCATCGTCAGTCGCACTTCGCGCAGAGCGGCAATGTCCGCATTCTCTTTCTCTAGCGCTTCTGCGATGCGCGGTATCACCTGCAAGGGGTTGTCTGCCGAAAGCCGTAGGCTGTCTCCCACGGCTCGCCAACGAAGAACGCCCTGCGTGCTGTCCGCCGCAGCTCGAAGGACGCGTCGCGGTCGGGCTTTGACCTCGATGATGTGGAAGGGCATCTGCGCTTCCAGTTCACCTGGCGTACCGGAAACCAGCATGCGCCCCTGGTATATCATGCCCACTCGATTGCAGCGCTCTGCCTCATCCATATACGGGGTAGCTACCATGACGGTCACCCCCTGCTGGATGACTTTCGCTAATAGCTGCCATAGTTCGCGCCGTGAAACCGGGTCTACTCCTGTGGTGGGTTCGTCCAATAGGAGGATTTCCGGCTCGTGGATCAATGCGCACGCCAAGGCCAGTTTCTTCCGCATCCCTCCGGAGAGGTTCTCGCTGCGGCGGGACGCGAAATCCGTCAAGCGAGCGAACTCCAGCAGTTCGTCAATGCGAGCTTTCTGTTTGTTGCGCGACACGCCACAGATGTCAGCGAAAAAGCGCAAGTTCTCCAGCACACTCAGGTCAGGATACAGGCTGAATGCCTGCGGCATGTATCCAAGTCGAGCGCGAGCTGCCTCTGCCTGTCTGCTCACATCGAGACCATACAGCTTAACTGAACCCGATGTCACCTGCATAACCGTGGAAAGAATGCGCAACAGGGTGGTTTTACCCGCGCCATCCGGCCCGACCAAGCCAAATAGCTGTCCTGTCTCGACCTGCAAACTGATAGCATCAAGGGCAGGCCGGTCCTGTTTGAACTGGCCGGCGTAGATTTTCGTTGCCCGCAGTGCCTCAATTGCTACATTCATACGCGATTCTCCAAAAAGACCAAAATACTCGGCAAAAAAACCTCACGACTTTAGCATTGGGACAACTACAGCGTTCATGCTTTCACCCAAACGGCGGCAAAGGGAAGGCTCCATGTTCGCAACCAACGACTGGTACCTTTCGATGTGCTCCAAGAGGAGGTGACGCCACTCAAGATCACCTTTACCCTCGTATGCCAGCAATCCGAGTGCAAAGCCGCCCAGCAGCACCAACCCGGAACGTGTAACTGAGCCCGTATCCTTGATGATCTGCGGCAGAATCGCTGCCAGGATCTGTCGCCCAGTGCCTTTTCCAAGGCGCAGGACGATGATCGTCATCACCTCGATGCAATAACGCAGCACAGCGGGCACGTCTGGGGGAACGCGTGCCAACACCTCCTCTACCGTTGCCTGATCCTGCAACTCACCGTCACGAATTGTCTCCGTGATCCGTTTTTTGACGCTATCCCAGTCTCCTGGATCCGCAGTTCCAGCGAGCTCAACGAACCGCTGGCGAGCATACGCTGTGGGCACAAAGACCACTTCGGACCGTCCGACCACTGGCTTCTCAGACTGAATCCGGTACTCTGAAGTGACAAGCCCCTTCTCTTCCAAGACGCGCAGCATGTCGTAAGCAGTGAAGCGACTGACCCCGACTCTTTCAGCCAACACGGTGTAGTGAACCGGACCATCCAGCTCGCGATACAGGTCGAGAAAGCGATGGATGAAGATCTCTTGGCGGCGAGTGATGTTCATTCGTGTTCTCCAAAAAGACCAATTTACCGCGCAATGATACAACCAGTTGTCGGTGCTGTCAAGCGCTCGTATGACGTCACTTCCAGTGTATCGAGGTGGTATGGTTCCACGATGTGAGAGTCTACGTAAGTAGCCCGTGACCACAGACGACGAGATGACCCTGAGGAGCGCGATAAGTATCTAGGTGACTACGCATGGTGCACGGCCGCTATCAACAGGCGCCGACGCGTGCGGCCAGGAATGGCCCACTGGGTAGGATGCAGGACGTGATAGGTTCCGGTTCGCAACTGATGCAGAAGCTAGAATAGCCGACCCAGCGCCATTTACGAGCGCAAGTGCGCGGGTGGGTCGTCGGGCAGGAATTGGATGCAGCCCTAAGCAAGATCGCGCAGGCACAAGGTCACATCTTCCCCGAGCGCCTCGTCGGGTATCTGCTCGAAACGGCGCGGTATCTGGTGTAACATGGCGCTGTGCATCTGGCCCCGCAGTCTGGGAACGACTGCCGACGAGCAGCACCTCAACACTGTGTTGCCACTCAGCGATTGCTGCCACTGCGGTCTGCGATCACGCTGCTACTCCATCCCCAACGCGTTGCAGCGAGCGATTCCGGTGAGCCGTATCCCCTGGAATGTCCCCGCCCCGGGCTACTGCAAAGCCAACCTGGTGCATCACGGCAGCCCGGAGCCGCGTGGATAGTGCGGTTGCATTCCTAGCTCGTGGACGCCGCCATCGGGTGGCGTGGCCACCGCGCCATCGTCGGCCACAGCTATGTTGTGTTCGCGGATGCCCTCAACAAGCTCCTTGAGGGTTCCACTCTGGCTGCCACGAACTGCACAACGACAGCGACGGGGAGTTGCTCAATGTGCTGCTTCTGCGCCTTCTTCAGCGGTTCTAGCCGCACGCCGTGCTCTCTCGCAGTGCTTCGGGAGAGTCCAATGGCAGCCGCCCTGTGGAGCAGAAAGACGCGACCCTCGTCCGCGCTTACGGCGGTGATTGGCGCGTGGACACTGTCACCCAGATCCGCTATCTCAACACCCTCTATGGCTTACTGTTTGACCAATACAGCCCCAGGCAACTCGTGATGCACCAAGTGGCAAAGAAACGGATCGCCGCCACCACGGTACGGCCGACCTAGACCCGCCGCCAATATGATCGCCCGCGCCCTCAGCTCGAACGGGACCACGCGACCCGCCTGCTGTCTGTATCTCACGAGCAAGCGTTACGCACCCAACACCAGGCTATCGACGCCCTGAGCTGCCTTGACGAACTCGAGGCGCGCCCGGACCACTAGTTCACCTATCCCTCATCCGAGGCTAGAGGCTACGTCGAGCATTTGCCTTCTTATCGACCGCCCGAACCAAGCCCGCCCCTACCTCAGAGAAAGGAGTCGGCCTGAGGCACTCACTTGGCGCATCTTCTGCGTAGCACACCGCAAATGCGACAGTTCGGTTGGTTGCGGCGGCGCCGTTGGGTTTCGGCTGGTTGGGGGTACGCCAAGTCAGCAACCTTCTGGGCTTCTGGTTTCGGGACTGCTATCAGGGATCTGGAGGGCACTACCCCAGATGGGACCGCGGATGTTTTTGGGGTACTCTGTCCCCTACGTTCGTCCCGGTAGTACATTTGGGTGTCCGTCAGTTTTTCGCAAA
>DDYO01000078.1 GCA_002348045.1 Anaerolineales bacterium UBA2232
TAAGTACCGGTCCCCTTCTGCCTGCCGTCGAACGCAGACTCCGACTACTTGCTGGTACCTGGTATCAGCTGTACAGTAGCTCCTTTGGCCGCTGCACGGGCTGTGGCAGGCCAGTATGCGACGAGCAAATGGCTGCGCATGTCCGGTCAGAGATCTGTTTTCAGTTGTGCCCCATCTGGACCAAGTAGCACTCGGAGTGACCGGCTGGCAGACATCGAGCAACCCTCCGTCGTGCCCTCTGCGCAGGGTTCCAGTGAACTGATGGCGGTCGGGGCTTATGGCTTCCTCACAGGAGCGGAATGGGAGGCAACATAATGGGTCAATCCTGCCAGATCGTGGACGCATACGATCAAAGCACAGCTAGCTCTCTTGATGGGCGGACCTTCACCTTTGCGGTCGGTCTTGGCGCTGCCTTTGAGCCGGGTGTACTCGTCACAATCAGTACGGAGCAAGGCTGGCGTTATCTTGGGCAAGTTGAGTCTGCCTACCTTCACATCCCTGACGGCAGACCGAGAAGTCTCCGCGGATCGGGGCGTCTCTATCGTCGATTCCAATCGCGAGACCTGCAAGAGCTGGAAGAGAGCTACTGCCGTCCGGGGGGTCGATTCACCGCGGCCAAGATCGATAGAGCATCGGACGCAACCATCCAACAGCTGTATGCTGGAGCGTACGGTGAGCGGGACCTCCGGCCGCTGCCGATCGGTCGAGTGCTTGACGCCGCGCCTACGACCGAGGTAGCTGTCTCGGCGAGTGCGCTGCTGAGACATACGCTTGTGTGCGGGCAGTCCGGGTCCGGCAAGAGCTTCGCCCTTGGAGTCATGCTTGAGCAGCTGCTCTTACGAACGCAATTTCGCCTGGTGGTCTTGGATTTCAATGGCGACTTCGCTAGGCTTAACTTCCTTCTGAGCCGTGAGCTGATACAGGCGAGAGGCCCGCATGCGTGCATGAGTCAAGAAGTGTTCCATGGCATCCAGCAAAGCTGGCGCGAGGTGGCACCCAGAATCCTGATCTTGAGCCGCAATGGTGTGCGGCCAAGCAAGGAGTACCTATCACTGCCCATGAGCATGGTCCCCGTGTCGGTGCTGGCTGCTGCGATGGGTCTGGAGCAAGGCGCGTCCCCGGGAGCATACAATGTGCTCACTCAATTGTTGAGGACTTATCCGAGACAGACTCATCCTCGAATGCTTAGTGAGAAGCTGCGTGATGGTGCGTCAGCGAGCGCTCTCGAGCTGATACAGCGCATGGAGAACGCGGGTATCTTGGACTGGTCGGTCTGGAAAGATGTGCATCGCTCGCTTTCTGAAGATTTGGTGCACCAGTCCTATCAGGCCATCGTATTAGATCTAAACTCCCTCCCCAGCAGAGATGAGCGCATGGTGGTCGCGCTGTCAGTGCTTGATGTCCTGTGGACGCAGCGACAGACTCGAAGACCAACGATCATCGTGACTGATGAGGTCCACAATCTATGCAGGAGGGACCCTAGTGATGCGCTGGAGCGACTTGGACAACGCTACCTAACAACCTTGGCAAAGGAGGGACGGAAGTTCCTGCTAAGCCTCCTGTCCGCTACCCAGGTACCGCGAAGCCTACCTGAGGATGTATTGACGCAGATGGCCAGCGTCGTTCTGATGCGCATGCCGTCGATGGCTGAGCTGGAGTACCTGTCGGGCTCGGTTCTGGACGCACATGTTGAGATGGTAGCCAGGGCCAAGTCCTTCAGAGCAGGAGAATCGCTGATCGCAGGCAGCCTCGTTCCTTGTCCTACCATGTGCAAGTTCTACAGTCGGCTGACGCCTGAGGGAAGGTAAGCCGACTGGCCTAGCCACGGGCACCGAACACATGTTGACTGTTGGCAAGAGCGCGCGTGATCTACGAGCGTGTTGGTCGTCTCGAACATCGTTTAGTGCAGGGCGACCAACACAGTGGATGATGTATTGAGTGCCGCCATGTGTCACCAAATGATCGGCAAGCTCGGAGCGAGGAGCATACGTGGACCCGATCCGGCGTTGCGTTTCACCAGGAGATGGGCTAAGCCCGCCGAGCTAACGGATCGACGCAAGGCAGCGGTCAAACACCACGTTAAGTCGCGATAGTCGTAGGTGAACACGGCCGGTCACCATTGTCCGCCCGTCAGCCTTGCCTCAGTCACGCCATGGAAGCCATGGCCCAGGGACGAATGAAGCGGGCCATGTTTGTGGCCAAGGGCAGCCTCTTCCTGGGCCGCATGTGCCAGCTCTCGGATGGTATCTCGTTCCTGCTGGAGGCGAATCAGCCAGGCAGAAAGTAGGCACGATCGCTACCACACTGAAGAAGCAAGGTCCCTGCCGCCAACGAGCGGCAAGGACCTCTTGAGTGCTGCAAGGCTGGGGGACAGGGATTCGAACCCCGGCTTGCTGATCCAGAGTCAGCCGTCCTACCACTAGACGATCCCCCAGTGACGGCGCGATTCTACCACAGGTGCGTTGCTTTGCCAAATCTGCTCAGGCCGATAGTTCGGCCAGCAGCGCTTCGGCGCGTGCGATGCGGGCCAGCACTCGGTCCCGGCCCAGAATGCTGATGGTGCCAAAGAGGGGCGGGCTCACTGTCTTGCCGGTCACAGCTACCCGCAGCGGCCCCAGGAACAGGCGCAGCTTGAGGCCCAACTCGTCGGCCTTGGCCCGCAGGATGGGCTCGATGGTACCCTCGTGCAGGTCCGGCGCTGCAGTCAGCACCGCCCGGGCCTCGGCCAGCGCAAGGCGGGCCGACTCGGCGGTCATGCTCTTGTCCACCAGGGTCGCGGACTCGTAGCGCAGGTCGTCGGTGAACATAAAGTCGGTCATCTCGACGGCGTCGTTCAGCGTCACCAGCCGCTCCTGGATCATGGGGACGACCTGCTCCATTAGTCCCGGCTCCGGGTGTAGGCCTTTGCGTTCCAGGACCGCTTGGAGCCGGTCGGTGAGGTCATCCACGGCCAGGCGGCGGATGTGCTGGCCGTTCATCCAATCCAGTTTCTCATAGTTGAACTTGGCCGGCGATTTGCTGACGCGATCCAGGTCAAAGTGGGCGATGATCTGCTCTTGGGTCAGCAGTTCGGTTTGGTCGTCATAGGACCACCCGATCAAGGCGAGAAAGTTGAACAGGGCCTCGGGGAGGTAACCCTCCGCCCGGAACTCGCGAATCTGCACAGAGTATTCCTGTCCATCGGCGCCAACGGTCTTGCGCTTGCTCATCTTGCCCGTGCCAGTGGGCGAGAGGATGACCGGCAGGTGGGCGTAGAGGGGAGGTGTCCAGCCCAGGCCCTGGTGGATGAGGATGCGCTGGGATGTCGTGGGAATCCACTCGACCGAGCGCATGATATGGGAGATCTCCATCCAATGGTCGTCCACGACGACTGCCAGGTGATAAGTGGGGTAGCCATCAGACTTGAGCAGGACCAGATCGTCCAGGGTAGCATTTTGCGCACGAATCTCGCCGCGGATCAGATCAGTAAAGCCTGTTTCCCCTTCCAAAGGAACTTTGAGGCGGACCACCGGTGTGATGCCCTGGGCCTCCAGGTCGCTGCGCTGCTTGGCAGTCAGCTCGCGGCAACGGCGGTCGGNNCCTCGTCCCAATCCAGTCCCAGCCAGCGCGTGCCACTCAGCAGGTCGGGCAGCGCATCGGGATGGTAGCGGGTTTGGTCGGTGTCCTCAATACGCAGGATGAACTTGCCGCCGTGCCGCCGGGCAAAGAGCCAGTTGAATAGCAGCGTACGAGCAGAGCCGGCATGGAAATAGCCCGTCGGGCTGGGGGCAAAGCGAACGCGGACGGTGGACATGGGTCCTCCTCGTTACGAACTGAACTCGAGCCTCTTGTGACGCATGACGACGCTTTCGACCAGGCCCAGGGCCAGAAGCGTGCTCCACAGGGAGCTGCCCCCGTAGCTTACCAGTGGCAGCGTAAGTCCCGTAGTGGGCACCAGGTTCAGGTTGACGGCGGTGTTGAAGAACACTTGCACAAAGATCATGGTGGCCACGCCGGCAGCAATCAACCGGCCGCAGGTATCGTGGGCCAGCGTCGCTGCGCGCAGGATGCGCCAGAGCAGGGCAGCAAAGAGGACCAGCAGTCCCGCGGCGCCAAGAAAGCCGAGCTCCTCTCCCAATACCGAAAAGATATAGTCCGTATGGCGTACCCGCAGGAAGTAGAGTTGGCTCTGGGTGCCCTGCAGCAGGCCCTTGCCGAACCATCCTCCGGACCCGATGGAGATCAGTGCCTGGCGAGTGTTGTAGCTTAGGCCTACCGCATCAGTACCAGGATTCAGAAAGATGAGGATGCGCTGCTGCATATAGTCCTTGAGAGAGTACCAGACCAGTGGAGCAATCGCTACCGCGCCGCCACCGAGGATCACCAGATGGCCGAGTCGCACGCCGGCCGCCAGGATGATTCCCAGACAGGTCAGCGAGAGCACCAGCGCCATCCCAAAGTCCGGCTGCCGGTAGATCAGGGCAATGGGGGGCACTACCACGAACAGAGCCAACACAATGGTGACGAGCTGCCCCATTTCCTTCTCTCTATCCGCCAGGAATTTGGACAGGAAAAGGATCACGAGGACCTTGACCAGCTCCGAGGGCTGGATGTTGCCGCCGAGGGTCAGCCAGCTCCGGGAGCCAAAGCCAATTCGCCCAAACAGGCTGACCAAGGCCATGATGCCAAGAGCCACGGCATAGATGACCCAGGGGAAACTGGTGATGAGCTGGTAGTCTACCGAGGCGGCCAGCAGAAGTATCACCAGTCCAGTGGCCGCAAAGAGCGCCTGTTTGACGGCGCTCTGCTCTATCCAGGGCAGCTCACCGTCGGTGGAATGTGTGGCGCTGTGAACCAGAACAATGCCCAGGGTCAGGATGACCATGACGATGAGCAGCAACGGGAGATCAAAGCTTCGCCAGATGTTCTTGACCATGCAACAACCCAGCCGTCAGGATGACTTGGAGGGTCGGTCGGCAGGATCACCGGACCGGCTGGGCTTGGGGCTGGCTATGGGGATGTCAGCGACCAGGCGGGTGATTCCCCGCCTTTCACTGACATTGATGACAATGCCTTCGCGGTCCACCCGCACGTGACGGGACAGTACTGTGATCAGCTCATTTCGGATCGTCTGCAGCAGTGCCGGTGGGATTCCCGAGCGGTCGTGGACGAGCACCAGTCGGAGCCTGTCCTTGGCGATTTCCTTGCTTGAGGTCCCTTTGCCGAATAGCCTGTTCAACAGGTTCATGGCACTTCCTCCATCGGTCTTGGCCCGTCCGGCTGACAGCTACCGGTGCGCACGCGGGCTGACATCCTACTGCAGGCGAACCAGGCGCCGAAGGCGGCTTTTCCAGTCCTGCGGCTCCTCAAAGATGGGCAAGAAGGGGACCTGCTCGCCCAGCATCCGACGTGCGATGTTGTGGTACGCTTGCCCTGCGCCAGTGTCCTGCACGACGGCCAGGGGCACACCGCGGTTGGCGGCAACCACGGTGGCATCTTCCTCGGGAACCACGCCCAGCAGGTCGATGGCCAGGAACTCGATCACGTCAAACGTGTCCATCATGTCGCCTCGCCGCACCATGGCGGGGCGGATGCGGTTGATGACCAAGCGTCCGGGTCCCTTGCCGACAGACTGGATGATGCCGATGACCCGATCGGCATCGCGGACGGCGGGAAGCTCCGGCGTGGTGACGATGATTACCTCGTCAGCTGCCGCGATGGCGTTCTGAAAGCCGCGCTCAATGCCAGCGGGCGAGTCCACGAGGACAAAGTCATTGTCCTCCTTGAGCGCCTGGCATATGGCCACCATGTCGTCGCGGGCCACGGCCATCTTGTCATGGGTCTGCGAGGCGGGCAGCAGTTGGAGATTGGGAAGCCGCCGATCGCGCACGAGGGCCTGCAGGACATGACAGCGCCCCTCGGCGACATCCACTAGGTCGTACATGATCCGGCTTTCCAGACCCAGCAGAACATCCAGATTGCGCAGTCCGATGTCGCCGTCGACGGCGGTCACCCGCTGGCCCAGCTGAGCAAGAGCGACGGCCAGGTTCGACGTGATGGTGCTCTTGCCAACCCCGCCTTTACCCGAAGCAATGGTGATCACCCTACCTGGCATGGGTGCCCGTGTCCCTTTGGCGTCCACTTCCCGACCACGGGAGGGCAACGATCTGCCGGTCCTGTGCGCAAGCCACCTCTGGCCGGGCGTCCTGACTTGGCGGGGTGTCGGGAGAAACGGCGATCAGACTGCCAATGCGCAACTGGGTAGGCTGCAAGACCAGGGCACAGACTACGGCTTGTTCGTCACCGGCAGCGCCTGCATGGAGCATTCCGCGGGCTCGTCCCCACACGACAATGTCGCCACCGGCCACGACTTCAGCGCCAGGGTTTACGTCACCGATAATTACCACATGTCCCCGGTGCCGGATCGCCTGCCCCGACCGCAGCGTGCCTCGGATCACCACACCGAGGTTATTCTCGTTCACCAGGGGGCGTGATCCCTCGGACAAGGCCGGTACGTCGGGCAGTGCGATGCGCAGGCCCATCTGTTGGACGGCAGAGGCAGTGGCTTCTGACCTTGTCAATACCGAATGGACCCGAACCCCGTGGTGGCCCAATAGGCCGACTATTTCCCTGAGTTCCGCCTCGGTGAGCGCTCGGCGGTCGGTTTCCAACCGCACCTGGCTGTTGTGGAAAAACGTGTCTCCCACCAATAGGCGGTTCTGCAAGTCCCGCATGATCTCTGACCAAGGAGCAGTGCCCAGGGACAGGGCAAGACCCCACTGTGTCCCTTTGATTTCGATCCCGCTGGGTGACAACTGGGTCATCAGGCCTAGTCTCCTGGCGGCGGGCCGACGATTTGCTCGTCTGCGGGCTGAGGTATGCCAAAGTAGGCCCGCAGGATCTGGGCAGCGACTGGCACAGCAATACGGGCGCCCTCGTGCCCGCCCGATACAAAGATGACCAGGGCGATCTCTGGGTCCTCGTAAGGAGCAAAGGCAGTGAACCATGCGTGAGTTGGCAAGTTGCCCTGTGCATCGAGGGGGCCAAAGTACTCGGCGGTACCGGTCTTGCCGGCGACGGCAATTTCGACAAGGTTGGCCCTGTGGCCGGTGCCATCCGTAATAGTGTAACGAAGTCCTTCACGAACGATGTTAATGTTGTCTTGCGATACGGGCAGTTTGCCCAGCTCCTGCGGACTAAAGTCGCGCACCGTGTAGCCCTGTTCGTCCACGACCTGGTAGACCACCTGGGGCCGGTACAAGGTGCCTCCGTTGGCCAGAGCTGCCATGGCATTGACCATCTGCAGGGGCGTGACGAGCACGTATCCCTGGCCGATGGAGGCGTTGTATGTATCGCCCGTCACCCACGGCTCACCATAGTTGATGCGTTTCCATTGTTCGTCAGGGACCAATCCTCGCGTCTCACCGACCAAGTCGATGCGGGATAGCTGCCCCAGCCCAAAAGCCTCCGAGTACTCGGCCAGTCTCTCCACGCCCAGGCCCTCGAAATCCTCGAATCCGCCGCCGACATGGTAGAAGAAGATGTCGCAGGAGTTGGCGATGCCCCCGATAATGGAGAGCGATCCGTGTCCATAAGGGGTCCAGCACACAAACTTTTGCGCAAGGCTCAGGTTATCGGGGAAGAACTTGTTGGGGAGCAGTATGTGCCCCTGACAGCGAATGCGGGTGGTTCTGTCTACGATGTGCTCTTCCAGAGCCGCAGCGGCCGGCACGACCTTGTAGATGGACCCGGGAGGAAACTGCCCGCTGATGGAGTGGTTGACCAGGGGTCGGTCAGGGTTTTCCAGCAGTCTGGCATAGTCCTGGCTGGAGATTCCTGTGGCGAACAGGTTATTGTCATAACTCGGCAGCGATACCATGGCCAGGACCTCGCCGCTGCGAGGGTCCATGGCGACGACGACCCCTGCGGTCGAGTCAACCAACCGCATGGCGTTGAAAAGGGCACTCTCGGAGGCGCGCTGAAGTTCGCCATCGATGGACAGTACGAGGCTGTGACCCGGCGTGGGCGGGTCGATGGCCAGGACCTGAATCTCCCGTTGAAAGGCGTCCATCTCGATGTGCTTCTGCCCTTTTTGGCCGCGCAGCTCGTCCTCATAGCTGGCTTCCACTCCCATCAAGCCGACCTTGTCACT
>DDYO01000248.1:0-800 GCA_002348045.1 Anaerolineales bacterium UBA2232
TTTGACCAGGAAGGGAGCGGCCAACTGGGCATCGCCGTCCGGCTCTTTGACAAGCGCCACCTGCTGAGCCAATATGGCCGGGCCACGCTGGCCGTCGCCCTGAGCCTACTGGAGCCCGACGAGCCAGACCGGGTGCAAACCCTGCTGAGCGATTTGGTCAGCAGCGCTATCCTCAGCGCCACCGGCGCCCACTGGGAAGAGGGCCAGCCCGACTATCGCAACATGAACACCGACATCCGCACGACCGCCATCGTCCTGTGGGCTCTGGCCCGCCTGGAGCCGGACAACGACCTGCTGCCCAACACCGTCCGCTGGCTGATGGCCATGCGCAAACAGGATTTCTGGGAATCGACCCAGACCACGGCCTGGTCGCTCATGGGACTGGTCGAGTATATTCGAGCCAGCGGCGAACTGAAGGGCGATTTCAGCTATGCCCTCTATCTCAATGGCCAGGAGTTGGCCAGCGGCGACGTCACCCAGGAGACCATCGACGAAAGCTATCAGCTCCAGGTCGAGATCGCCCGGCTGTTGGCCGACCAGGCCAACCGGCTGGTCATCGAGCGTCTGTCGCCCCAGGGCGAGCAGACGGGAGAAGGACAGCTCTACTACAGCGCCCATCTCCGCTACTTTTTGCCCGCCGACCACGTCCAGGCGCTGAACCGGGGCATCATCGTCGCCCGCCAGTACAGCTCAGTGGACGAACCCAACCGTTACGTCAATGCCGCCCAGGTCGGCGACGTGATCAAGGTCAAGCTGACCATCGTCGCCCCGACCGACCTCCACTATGTGGTGGTCGAAGA
>DDYO01000248.1:840-4413 GCA_002348045.1 Anaerolineales bacterium UBA2232
TGGGGTTGGTGGTGGTTCTCCCACTCGGAGATGCGGGACGAAAAGGTGTCCCTCTTTGCCCAGTACCTGCCCCGCGGAACCTACGAGTACACCTACCTGATCCGAGCCAGTGTGCCGGGCGAGTTCCTGGTCATGCCCGGCACGGCCTCTCAGATGTACTTCCCAGAGGTCTTTGGTCGCAGCGACGGGGCCAAGTTCACCGTTCGGGCGGGCGACTAGACGTTCTTTGGAAGGATACATCCGTAGCACCATTTGCTCGCGCGGGATCTGGCGATCCCGCGCTTTTTGCGACGGTCAAGGGCCTGGGTCTGGCGACCCAGGCCGAGCATATGGGCCGACTCCTCCTTGCTCTGCGCCCCGAGACGGGGCGCGCAAGTTCGCCGTGAATGCAAGCCACCCCCGGGACGTTACACACAGTTCGCCGCCTGGGCCGTGCTCGCCGTCCTCAGGGTCAAACTGCTGTCGAATCTCGTCAACCATTCGTCGCCTGTTTGGCCGACAGATGGCATCCCTTTACTAACTCCCCTGAAACCCATCCTTGACAACCCTTGTGAACCAGTGTATAATTGCGAAAAGCCATTTCGTGGTTTCGCGACAGGCAAACTCGCGGTTCTCGAAAAGCTGACTGACTGAATAGATGGCACAAGGGGGTGTCTACAGCCCTGCACTAAGGACCCCAAAGATTCCAGGAATAGGCAGGTCAAAAATGTCGCGAGAGTACATCGAAGTTCGGTTTCACGGCAGAGGCGGCCAAGGCATCGTCACCGCCAGCTCGCTGTTATCGCAAGCCTTCTTTCTTGAGGGAAAATATCCCCAGTCCGTTCCACTCTACGGTCCACAACGGCGGGGGGCGCCGGTGACTGTGTTCCTGCGGGTGGGAGAGGAACAGATCCACCAACGTTCATGGGTCTATCACCCCCGTTACGTCGTTGTGCTCGACGATTCGCTGGTCGAGATTGCCAATGTCACCCAAGGGGTGCCTGCAGGGGGTCTCTTCCTGCTCAACACCCCGCATACAAGTCGGGAGTCACTGGGGTTGGACTCCAGTTTCTCGGTTGCCGGGGTGGATGCCGATGAAATTGCGTACCGGCGCCATCTAGGCGGCCCGCCCTACCCTCGCATCAATACCCTCATGCTGGCAGCCTTTGCCAAGGTCACCGCACTGATTTCTCTCGATTCGGTGATCGCCGCTGCCTTGGGCAAATTCCCGCAGAAGGATGATCGGATGACAGCGGGTATGCACGAAGCTTACGAAAGGGCAACGCTACTATGACCGACAAGCCCGAGTTTTCCCTCCGCATGCCCCCGGCTCACATCTCCCAATCGCAAGAACCGATTGAGCTCGAGAGCCTGGAAGAATTCCCCTACAAATCGGTAGCTATGGGGTCCACCCACGCCAACCTGACCGGTCTTTGGCGTTACTGGCGGCCCTATTTNNTTTTCAGACCAAGCGCGCTCCTTGCGACGCAGCCTGCCCGGTGGGCAACCACGTTGTGGATTACATTCAGACCGCGCTGGACGGGCACTGGCCGGAAGCGGCCAATATCCTCCGCGCCGAGAACCCTCTACCCGGCATCACCGGCCGTATCTGCCACCGTCCTTGCGAGCGCGCGTGCAACCGTCGCCAGTATGACGAGCGGATCGCCATTCACGACATCGAGACGACGCTGGCCGAAGTGGCCCATGTTCCGCTCGAATTTCCGCCTTGTCCCTATACCCACTCGGTTGCTGTGGTGGGTTCGGGACCGGCCGAGCTGGCATTTGCCCACTTTGCGGCGCTGCTGGGTCACCGGGTGACCCTATTTGAGGCTGCTGACGGGCTGGGTGGGCGCCTGCGCTCTGGAGGCCAGGCCAGGCATCTGCCGGATGGCCTGCTGGATGCCGAGATCGAGCGCATTGTCGCCGGTCGCATCGAGGTTCGCCGTCAAGCTGCAACTCTGGCCGACCTTGCGGCCGACTATGACCTGGTTTTTGGCGTACTGGACGATCCGGTGACCCTTGTGTTGCACGCACCGAGCCGCAGCGGCGCGGACGCCGGGGTGCTAGGTCTGCTCGGTGGGGATAAAGATTTGCCAACGGTGTCGGCTCCCAACTCGGCCCGGGTGTCTGAGGCTATTGGCTATGGCAAGTGGGCGGCGCTGTTGCTCGATGCAAGCTGGCGCGGATTGGATGCCGAAGCCGTGTTGGCCCAAATCCAAGTGGGGGGCAACCCCCGAATTGTCTCGGCGCTCAAGTACCTGTCACTACTGACCGGCCACAAAATCGAGCGCACCGAAGAGATTGTTACGTACGAGCATCTCAAGACCGACCTGATGGCGGAACCGCGAGCCATTGAACCGGATAATGTGGTGCAAGCCACTCAGTTTATCGCCACCAAGTTCGTGAACCAGGAGGATATCCAACGCATCCTCAGCGAGGCAGCGCGCTGCTTCTCCTGCGGTCGCTGCAACGGATGTGACAATTGTTGGATCTTTTGTCCCGATGGCGTCATCTCGCGGAGTGAAGGCCGCTATGCCATCGATTACGATTATTGCAAGGGATGCTCCGTGTGCAGATCGGTTTGTCCCCGCGGCGTGATCTCTGTCATCGAGGAGGAAAAATGGACCGAATCATCATGAACGGCAACACGGCGGCTGCCTGGGGGGCGATGCTGAGTCGCGTCCAGGTCACCGCTGCCTATCCGATCTCGCCCCAAACCGGCATCGTTGAGGAGTTGGCGCGCCTTGTGGCGACCGGAAAGTTGGCCGCGCGGTTCATCATGTCCGAGTCGGAGCATTCGGTCATGGCCTCGCTGATTGCCGCATCAGAGGCTGGTGCTCGCACCTTTACGGCCACCAGCAGCCAGGGCCTGGCGCTGATGCACGAGTTGTTACATTGGGCGGCGGGTGCCCGATTGCCCATCGTCATGGTCAACGTGAACCGCGCCATGTCGGCCCCGTGGACTATGTACTGCGATCAGTCGGACATTATCGCCCAGCGCGACACGGGCTGGCTACACGTCTACTGCGAAAGCAATCAGGAGGCACTGGACGCCATCATCCAAGGCTTCAAGGTTGCAGAAAAAGTGTTGCTGCCCGTTCTGGTCAACATGGATGGCTTTTACAACTCGTACACCACCGAACCCATCGACATCTATGATCAGGCTGACATCGACCGCTACCTGCCGCCCTTTGAGCCGCAGATCAAGCTCGATCCCCAGGAACCGCACACGTTGCATGGCGGCACGGGCCCGCACCTGTTCATGGAGATGCGTTACCAGGCTGCCCAGGCCATGGATCACGCTTTGAGCGTCGCCCGAGAAGCCGACGACGAGTTCCGGCGGTTGTTCGGCCACGGCTATGGGCTGACCGAGGCCTATCGCTGTGAGGATGCCGAGTTGATTCTGGTCAGTACCGGCTCGCTGGTTGGCACGTTGCGAGAGGTGATCGACGACTATCGCGAGCGGGGAGAGAAGGTTGGGCTGCTCAAGATTCGCTACCTGCGTCCTTTCCCCGCGCAAGAGGTCTGCGAGGCGCTGGCTCCGGCCAAACGCGTCGCTGTCATCGACCGCGCCATCTCCATCGGCATGGGCGG
>DDYO01000248.1:4424-9758 GCA_002348045.1 Anaerolineales bacterium UBA2232
GTCGACGAGATCATCCGCGTGGCGCGCACGAACCCGCCCCAGGATGTGCCCATCTGGGTAGATTTGAAGGTGTAATGATGACAGAGCTTGTGCAAGAACCCATCACCATTCCTGAGCAGGAATTGCTCTCTCCAGGAATGTACTCCTGTCCGGGCTGTATGGCCGCCTTAGCCATGCGGCACGTGCTCAAGGGTATGGGCCCCAATACGATTATCGCCCTCACCACTGGCTGTTGGGCCGTGATTGACGGGCCCTTTCCCTACACCGCTGTCAAGGTGCCCCTGCTGCATGGCGCGTTCGGCACTGCGGCCTCCATGGCGCGGGGCCTGCGCGCTGCCCTCGATATCCAGGGCAAAGAGGATGTCCAGGTTCTGGCCTGGGGCGGCGATGGCGCCACCTTTGACATCGGCATGACCTCACTCTCTGCGGCTGCAGCCTATAACGAAAACGTGCTCTATGTCTGTTACGACAATGAGGCCTACATGAACACCGGCAACCAGATGTCCACAGCCACCCTGCCAGGCACCATCACCACCACCACCACCGAACCAGGATTGGCAGGAAAACGCAAAAAAGACATCGTCGAGATCATGGCGGCGCACCGCATTCCTTATGCCGCTTCGGCCTCTATCGGCTATCCGTTGGACTTGCAGAAAAAGGTGCAGCAAGCCCGCTCGCTCAAGGGGTTCAAGTTCATCCACGTTCACACACCCTGTCCCACCGGCTGGCGGTTGCCACCCGAAGAGGTCGTCGACGTTGCCCGCCTGGCGGTCAGGGCGCGCATTCATCCGTTGTACCATGTGCTGGATGGACACACTTACGTCATCGACGCCGATCCCGAGCCCGTTCCCGCCTCGGAATACCTGGATACCCAACGGCAGCGTATGTCGTCCCTCACTGCAGAGGAGATTGACTGGATCCAGCGTGATGTGGACCGCCGCTGGGGAATGTTGATGGAGCGCAGCAAACAAAACCTGGCCCCAGGGCCGGCCTGAGCAACTGGAAACAGCAGCATAATCAATAGTCAACGTGGACTTGCGATTCCCCGTGCGCTGGCGCGCGTGGCCAAATGGACGGATCCTGCTATAAAGACGGCATCGGCATCGAGGTGCACAAAGAGCCCTACATGGTTCAGGGTAATTCGCTGCTCCTGGAGCCGGGCATGACCTTTTCCGACGAACCGGGGATCTATTTGCCCGGTCGGTTTGGTTGCAGGCTGGAAAACATTGTCGCCGTCACCGAGACGGGCGGTGTCAAGCTGACCGAATACACCCACGAGCCGATCATCGTGGCCTGATGCAATGTCCCGACAGGGAAAAGCTCGGACGCCCAAAAGCGCCGAGTTCAGTTCGAGGGATAACCGAGTTCCATCACAGAATCACAGGAGATGATCATGTTCAAACTAACGGTCTTGTACAACCTGCCACCCGAGATGGATCCCGATGAATTTTTTCGCTGGCGGACGACGACACATCAGGAAGAGAACGCCGGTATGCCTGGAGTCGTCAAGACCGATTTTTATGTGGCTGTCGACGAACCGGATGGCACACCCCCTCGCTAGGTCTACATCACCGAGGCATGGTGGGAGACGCGAGAAGCGCTGGAAGCGTCGTTCTACGCCCCTGACGTCCAGGCCCAGCTTGCCAAGGATGGGGAGACCTACACTGATCGGATTTTCATCGTGTCGGAAGAGATCATCTCTACCGACAAGCGCACGGCGTAAAAGCCCACAGGAGCAAGCCTATGAACATGCAGCAATTCATCCTGCGGCGCCTGTTCCTCATGGTGCCGCTGATGATAGGCATCACCCTGATTGCCTTCCTCATCTCCCACAGCGTCCCCGGCGATCCGGTGGCCGCTCACCTAAGCCAGAAGGCCATGGAGGACCCGGTCATCGTGGCCCAGTTCCGCGCTCAATGGGGTCTGGACAAGCCTCTATGGGAGCAATACATCATCTATCTGAGCAAACTGGTCCAGGGCGATATGGGGACCTCGATCCGCACCCACCGGCCCGTGCTCGACGACCTGCGCCAGTTCTTGCCCGCCAGCGCTGAGCTGGCCGTGGGGGCCACTCTATTCGGGCTTTTGGTGGGCATTCCCTTTGGAATCATTTCAGCCATCAAGCAGGACAAACTCATCGATCATGTGGTGCGCGTCGTCTCCCTCGTCGGTGTGTCGGCTCCGGTCTTTTGGCTGGCGCTGATCAGCCTCTACGTCTTTTACTTCCGCCTGGGCTGGCTGCCCGGACCGGGACGCCTGGACCCGGGCATGGAGCTGGACGTCAAGGCGACCATCACAGGCATTTATGTCATCGACAGCCTGCTGCGCGGTGATTTTCCTACGCTGGGGGTCGCGCTCAAACACCTGGTCTTACCCGTCCTGGTTCTGGGCAGCTCGACGCTGGGCATCGTTACCCGTATGACCCGCTCCAGCGTCCTCGAAGTGCTGACCCAGGACTATGTGCGAACGGCCCGTAGCAAGGGCCTGACCGAACGCGCAGTGTTGACCATGCACGTGCTCAGAAACTCGTTAATTCCGACGATCACCGTTATCGGCCTGTCGTTCGGAGGTATCCTGGCTGGAACCGTGTTGACCGAGACCATATTCACCTGGCCAGGCATCGGTCGCTATGCCTATCAATCTTGCATCACACTGGACTTTCCAGCGATCATGGGGGTGAGCATCCTGATCGCTATCATCTTTAGCGTCGTCAACTTGCTGATAGATATTTCCTATGCATTTCTGGACCCACGTCTTCGAGTAAAGGGTGGCTGACATGGTAGCGAAACGAGAAAAAGTCGCGAGCACTGGCCCTGGCGTGAAAACCTGGGAATCTTCCGGGGGAGGCGGCGCCACCGAAGAGATCCTCAAAGCGCTGCGTTACTTCCGGCGCAGCCCCCTGGCCATTGCCGGTGCGACTATCGTCACAGCCTGGATACTGGTTAGCATCTTTGCCGGGCAGGTTGCACCCTACGGCCCGCTGCAACAGGACATTGTCAATCGCTTGCAAGGACCATCGGCAACGCACCTGATGGGCACGGATCAATTGGGCCGGGATGTCCTCAGCCGAATCATCTACGGTGGACGCGTTTCGCTGCCCATTGGCTTTTTGGTGGTGGCGTTGTCCGTGATCACCGGCACGGTGCTGGGTTCGATCGCTGGCTATTTCGGCGGAGCCGTGGATACAGCCCTCATGCGCATTACCGACATGGTGATGGGCTTTCCGGCCATCATTTTGGCCATGGCCATCGCTGCGGCCTTGGGCGCCGGCCTCGATAAAAGCACCCTGGCCATTGTGATCGTCTGGTGGCCCTCTTATGCGCGTATCGTGCGCAGCCTGGTGCTCACGGTCCGTGAAAACGAGTACGTCACGGCATCGCGCGCGGTGGGTTGTCGCCAGGGCCGCATCCTGCTGCGCACAGTACTGCCCAACTGCATGGCTCCGGCTATCGTCATGGCGACCATGGACATTGGCAATGCCATCCTAACCTTCTCCGGGCTGAGCTTCTTGGGGCTGGGCGCAGTTCCGCCGACGCCCGAATGGGGCTCGATGGTGGCCTCGGGCATCCTGGTCTTTGACCAATGGTGGGTCTCGGCCTTTCCCGGGCTGGCCATTATGAGCGTGGTCATGGGTTTTAATTTTCTGGGAGATGGGCTGCGGGATGCCCTCGACCCACGCCTGAGAAGAAGCATCTAGCGTCCTGGGAATGCTCGACCGGACTGGACTGGAACCGGGTCCGATCGCAAAGAGGAAAGGGGAGGTATCGACATGCGCATCTGCACCCATCGAATCCCCGGTCTGGTACTGACCGACCATACATTTTCCGTTCCACTGGATCATGCAGCTCCCGATGGCGCCCAAATTGCGGTCTTTGCCCGCGAAGTAGTGGCTCCCAAGCGGGAAATCGATGATCTGCCCTGGCTGATCTTTTTTCAGGGTGGGCCGGGCAACGAATCGCCGCGACCCCAGGGCCGCACGGGCTGGTTGGCCCGGGCGCTGGAGGAGTACCGGGTGTTGCTCCTGGATCAGCGCGGCACGGGACTCAGCACACCTGTCAACCATCAGACGCTGGCCCGTTTTGACAGTCCACTAGCCCAAGCCCGCTACCTGATGAACTTTCGCGCCGATTCGATCGTGCGCGATGCCGAGCTGATCCGCCGCGAGCTACTGGGCGACGAGGGACGCTGGACGGCGCTGGGCCAGAGCTTTGGCGGCTTTTGCGTCACTCGCTATCTATCGGCGGCGCCCGACGGCCTGCGAGAGGCCATCCTGACCGGCGGCCTGCCCCCGCTTGACCTTCCCGCCGAGGAAGTGTATCGCGCCACTTATCGGCGAACGCTGGCCCAGAATCAACGCTACTTTGAGCGTTACCCCGGCGACGCCCAGCGCGCCCGCGAAATCGCCGACTATCTGAATAGCCACGATGTTCGTCTGCCCGATGCTAGTCGCCTGACTACCCGTCGTTTCCAACAACTGGGCTTGTTTTTCGGAGCCAGCGATGGATTCGAGCTGACCCATTACCTGTTGGAGATGGCCTTTATTGAGGGCGCCGCGGGCCGCGAAATCAATGACAAATTCCTGAGGGGAGTGGACAAAGCGCTGCCCTTTGAACTCAATCCCATCTTTGCCATTCTGCACGAAGCGATCTATGCCCAGGGCCAGGCCACCCAGTGGGCGGCCCAGCGGGTGCGGGCCGAGTATCCCGAGTTCGACGCCGAACCCGGCCAACCGTTCCTGTTCACGGGCGAGATGATCTTTCCCTGGATGTTCGACGAGGTTCCTGCTCTGCGACCGCTCAAGGAGGCTGCCGAGATCCTGGCTGCCTACGAAGACTGGCCGCCCTTGTACAACATCGAGGCGCTGCGGGCCAACACGGTACCCTGCGTTGCCTCGGTCTATAACGACGACATGTACGTCGAGCGGACCTACTCGGAAGCGACGGCCTGCAACATCCGCGGCCTGCGGCTGTGGATCACCAACGAATATGAACACAACGGCCTGCGGGCCGATGGACAACAGGTGCTGGGCCGCCTGCTGGATATGCTGCACGGCGAGCAGTAACCCGGGCAAAAAAGCTGCCTGAGACCGACGTCCCCAGGCGCAACCAGGGAGGGTGTGACCAATGAGTATTGCTGTTTCACCAAAGATGGCCGATTCCTATCGCGATGTAATCTTGCCGCTGAGGGCCCGGGCTGACGTGCGCAACGCCTGGCTCACCCAGCGACTGGACGAGGTCCTGCCTGAAGTCATGAAGCGTGAGGGTTTTGACATGTGGATCGTCGAAGCCCGTGAGTACAATGAGGACCCGGTGATCATGACCCTGCTGCCCGGGC
>DDYO01000281.1 GCA_002348045.1 Anaerolineales bacterium UBA2232
GTAGAGCTCCAGACCAGATTGTACGCGGCGCGTGCCGAAATCCCTTCCATCACTCTACATGTGGGGATCGCAACGCACGAGGCAGCAATCAGATAACTGATCCGCCAGGGTGGCATCAACCTGGGCAATCTGGTCAAATCCGCGCCAAACCCACGTTGTGGGTTGGATCGGTGCTCACCTGCCGGTGAGCTCGGATCGAATCCACAACAACAAGGAGAAAAATCATGATGAAACCATCACAGGAAATGATCGCAGCAGCAAACAGGGACTTTGATGGCGAAGGCCACAGACGCAGCATCCTGGCGGCTCGCCGCCTCCGCGAGAAGTTCCACCCTCGCCGCTACCGTGGCACCAATCCTGACCACTGGGCACGCTACCGCGACGTGGAGATCTGCTCCGCCCTGGTCAACCACTACCTGTATCAATAGGAGGGCACCATGGAGAAGATCACCATCGGCAACTACACCCTCGCGGTCAAGCTCGACCGCGACTGGGATGAGTGGCAGATCATTATAAAGCGTGATCGCAAGCAGGTGGGCATGATCCCCTGCGGTGATCGCCAGGACGCAGAAGGCACCATCAAGGTGGTGGCAGAAGAGATCAAAACGCACGGCTGGAAACGCCGCAAACCCGTCTACGCGGAGGTGCAAGCATGATGAACTCACTCGAGACCTACAGGGACATAGGGCGCAAAACTGCCCTGGCAGTCAAACACCGGGACGCAGCAAACGCACGGTTCCACACTGATTGGTTCCACCGGGCAGTGCAGCTCGAGGATCCCTGCGGGGACCGCGGTGCTGCTCGGCACGCTTACGAGGATGGATACGCAGAAGTCAGCGGCTTCCGCCGCTGGGGAGGGCTTAACCAATGATGCAAGCACTGATGCTGATCGAGTGGATCCTGGCAGTCAACTATCAACCCGGCATGTTCGACAACACTGGGGCGGCAGACATCATAAACGCCGCGATGGCCCGGTATCACGTCAAGACCGGCTCGACACTGATCGCCCGGTGGTATGGCGCGGATCGCTGTTGATTGCGTCGGCCAGGGCCCCCAGGCACGCCTGGGAGCTCGAACGGATCAATCAACCTACAATGGAGGGTATCATGAAGATCACATGCGAGAACAGCACCCAGGCCTGGATGGCCACACTCGGAGGTGCCTATAGATGCAAAGTACTGTTGCTCGTGCGGTCGCTCTGGCTGCAGCAAGATCAACCGTTGCCCTGACTTCGTCGAGGGCGATCCCAAGACCGGCAAGCCGGTCAAAAGGAAATAGTTCGCGGGCCAAGCAAGCGGCTCCAGCAATGGAGCCACTTTCCTGACTAACGAACAACGAAGGAGAAGCAAATGATCAGAAGAAAATTGGCACCTTTGGCAGCAGCATTACTGCTCGCATGTTCTACTCCTTCCCCTGCTCGTCTTTCTCTTCCAGCTGATCTGGTGGATGATCCCACCGACATGGGGTGTGAGATGGCTTGGGAATACGTGCGAGAGTACATGCTGGGCAATGACCTCGAAGTGGTCGAAATCACTAACAAAGCTTGGATCCCGATGCCTCGCATCGTGGCCCTGGCGGACGTGGAGGCGGAATGATTACTGCTGAGTTGAAGCACAAAGTCTCCTCCATCAAAGCACTGATGGATCGAGGAGCAACCCAAGGAGAAAAAGATGCGGCGAAAGCTGCGATGGACCGAGTGCTGAAAGCAAATGGGCTCAGGTACGAAGACTTCTTCACCGTGCCGCCGGTGATGACTCGTGTCTGGTGGCGGTTTACTGGCCCTGCCGAGTATGAGTTGCTCAAGGCCGCGATCTCTCGAGCGGTCCACGGCATCGCGATTGTGCATCGCAGGGAGGTCCGCCGCACTGGGGGATCATCCACAATCAAGGAAGCTGGGGTCGACTGCACAGCATCCCAACGCAATGAAATCGACGGCGCGTTCATGTTCGCCAAACGACTCTACCGGCACTCACTCAAGAAAGCCCAAAAACAGGCACTTAACGATACCATCAACTCACTCAAATAGGAGAGAAAATCATGAGAAATTTCATCGAAGTCAGCACCCACAATGCAGAAGAGGCAATGGTTTCCGGCAATCACGCGTTCGAAGCAAAGATGGTGGATCTGCACCTCCCTGACGGTCGCAAGGTGCCCGACAAGAAAGCCGTTGTCCGGTCTGACAATGGTGCCTACCTGGGCACCGTCGGCAAAGGCTACGCGCCGGTTCAACCCCGTCGTTTTTACGAGATGATCGGGGAGCTCACCCGGCAGGTGGGCGGCACCATCGACAAGGTGCTCAACCTGCGGGGTGGATCGGTCATGGGCGTGTCGGTCACGGTGGGCGATGCCGAGTACGTGCCGGGGGATCCGATCCGCCGCTCATTCATCGCGATGACGAGCTTCGATTGCTCGTACAGCGTCATGGGCCGCGCCATCAGCAACCGCTGGATCTGCACCAATCAGCTGCCCAGCAGCAAGCGGGTGTTCAACCTCAAACACACGACCAACGTCGAGGTGAGGCTCGACACGGCGATCAAAATGCTGGGGTACATGCGCCAGGAGATCGACCAGTTTGATGGTCGCATGAAGCGCTTCGCCCAGTTCCGCATGACCGAAACCCAGATGGTGGAATGGTTCGAAGAGCTCCACCCGGCACCTGCAGCCAACAACCAGCGCTCACTGAGCCGCATGACCAACGTCAAGGCCGACTTTGTCCAGCTGCTTTACAGCGGTGCTGGCACCGAGCTGCCTGGGGTCAAGGGCACGGCATATCATGCCCTGAATGCCCTTACCGAGTACGTCAACCACAACCGCACCACTCGTGTCCGCGGCGAGCGGGACGAGCAGGAAGTGCGCTTTGAGTCGGTGAATTTCGGATCCGGTGATCAGCTCATGCAGAAGGGCGTGGATGCCCTGGTCAAGCTGATCGGTTGATCGGGCAAGTAGGGGGCTCCACCTTGGTGGAGCCTTCCGGCAGGTCAAGTCAACCAAAAACCAATGGAGGTACTCATATGAACAAAGCCAAGTGCGTGGCGTGCGGGCGGCAGTTCCGCAGGGACAAGCGCACACGGGACGGTGGGTTGCTCTGCCCCAAGTGCGCCCAAGGAGGATTCTACATCGACCGGGCTGATGTTCTGAGGCACATCCTTGTGCCCAGCATCAATAGCCCCATCAATCGGGAGGTGCCCAAATGATCGATGCAAAGCGGGCCCGCTACATGCGGGAGGAGGCAATCGACTACACCATCGCGGACATCAACGCCGCGATCAGTGCCAACCCCATGACCCCAAAGATCCGCCAGTACCTGCAAGAGCGTGAGGTGCTGGAGGAGGAGCAACGGATCAGGAGCACCAAGCGGATGGCTCGCTGGATGGTCAGGACCAACATGCAGGATCCACTGATGAGCCCACTGCGATCCCGGCGCTGGATTGCTCGCAACGCATTCCGCCGGGACCAGTGGCGCACTGGGGCCTTCCTGCTTGGCTGGCAGGAGATGCAAGCGCGATTCGCCAGGAAGGTGGCCCGATGCAGATCATAGCGAAGATCATCCAGCATGAGATGCTGTTCACTTATGAATACACCTGGGCCCTGGATATGGAAACCCACATGGTCAAGGGATCCACCCTGGTCATGCGGAACGGCGTTTCCTACCAGGGTGCAACCTGGGAACGGTATCATGAGCCCTGCCACTTCCTCGATATGCTGGGTTTTTATAACCGCACCGGGAGGTTGATCATGTTGGAGGTGTTTTAACTGCGGGGGCTTGTGCCCCCAATCGAGGGCAGACCAGGGGATAGGCGACGTTGGGCGCACGGGTAGCGTGGAGGTGCTTGGTCAGCACCGTTGAATCGTCCGTGGATGCTGCGTTTCCGAAAAGGGCTCACCGTCTCGGCGCAAGGGTCGCAACCTTGGGCGGTGAGTAGCCTTCCCCTCCTCGACCCTGCCCTGGATTGGATGCACAAACCAACAACCAAAAAACAAGGAGGAGAACATGCCACAAATCATATGGGTTACGGACAACCGTCGTTCCAAACCGGGCGGGCCAGGACGCTACTGCTACACGGTGCATCACCGGGACCAGCAGCAGCTGCTGCCCGTCGGCGCAACTCTAGATGAGTCCTGCTTGCCAGGGCTGATTGCCTTGGCCGAGGTATCCGGCGCGGCCAAAATCCAGGTGACCAAACTTTTTATCCCGGCGTGCATTTAGGTGTGACCGGATCTGTCACAGGGAGGTGATACCATGGAGTTTAGATTTCGGATCGAGAGTGCGGCCCAGGTGCGGGCTAAGGTAAAGGCCTTCGCGGAGCTCACCGGGTCCACCCCAACGATCAAGGTTCGGGGTACGTTCAAGACCGTTGAGGACAAGGCGGAGGATCCACTCATGTTCATTTACAAGGACGAGGCAGAGATCATCCTCTCCGAAAAAGGCAAGGGAGGCATCATCGAGACTGGGGCGTATTCCGGCGTGACGATTGATCTTTCATCGTCCCCAGACCCCGACTTCAGCCAGATGTGTATCTTGTGCTGTTGACGTACCGGTTCTACTTGACACATGATTTGGACAGTAGTAATCCACCGCTTTTCCCCGTGTGCAAATAACACAAAAGCAGGAGGTGGCTATGAAGAAAAACCGTGGGTAGTCGGTGACCCGGCTACGATCTCCCACAAATGGTACACCATGTCTCCCAACTTGCGGTTGTGTAAGTGCGGCACATGTGATACATGCAGCCCCCTACAGCCGATTCGAAAATATGGAGGTATGAATGGAGATCGCGAGAGCGTTACGAGTTGTGGACCTCTTGAAAAAAGAGGCAGGGAACATGACACTTTTGCAGACGCAGATACTGTTGGCTGTTATGGATGCCGAGGGGAGCAGTGAGCTCACTCAGCCCGAGCTGGCTAAACGGTTCGAAACGACTGTGGCAAGTGTCAGTAGATCAATCGATAAATTGGCGCTGGGGACCGTGCTGGACCCCACCACCAAAGCTTATAGGATAGGGCCGGAGCTGCTCTCAAAAAGTTTGAGAGCACGGCGGATTTTAGAACCCAAGCGGTGCGTCTATCTGAGCGCGGCAGGGAGTTGCGGCGGAAGCTGGCGCACCTCCGGTAAGGAGGTACTTAATGATTATCCCCGTTGATGGTATGGAGCTGGAGATCGACCCTGGATTTTGTATGTCTTACGGGCGCAGCATAGAGGATGGAGAAATTGACATCTACTACCGGTGGGACGCGCTGAGTGAAGATATCCAGCAGCTGCTGACCATGATCCACCAGCGAGCCTCATGCACGGTTCTGCTTCACAAGATACTGGTATGGTTGCAGGAGCATAAGGAGGCTGCATAGCAAGAGCGGGATGACAATTCTGGGTGGAGGAAGGTACCCCTCCACCCTTTTTTTTAACCTCAAGCTTACGGAGGCGTAAGGCAAAGATGCAAGTAGTATTCAAGAACGACACTCGATCCTTTGGCTCCTGCCACTGGGGGCGCGTGGAACATCGACAACCAG
>DDYO01000131.1:0-10446 GCA_002348045.1 Anaerolineales bacterium UBA2232
ACGCTGGCGATTCCTGTGGGGTCCGCGGTAATTACGAGAGTGAGCGTGGTCACGACTTGTTCTTCTCCGCGTAATTTTTGAGGTAGGCGTCGTCCAGGTCCTCCGTAAATCGGACTAACCTGGTCACCTGGTCAAACCCCATCTGGAACTTAATGCCGACGTAGGCGGCGATTTCCTGATACGTGAGCGGCTGCGGCCCGGACATGTGCCATTGTCTTCGCCGGTGCATGTCGATAAAGGCCCTGTAGTAGACCTGGAGCAGGGGTGATACCTCTGGGCGGGCGGCCGCGTTCTCGCCCAGCTCCACCCCCTTTTTCCTCAGCTCATCAAAAAGGGCCGAGGACTTGCTCCAGTTCAGGCTATACAGCAGGGCCTGTGTCAGTTTTTTACGTCGGCCTCGTCCATAACTGCCCGATAGTTGTCGAGCTTGGAGGCTTCCTCGATGACCTTGACGCGAAAGTCCTTGACTGCCAGCAGCTTGGCAGCATTCTCCACACTATAAGGCATAGGCTCGCCTTTGAAGCTCAGGCCGGCAAACCCTACCAGGATAGACTCTGACAACACCCGGCACATGATCTCGTCGTCGAGTTTTCTGCGCCCATCTTCCGGCAGAGCATCGAGTGCTGCTTTGTGCTTCTCGTGCTCAGCCAGGATGCACTTGCTGAACCTCGGGTTGTGCATCCTGGCCACAGTGATCGAGGCGCCCCCTCCGAGCTGCACTTCCACGCCTTCGTTTTCCTTCTTTTCATCCGTCGCATACACCTTGAATACGTCAAACATTTTACTTCCTCCGGTTTTTGTCACTACTGCTCATTAAGTGGCCGCAACTACAGACGCGCCGAACCGGTCGATGGCGATCATCCGGTCAACTGTTGTATTCGGGGCCACTGCGGTAAACGGAACACTCATCAAAACGTCCTGGTCCTTGGCGCCGGCCATAACATCAGGCACATTCAGCTTCACGTTGGCGAAGGTGTAGGCGTAGCCATTCCCGTAGGCGTCCTTTACAGGGATGGACACAGAGATCAACTGATCAGCCAGGGCAGCGTCATAAATGCTACCGGTCTTCAGATAGACCTCCAAAGTGCCGGTCATGGAGAAGGTTCCTTTTCCCAGACCGATAGCCCCCAGGTTGCTGAGCGCTTTCTGCTCTCGCAGCTTGCCGTCGATGTTGACGGTGGCTGCCTGAATATAGGCGCCGCCGAGAATGCTGGCGCCAGCGGCGTTGCGCACCAGGATGTTTCCAACACCGGTCACGCAAGAAGAGATGCCGAACGCCTCCGCTGCGGAAGCCGAGGTTGAGAACTGGGTGGCATCAGCACGGGTCACGTCCTTGCCCATGGTGGTGAAGCTGCCAGTGAGGATGGCTCCGGTGGCAAAGCTCAAGGACATTGCGGAAATGCCGCGACCGCGGTGCATGAAGAATTGTGCCACATCCGCAAATGATTTTTCGATGGAGAACGTACGCATGGTCGCAGTGCCGTTGGTGATCCTTGTGGACGAAATCTCTACACCGGTATCGGATGTCTTGTCGGCGAGAAGCGGCGTCTCGGGATCCACCGTGATGACAGACGACGTGACGGTTTTGATGAGGTACAGCCCGTCGTTGTTGTCTGTGGTGTCAGACTCGGCGACCCTGAACCACTGCCCTGCTACAAGGCCAGTGAAATCTCCAGTGGTGCCTGTGATGGTGCCTGCGGTTTTGGCAAAGGTCACGGTCAGAGTCTTGACGCCCCCGGTGCCGAAGCTGCTGAAAGTATTCCGCAGCAGAGCCTCAATAAAGGGATCAAACTCCTTGTACTGTGCCTCGAAGTTGAAACCACCAGAGGCGGAAGCGTCAGTGATGACCGCATCGGCCACCTGGCCGGAGGCGTTAAGTTCTGCGGACTCAGCCTGGGTGAATGAATAGGCGAGACTCTCGCCGGTGTGCCGAAGAAGCTTGGGGGCGCCTGATGCTACCACGCCAAAAGCTGTCTCCTCTTTGTAGGCAAGACTTGCTGTGCTGGTCGACGCTTGAGAGGTTCCAGTTGTCATGGCTTATACTCCTGTCAAAGATAGTTCAAAATAAAAGCTGGCGACGACCACCTGGCTGCGCCAATTCTTGCCCTCAACGAGTGAGAGCACTGCTACGTCCCGGAAAACTATTTCGCCCACTCCGGTGGCGGCGAACAATCCGGATAACCGGTCTACCGCGTCCATCCTGGTCTTGGCACCTACTGTGAATGGGGTGAACACCGTTATCTCTACTTCTCCAAACCCTCTCTTGGGCGGGTTCATCCCCGCCATCGCAAGTTGCGTAACCCGCGTAGGGTTCACCCGTAGAAGAACGAAGGGGGCTGTCTGCACAGCAAGGTCAGGCTCCTCATGGCCTTCTATGAAGTAAGGCAAGTGGTTCGCCCACCCGTTGATGAAGTGCCCGTAAATAAGCTGTCTCGCTTGCTCCCAGGTCTTCAAATTCCGACCGCCCCATTATGTACCTGCCCGGGTATCACTGACATCAAGCCCAGCTCCTGTAGCGGCGTCAGCTTACCCAGGCTGGCAGCAGAGTTCGCTGTCCTCTCCACCATATGTCCCGGACTATTTACGGCACGCAGAAAATTGTTCGGGTTTTCTTCAAGGTATTGGATATAACTTTTGTTGTCAAGGGATTCTGCGGAGTTGCACAGGAAAACTTTGTCGTTTATTGAGACAGTTAGGAGCGTTGCGGCGGCACGTCTGGTAGCCATCTGCACCCCCCTGGGGTCGCCCTTGGCGCCCGCAGGACCATAAGGGGAGTCCCACTCCCCGAGGAGGCCTGCTCTGGCGGATCTGTCTGGGGCCGCTGCCTTCTTGAGCGTGTAAGTGACCGTTCCGTCCGGCGCGTTCTTCGATACGTTCCAATTTGATGCTGCGTTGCCGCTCCACTGCGGAGTTTCCATCAACACCCTGTGAAAGGTTGCGGTCACAAAACCTCTGAACACGTCGTCCGCGTCCTTCACCATCTTAGCAACCGCGGCATCAAGCTCCTTGATGAACTTATCCTTTGCCACTGGGTTGACGTAGAATATACCCATGGTCACCCGCCGCTCGTGAGATTGAAATCCGCAGCTCGCAGGTGCAGCTCCCAACACCCCATGTCGTCACTCTGTACAGACAGCACCTTGTAATCACTGCCGTTCACCTGCACCCGGTCGTTGTTGGCCGGCTCCGGGATATCGTCCTGATCAACGGTTAGCACCCGGTCGCCATTACGGAACCGGTCAGAGGCCCAGGTCATGTACCTGTAGTTCGTCTGATAGCGCTCGAAAAAGGCTGTGATTAAAATAGGGGCCTCCGCGCCAGAGGAGTCGGTGACCGGATCATAACCGCCGGAGGACGATATGTAGGACACCTGGAGAAGCGCGGAGGCCCCCAACTCAGTTGCAGACAGGGTCTTGTACTGGCCTGTCTGAATCTCGACGTTTTGAATCCGGTAGTACGTGCCGTCCGGCGCTTGCACGATCTGGTCTTTCGTAGCCGTTTCATTGAGCCCTACGTAAATACTGTAGAAACTGAAAAGCTGCGAGGACTCTCCCTCCTCCTTTTTCTGCTGGAGCAGGGACTGCGCCCCATGAAGGTATGAGAGCAGATGCGTCTCTGAGAGAAATTGCTTGGCACTGCCGAGAGTGAATATCCCGTCAGAAGGGTGGAGCAGGGCATGCTCCCGAATGACATACTCGTTGAAATAATCTTCTTGTGTGCGCCCCACAAGATAAGCCTTGCCGTTGACCTTGATAGCCCGGCGAGCCGGCACAACTATCTCCGGTGCGGAACAAGTGCGTCGCCAACCGGTTACGCTATCGCGCTCGGTACTGTCGTACTGATCCATCTGGCAGGTGAACAAAGTGGCGCCAGAATAGGCGTCGGTCGCCGTCAGTTTATCAAAATACTGGGCGGCGTCATAGAGGTCCATATTCAGCCCCCCGTAACGGGGTCGAAGTCAGGTGAAGACACTGCCATTAAGCTTGGCTGAAACAGATCAGGTGCGGCCGTACCAAGGTAGGCGGCGTAGGCCGCAGCCAGGTGGCGCCTGTACTTGGCGTATTCACTGGTTACTGCCGCGGCTACCTCTGATTTATCCTTACGCAGTGCTGCCTTACTGTCGCTGATGTAGATTGGAGACAGCTCCGGCAAGGCGGTCAGGGCTTTGAACGCTACAGCGTGTGCGGAGAACAGGCGGACGGCGTTGTAGAAGTTCTGCGCGGCCGGGACGATCAGCACAGACTCGTCTATCAGATCTATGTAGTCCTGATCAAGTTCAGGACCAATCTGAGCCAGCTCCACGCGGAGCGCCAGGGCGTACACCTCTGTTTCCATGGCGGTGTTTGGAAACACCCGGCTGGACACACCAAGAACCGCCCGGACACTGTCGTATGTGGTGTAATCGCTAAGCATGTGTGATGACGCCAGCGTTCAACTGCGCGGTCACCCAGTTGGACCGCTTCACCGGCACACCGTGATCAGTAGGAATGGCGATACGTTGAAATGGCTCGTACTGGTTGCTTTTTACCGCCTTAACCAAGATGAACTCAGACACAGGGGGCGGAGCAGCAGCGGTGACCTCAGCAACCGGGTCGGCAGCGGGCACCTCATCGGGCAGCGGGACAAACTCGGGCTCTGGGGCAGCGGCAATCGTTTTCTTGACTGACTTTCTGGAAAACGCCATGTTGTGGTCCTCCTCCGGGGGTTGTGGTCAGAGTTACAGTTGCAATCTCCAGCGGCTACTGCCGCAATCAAAAATACGGTAAAACCCATTGTTGCTGCAATTTATCACCTCTGAAAGTGATTTGTCAAACTTTTTTAGTGTACCCTCCAATTTATGCTTTTGGAACTTTTCCCGGGAGAACCTCTTCTGACCTTTGACGTAGAAATAGTTAGGCTCTGTGTTACCTGCAAATTCAAAACCAAGCGCCTTATACAGCCCGCCGTCGCTCCACCTGCGATCAGCATAGGAGATTAACGTGCCAGTTGGTTTGGCCTCTCGCTTGAACGCAGCAAGTAACTTTGACATTCCTCCGACTACGCGGGCAGAGGCCGCGAACCTAACCAGCTCCCAGTCATCAGCTTTGGAATACCGAGCCTTGGCGAAGGCGGCCACGGCGACCAACGCGCCCTGGTAAAACAAACCATAATTGTACTTAGACGGAGGGCCTTTGCCCTGCATGTGGTGGGCCGTTAGGAAGGTTGAGGCGACGCGGGCTGGTATTGTCCTCGCTTCTGTTTTTCTTGCGTGGAGCTTGACAACCCCCACCCCAAGGATAGCTTTCAGTCGGTTTTCGACCAACTCTCTTTTCTCCAGCCACTCGTCTTCAAAAATGTGAATCAGCCGATAGCCCAGGGATTCGGCGAGCTTGGTCTTGTTTATGTGAGCGTTTTTTGCTTCTCGCTTAAAACGCTCGGAGTGCCAGACCAGTCCGTTGTACTCTATAGCCATCCTTTCCTCAGGTATCACAATATCCAGTTGGTATTTTCCTAACCCTGGCAGCGTATTATTGCTCCCTGTGGCGGTGTCCAGCCCGAGCGAGCGAATGAAGTCCCTCACCTCAAACTCTGACTTGGACCTTTTCCTGGCGCACTTGGGGCAGCCGACCCCTCTGTTAAAATTAGACAACCCTGTCTTAAACACTCCGTGAGTTTTGCCGGCAGAGTCTACGCCATCACAATGAAAAACCAGCAAATCATCCTCGCCCCTTTCTACGAACTCCCAGTCGCGGTTGGGATGTAAGGCGTGCATCTGAGCGGCTATGCCAGTGTATGTTCTGCGCATATCCGTGCGCCTGCACTCTGGACAGGGTATGGCAGACTTAAGTAGCGCGGCGCCAGACTGCTGAAACTCGCCGTGCTCAGGACAGGTTAAGTCCAGTAGTGTGCTCATCCCCCGATAAGTTTCTGACATTTTCCAGGAGTACTTACCCTCTACCCCAGCACCTACCGCGGCTAGAAAGTCGTCAAAAGTTAAGACCCTCTCGCGCTTGGCCTGCTCGACGCAAGCCGGGCACTTGTGGCCCGCGAGATGTTCTGCTGCCGTTTGCTCAAATTCCCCGTGCAGGAGGCAAACAATCTTGATCTTCTGCGCGTTGCTGCTGTACTCCTGTGGTGGGTAAGTATACAAGTTATCGTGCTGGTCTCTGGCTCTTCGTCGGAAGCCCTCCCACCCTAAGTTTCGCTTGATTGCAGCCGCTTTTGATCCACACACCCTGCACCCCCTGCCAGTGAAGTGGGAGGACAAGATAGCCGAGAACTCTCCGTGGGCGGGGCACAAAGCTGTGTACCTATCCTTAGATTGCTTTTTCCCGAGCCAAGGAGTGTAGATATACTTCTCACCGTGAATCTTTGTGGCTCTGGCTTTGAATTCCTCAAAGGTTAGCGCCTTTTTATCTGCTGATTTTGAGTAGCCACAGCGAGTACAGCCCCTACCGAGTAGATGGAGTTGAATTCTCTGCTCAAACCCCCCGTGCAAAGGGCACGTTATATGAACGAGGTCTTTTACTTGCCGCCGCCCCACCCAATCGAGGTACGTGTAGAATTGACCGTGTTTCTTGCCGGCAGCCTCCATGAACTCAGTGAAGGTTAAACCCCCCGACCCCCTACGACTGGCGTTCTCGCACTTTCTGCACCCAGCACCACCCAAATGCGATGCTACCGCCTGTTGGAACTCCCCGTGAACTGGGCAGACTACAGGGACCTTGTCGTGAGCCCCCGGTGCGGATGCCCACTCGGGGTAGCTGAACTTACCTTTGTGCACTGCCTGCGCCTTCTCCACGAAACTCTGTCGGCCAGTCTTCTTCAGGTCAGCATTTCTTTGCCTGGCACATGCAGAGCACCCGGCCCCGCCCAGGTGCCTCCTGATCTGCTGGTAAAAGACTCCGTGCGCCTGGCACGTTACCGGGATCTTCGCGGTCAGGTGTGCAGGAAAAAAACCCGAGACGTAATCATACCTACCCCCATGTGAAGCTTCTGCCCTTGCCAAAAAATCAGAAAACGAAATTTCCAAATTGATTCCCTCCAAGGTGTATTTGTGATATCGTTGCTATAATCACACACAAAGAGGAGGAAGTCCAGCACTTTTTAGAATAAAAAAGCCGCAGCCTGTTAAGGCTGCGGCTTCCCTTGTCGGGTGGGGCTGATGTCAGGATCAGGTGTCGCTGAGGGTCAGGCTGAGTGTGTCACAGGCGTCTGTCCATTGACGATACACAATTTCCGAAAGATCGAATCTCAACTGGGTGCTCCGCCGCATTACGAACGATTCGGTCGCGGTGTACTGTGCCGCCGTGTTGCGTACGCGGGTGAGGGCGTAACGACTGTCGAGACCCATGATCGTATTGGCCGGCCAGCCCTTACCGTCTTCGACGACGAATATCTTCAGGGGATTCAACGCCCGGTTGACCAGAGAGAACTGGGGCACCAGCGAACCAGCAATGTACTGGTTGGTGTTGACGTTCTCCATGGCGGCTTCCATGGCCAGCGCACCGTTGATGTCGGTCACAACCCAGTCTACCTTACGTGTGTACTGGTTGTTTACCAGCCACTTAACCATCGCTGTCTTGGTGACCTTGCCGGCAGCGATGATCGTTGAGTCGAAGGTGTCGGCCTTGACCTGGTCAAGCGCGGCCTGGCTCATGTCAACGTCGCCATTCAGCACGCCGAGCAGCCACTCGTAAGCTTTGAGATTGCGCTCAACTTCCATCTGCCTGCTTACGGCCATCCCAACGAAATCAAGGGTGGTGGCTTGCAGGGCCTGATCAGAAACCTCCAACCCGAGGGAGGTTGCCAGGAGCGCCTTCGACTGATCAGAGGCGGTAATGGTCAACATCATTTCGGGCTCGGCGAGCTGAGCGATCGCCTTACTGCGGGCACCTTCGGCACGCTTCAGGCTGATGACCGGCCACTCGAAGCGGTTACTGGAGATAGACACCTCACGACCGATCATCCGGTCGAGCTGGATCACATCGGAGGTACGATCTACCTGAAGAGCATCCTCCATCATTTCCAGCACTACAGCCGGATAGAGAATGCGGGAAGCCGGGTCGGCATCGAGAACGTTCACGGCGCCGCTGAATTCAGCGCGACCGTCAAGCATGGCGCCAATGGTGGGCGAGCGCAAGCCAAATTCACGGTCCTTACCGACGATCAAGCCAGAACTCTGACAGAGCTGGTCGAAGGTGCTGGAAGTCTCGGACGAAGTCTGGTACTTCCGGTTGATATGCTGCGGGACGGTCAGGCCCGCGTTGATTGCTTCCTTGTAGACGGTAGGGGAGAGTTTCAGCTCCTGCTGTACCCCATCCTTATCGAGATATACGGCCATGGTGGTGTCTCCTTGTAATTTGGCTTCGCCGGAATTAAACTTCGTTTACGCGCTCAATGAGGCAGGTATCACCTACCGCACCGGAGTCACCCAGGGAAACTACCCGCCAGGCAAACATACTGTTACGAATGGCGATCCCGACGTTGGCCGCGTTGAACGTGCCGGCAACAGCGCTGCCAGGCTGTTCGGTCGCCTTGCAGACCTTGGGGCGGGGATCAGAGGCGGTGAGCGCGGTGTCCTTTGCAACGACGGTGCCACAAACAACATAGTCGCCGACTGCGATGGACGCTGTGGAGCCCGGGGCAGCCTGCAGGCCATCGCAGATTGCGGCGATCTGGCCGCTGGTCTTGACGCTGCCGATGGTGTAGCCATCTTGGGTTGCGGCAAGAGGCTCAAGGCTGATGATCTGGGCTTCAATAGCGTCGCCGGCTGCGCACAGTGCATAACGGGAATCGCCAGCGAGCTTGGCGAGCTTGAACTGCTCGGTGTCGGTGTACCGACCACCGGCATTGGCCGCCGTCCCAAGCCGGCAGGTAACTGCGGCGTGAGTCGGACGGGGTGCGGTCATCTGAAACTTTGCCATGGTGGTATCTCCTTATTTCTTCTGGTTGAGTGAAGCAGCCTTGGTCAAGGCGGCGTCAAAACGGGTGGGCCCGGCAGGCGCCGGGGTATCATCAACATCTTCGCCGTGGGCGGCAACGCCGCCGACCTTGAAAGCCTCGACCGTGCGGGCCAGGGTCACCTCATAGAGTGTCTCAAGGACGGCAACGTCCTTGCTCTCCAAGGTAGCATCGGCTGATCCACCGAGCGCGATGGCCATGTTGTTTACGGTCGCGGCGACGATCTTCTTCAAGGCAGGCATGCCTGCCAGCTCCTTGTCCTTGGCAGCGATCTCCATCTTCGCCTCCAGGAGGGCAGCATCCTTCTCTCTCAACTGGGCGCTGAGCAGGGTAATCTCGGCGGGCTCGGCTGTAAGCAGCGTACCTTCGCTGGCTTCGGCGGCGGCCGAATCCTCAGCTTCTACCTCCTCCTGAAGCTGTGCCGCTTCAGCGGCTGCTGTCAGAGCCTCGGCGTCGGGCACGTCCATATCAACGCCGGCCGTGGCCGCAGCCATCGCGGCAGCGCCAAAATATCTCTTCTTCATGTCTTGTCCTCCCTTCGTGGTTATCCGGGACTGAATATTCCCAAAAACATCTTCGAAACTTGCGACTGCGTCAATCAAACCGGCTTCTACCGCTTGCTGTCCAATAAACTCGCGACCTCCTGCCATTCTTGTGTCAACCATTTGATAAGCAACACCCAAATGAGCGGATATGCTGGTAACGAACACGCCGTAAATGTAATCAGCTTTCTCTTGGAGGTCCGCGGTAGCCTTCTCGGAGAGGGGCTCAGAAGAATTGGCGAGCTGCTTGAACTCACCGGCGCGAACGATAGTCTCCTTGATTCCCTCCATCTCGGCCATCTTCGAGTGCTCAACGTGCTTGACGACCACGCCGATAGACCCAACTGTTGCGACCGCGCTCGCATAGCGCTCATGCGCAGGCGCCACCAGCCAATAAGCGGCGCTGCACATGCAGGAGCTGGTAAACGCCGACACTTTCTTCGCCGCCGCGGTTTTTGCTACTGCGGTAACTGCGTCCAAAACCCCATTGACAGCCCCTCCGCCGGATGCAACATCAAGTAGTACCTCCTTGATATCCGGATCGAGGGCTGCCTGGTAGAGGGCGTCCACGATCTCGTTGTAGGAAATGAGCCCGAAAAACTCGTTGTACCAGGCATCAGTATTCGTCAAGGTTCCGTGGATACTGATAATAGCCACGCCATCAACGACAGAAAGCAGCCGGTTCGGCCGGCTGTCATCCTCGTCCTCTTCAGCCGCATGTGCCTGCACCTGCGGCTGGCTCATCGCGCTCAAGTACGCGCCCCACGACTCGTCGTTTCCGGCCCAGAGGGTGCTGTAGGTTCGTTTCAATTTAGGCACTCCTAATGAATTTACCTTAACTCTTGCAACAAAGTTTCTTGTTGTCAAGGAAAATGTTTGGGTCAGGCTAACTCTTGGGCTCCTTCGGGGTGTCCCCGCTCAGGTCCTGCTCAAGTGCACCCGTGTTGCTCTCCGGGGTGCT
>DDYO01000131.1:10512-12130 GCA_002348045.1 Anaerolineales bacterium UBA2232
TCCGCGTCTGTGATCAGGCCCAGGCTCAACTGCTCAAGGATCCTGGACTGGCGCATGGACTTGAACGCTTCCAGCTCGCTTTCGGGCCGTAGGTTCGGCGGGTCATAAGCGAACTCAACAACGGCGTCGATCCCGTAGAGGCGAACGCAGAGCGTCAGGGCCCGGGAATATATCTCGTTGAGCTTGAACATGCAGGCGCCTTCGACCTGCTTGAGGTAGAGCATNNGGCATTGTCTTGGCGCCGGCCGCCAATTTCCCGTTCAGGATCGAGGAGAATATCTTATACTCCTCTGACAGGGTCGTGTTCCCGTTGTTGAGAAGGTCCACCTCAACGATGTCCCACAGAATCAGGGCATCTTCCGGGTTCAACCCATTGATCAACGACTCTACTTGAGCGATCGCCCGGTTCTGGTACTTCTCCAGCTCGACCGGATCGTGGCGAATCTCGGAGGGTACGGACGCCAGCCATTTTTCATGGTTAAGCGTGGACTTGAGTCTCGGGGAGATGCTGCGGCGGAACACCCTGCGCAGATCATTGGCAAAACTTTGGGAGGCAATCATCGGCTGGATGCAGCTTTCAACCTGGCTGTCCGCGTAAGCGGTGCGCAGGCTCTGGTCCAGGCTGACATAGAAGAAGGTCGGAAAATCCAGTGACACCTCTTCGCCACCGAGAACCTGGAACGGCACCTTGCGCCTCTTCTGGTACTTGAACTTGATGGTGTCTACCGCGATCGGCATCAACGCTTCAGGGAGGCGGCTCTTGTTGAGGACTACCTCCATTGCGCAAGCGCCCAGGAGGTACAGCTCACCACCCATAGACTCGGAACATGCACGAATCGACGGCCAGGCATTGTAACCTCCCTCCGTCGGGCCCAGTAAATCAAAGCGCCGGCACAACTCCTGCGCCAACTGCGTGCCCTGCTCGTTCAATGTTCCGTCGAGATTTCTACTGATGACTGTGTACTTGCTGGTGATGCCCACCCTGTTGAAGGCGGATTTCGCTGCAGACAGGTCAGGCGACGCTTTCGACAGTATGCGTAGAGTCGCTGGCGTTGACGGGTGCGTGCGGAGAGACTCGATATCGACGTTCGCGAGCCGGAGATCGTCTTGAATCAGGAAAGAATCCGGCGGCTGCTGCGCATTACGAAGATACGTAGGTATCGCCGGAGAACCCTTCGCCTTTGGGGGCGCCGGCATCTCNNGGACGCACCTCTGGCGCGAAATTTTGACAAGAGTTCTTCTAGCATAGTGACCTTTTATCGTTTATGCGCAGATGTTGTCAACTAAAAAGTTTGTGGCAACCTAAATAGTGCTGGTGACCTTGAATTTTGAGGCCAGGGTGGAAATATGAGGTTGGGGCATCGACACGCCCTTGATGAAGTTGGCGAGCACGAGGAACATCAAGGCGTGGTGGGCATGATCCCGTCCGGATTGGCTTTTTCTCCAGACAAATTTTTTGTCGCCCTTCATGTCTGTTTCTTCCATCCTTTTCATGTCAGACAGCTCGGTCACGATCCTTTCCCTGTGTTCCCACACGGAGGGGGCGAAGCTGATCTGTTTGTTCCTGATCATGAGCATTAAAAAGTCCAATGTGGCGTCCCGCTTGTACGACAGCGAG
>DDYO01000037.1 GCA_002348045.1 Anaerolineales bacterium UBA2232
CGATGTGCCTCGCAGCAGCAGCGGAATGCCATGCTTACGATGCATCGCCGTGCGCCCAGCATTGATTCCCCGCATGCAAATTGGACACAACAGGCCGGTGTGCTCAAAGAATTGCCGATATAGTTGCATCAGCCTGTTGCGTTCGATCTCGTAGACACAGTGATCGGCGCCACTGGCGGTAATAGCGTTTCGGATATTCTCCTTGGCGACATCCGACTGGAACCCATTGTCGAACGTGTACGTTAGCACCTTGAGGCCGTATACTTTGGTCGCAAGATAAAGGACATAGGTGCTGTCTTTGCCCCCGCTCAGCGGCACAAGGGCATCATACCGTCCGCCGCGTTTCTTGGCCTTGGCGACCAGCTCTTCAAAAGTGCGCTGCCGCTCCGCCTTGCTTGTGTGCCAGTCGTCATACAACTCGGCGTACTCCCTGCAAAAGAAACAGGCGCCGGTGTCGTCAGGAGCCGCACCCGGATAACTCAACGGTGTGACACATCGCGAACATGTCGCGAGGGATGGCTCTACGCTCATGGTCACCCCCCATTTTTATTAGGAGACATTATAACATCTTCTGATACAATGCTCACGACCACACAGTCAACACAGTATCACTGCACTGGCATTCACTCCACGTTGAGCACAGCTGGACTGGCTTGAACGGAGCTGTCAGCCGCGGGTGCCGTGGGTTCAATTTGTGCTTTGGTTAAACACGTGTTACCCTGTGCTAAAGATGTAGGCTACGGTCGGAGTGTTGATACCAGCGAGGGACCGAGCCGGTGCGAGCCGCGGCGCGCTCGTGGCCAGCCTTGACCGAGCAAGCGCGGACGAGAATGATCAGCGTGGAGAGTCGACAAAGGTGACACCAGGCAAAATTCTGATCGTTGACGATGATCCTAGCTTCCTGCGGACGACGAGCTTGGCGCTTCAGAGGCAAGGGTATCTGCCAGTCACGGTCGGCACTGGAACAGCCGCGCTAGCAGCTGTGGAAACCGAGCGCCCAAGCCTTGTTATCCTGGATGTCTTGCTCCCTGACATGTCGGGGATAGACGTCTGCAAGCGCCTGCGCTCTAGCGCCGCGAGCGCGAGCTTGCCTATCCTGATGCTTAGCGCGATGGGCGAGGTCCAGAGCAAGGTGATAGGTATCAAGGCAGGTGCGGACGATTATCTGGCGAAACCCGTTGACCTGGCGGAACTTGGTGCGCGGGTGGAGAGGCTGCTCATTCGGGCTGCTCAGGTGGCACAGCGCAGCCCTGGTGCGCAGCTGGTTGCGTGCATTGGCGCGAAAGGGGGAGTGGGAACGTCCACTGTTGCGGTGAATGTGGGTGTGGCTTTGACCCAATTGGGAAAGGCCGTTGTCCTAGCTGATCTGCGACACTGGTTTGGCAGCGTTGGCTTGATGCTGGGTCTCCAACCAGAGCGTGGGCTGTCCGAGTTGGGCGATCTGGACGCGGAGAGCCTACAGCCTCGCGACATCGAGCGGCGCCTAGTTACTCATTCCACCGGCCTGCAAGTTCTCTGTAATGGTGTAACTACTGTGGCGGAGCATGAGCACCCCTTGTCTTCAGCCCATGTACGGGCGGTCTTGGAGGGGGTCAGCAGTCTGGCAGACTGGGTGATGGTGGATCTGGCAGCGGACGTGGGCCCGATTGATGAGCAGGTGCTGTCGCGGTGTGACGCTGTAGCGCTAGTAACGGAGCCAGATTCGCTAGCGCTCGCCTGTGCCAGGGGCAAACTGGGCATACTGCAGCGGTGCGGCGTTCCGAAAGGATTGGTGGGCGTGGTTGCAGTACATCGCTCTCCAGCAACCTCGATCACCAGCGTGGAAAGCCTCCATCAGGTGTTGGATGCCGCAATAGTGGGTCTCGTACCGCTGGCGTCGGAGTCCTGCCTGGCAGCGGCGCGACGTGGCGTTCCGATCGTTCTCGCGGAGCCAGATGACCCCGCTGCCAGGGCGCTCCACGACCTGGCACAGCGGATGGCTTGAAGCAGGATGATGGAACACGCTGAATCGCGACAGGGGACAATAGTCCAACGGGAAGAGAGTGATGTCGTCGCCGAGTTGCTGCAGCGACCGGCTTCGATTGAGCACACCGGCTTGCGCGCTGGAGCCCTCAGCGACCTGGCTCTCAAGACGCTTTACCAGGCTGGTGAGATGACTGGTCGCAAGATTGCCGAAGCCCTCTGCTTGCCGTTCCGCGACGTGGTCGATTCGGTCCTGACATTCCTGGACCGGCAGGGGTTTGTGGAAGTGACAGGCAGCTCAGGGTTCGGCGAACAGGCTTTTCGCTATGCTGTTTCGCAGAAAGGGACAGATTCAGCGCGTGAGCTTTTGGTGCGCAGCCAGTATGTTGGGCCAGCCCCGGTGCCCCTTCAGCAGTATAATCGGATGATTCAGGCTCAGGGGGTCGGGCGCGTCCGAATAGCGAAAGAGGACCTTCACCAAGCCTTTGATGGTCTCGTGATGAACGACGCCACGTTGGACAAGTTGGGACCGGCACTCAACTCCGGGCGATCGATTTTCCTCTACGGTCCATCAGGGAATGGCAAGACGACTGTGGCCGTTGCGATGGCCCGTATGCTCGCGAGCGAGCACATCTATGTCCCCTATGCTGCCGAGGTCTCGGGACATATCATCAGAATCTACGACCCCATCCTCCACCACCGAATCAGTGAGCCCAAAGTGGAGGAAGACCTGGCGGATTCGCCCTTTGCTAATTGGAGGCAAAGCGGCAGACAACTCGATGACCGATGGGTTCGGATTGAACGACCTCTAGTCATTGTGGGTGGTGAGCTTACCCTTGGCAGCCTGGACCTCATTTATGACTCGACCTCCAACTACTATGAAGCGCCGTATCAAATGAAGGCCAACGGCGGAATGTTAGTCATCGATGACCTTGGGCGACAACAGGTTAACCCTCGGGATCTGCTGAACCGATGGATCGGCCCCTTGGAGACCCGCCTTGACTTTCTATCGCTGCATTCCGGGGCGAAGATCGAGGTGCCATTTGAGCAGTTTGTGGTGTTCGCTACCAATCTGAACCCAGCGGAGCTGGTAGACGCGGCCTTTTTGCGGCGTATCAGGCACAAAATCCTATTGCCGGATCCCACGCCGTCAGAATTCAAACAGGTGTTCCGCAGCGTCTGCGAGAGGCATGAGATAGCCTGGGACGATGGCGCCTTCTCTCACTTAATGCAGGAGTGGTACACCAAGCCCGGCCGAGCGATGCGTTATTCTCATTCAAGGGACATCGTGGACCAGGTTCTGGACATCTGCAAGTATGAGGGTCAACCAGCGCAGGTCACGACTGAGCTAGTTGACCGCGCATGCAGTTCTTACTTTGCTGACTTGTGAGGGCTGATATGCAGAATGGAGGCGAGTTTTCCAGACTAGGACAAGTCCGCCCAGTGTCGGGCAGCGGAGTGGTGCCTCCGGTCACCAACCACGCAGTTGTGCCAGGTGAGACTGCAGGCACTCCGTCGCTCAGCCGCAAGGAATGGTCGCTGCTTCGGCGTTGGATGGTGTCCAAGATCACGGCTGGGGTGGAAGACCGGCTTGCCCTGGGCCGTACTGAGGAGAACCTCTCGTTCCTTACGCAACGGTTTGCGGAACTGTACGGGCGGGCGAACGTGCGGCTGTCCGAAGCAGAAGAGCAGGAGCTACTCCGACAGACCGTGGACGAGATCATGGGCTATGGTCCCATTGAGCAGCTATTACGCGATGATTCTGTGACGGAAGTGATGGTCAACGGGCCCGACCAGGTGTTTGTTGAGCAAAAGGGCAAGATCACGCTCACGAATATTCACTTTGACGATGATGACCATGTCCGCTGGGTCATTGATCGCATCATCCGCCCATTGGGGCGCAGGGTAGATCGCAGGAACCCCTCGGTTGACGCCCGGCTTCCGGACGGCAGCCGAGTCAATGCAATTATACCACCTGGTGCTGTGGACGGCCCCAGCCTGACCATACGCAAGTTCAGCAAGATCAAGCTGACCGCAAATGACCTTGTAGCATTCGGCACCATGACGCCGCACATGGCAGAGTTTCTGCGAGCGTGCGTTGTCGGGCGTCTGAACATCGTCGTGTCCGGAGGCACGGGATCTGGCAAGACAACGCTGCTCAACATCCTGTCGGGGTATATTCCGAAGGGTGAACGCATCGTGACGATTGAGGATTCGGCCGAGCTCCAGTTGCAGCAACCCCATGTGGTTAGGCTGGAAGCCCAGCCGCCTGATCTGGACGGTGAGGGAGAGATCACCATCCGTGGTTTGGTGCGCAACGCCCTCCGTATGCGTCCAGATCGCATCGTGGTCGGTGAGGTGCGAGGCGGCGAGGCACTGGACATGCTTCAGGCAATGAACACCGGGCACGATGGCTCCATGACTACGGTGCACGCCAATACCCCCCGTGACGCTCTCACACGACTGGAGACACTCGTCCTGATGGCCGGGTTTGACCTCCCGGTCGGGGCGATCCGACGCCAGATCTCGAGTGCAGTGGACGTCATCGTTCAACAAGCTCGATTGCGCGACGGCTCACGCAAGGTTACAAAGATTTCGGAAGTGCAGGGCATGGAGGGCGAGGTCATCGTCATGCAGGACGTCTTCACGTTCCTGGAGGCGGGGCAGGACCAAGAGGGTCGCGTCGTCGGTGAGTTGCAGCCAACTGGAATCCGACCGCGCTTCGACACGCGACTCAAGGCGGCCGGTTTCGATCTACCCGCAGAGTACTTCACCAAAAGCGTTCAACTCAGTCCTTGGCCGAAGCGGCCTGGGCGCGGGTAGGGTGCCTCCCGGCGAGACGCAGCGCTGCACGCGTGATGCTTTGGGTCTGCTCGCCTGTACACGGACTTGCCAACCCGGCAGCTCTTGCAGTCAGAACGGACGAAATCCCCGCTGTTGCGATTCCTCAGGGAGATCGTCGCCCTGACCTCAGTGGCGGACCGCCAATTGCTCAACCGCTCACGGTGCGTTAGAATGGGACTTACTGGGGCGGTGGCGAAACGGCAGACGNNTGCGGACTTAAAATCCGCTGGACGTGAGTCCATGAGGGTTCGATTCCCTCCCGCCCTACCTGGCCACCGTGTATTGTGGATTGGGGGTCTCGTAGTCGTCCGCATCCATGCTGTCAGGCACTGACTTGACCTGTGCCCAACCCACTGAGCAGCTGCCAAATACCTGGTGGGCAACCTGGCACCGCGTACACGGGGATGCATTGAGGGATCCAATGACCCTCGAGCTGCCTTCTTCGGTTTCCAGGGGCCTTGTGTCTCCTCAGTGGAACACCGCAGCAGGCGGTCTCAGGCATCTGGGGTACGTACGGCAAGACAACCTCACCGGCTTCAAGGTCAGCACGTTGTGAGGTGCGCAATCGTGCCGGCACGGGCCGCCAGAGCAGAACCAGCAGGATGGCCATGAACCGTCAGCCGACTGTGAGGCTCTTGGCAGCTGATCAGCAGGAATGTGAGAGGTTGTTGAGCCGCTGAGTGTATGGTAAACTTGCAGGGCGCGCCAGTGCTTTGGTGCCGCGGGAGGTGTTACCGGCAAGTGAAGAGACTAACGGGCATCCGCCATACATGGGTAGCTTGTCTACTCTCTTTGATGCTGGCCTCTTTGTCCCAGGCACAAGGCGGGCTGTATCCGCTTCCCACTGACCGCTTTGGCGCGGATTTCCGTAGGGACCGAGGAGGCACGATTGCTGCCTATGATGTGGCTTTGCTGCACATCGGCTGGTACTCGGATTGGGGAGTGAGCCTGAATCCCCCTAGACCTGGTGGGATTGAGTATGTTCAGCTGGTGTGGGTTGCCAATGGGCAGTTCATGTCCCTGACGGAACTGGGTCCCATGGTCGATGCCAATCCTGGGTCCCTGTGGATGATCGGCAATGAGCCAGAGTGTATCCATCAGGGCAACAACACACCGGAGCAGTACGCGCAGGCGTACCATCAGCTGTACACCTTTATCAAGGCACGAGATGCTGGTGCGCAGGTTGCCATCGGTGGTGTCGTGCAGCCTACGCCACTGCGTCTGGAGTGGCTGAATCTCGCGCTCAATGCCTACCAAACCGCCTATGGCCAGCCAATGCCGGTGGACGTATGGAACATTCACAACATGATCTTGCCTGAAGTCCGGGACGGTTGGG
>DDYO01000095.1 GCA_002348045.1 Anaerolineales bacterium UBA2232
GGAACGACTTCGCGGCCCACGCCGTCACCGGGAATCAGGCAGATTCTGGTCATCAAGCCCGCTCCTGGCTACTCGCTGATTCGCTCGCTACGGCCCCCATCATACGCATCAGCCCTCCCGCTTCGATGATCCTGCGAACTGACGGCGATAGCTCGGGAAAGCTGAAGTCACCTGCTGCACACTTCACAATCCCTGCACCCAGATCTATCGTGACCCTCTCACCGGCACAGATGGATTCGGCGGCTTCCGGACATACGATTGGCAGAACCCCAGCGTTCGCCGCATTGCGGTAGAAGATGCGGGCGAACGACGACGCCACAATTGCTCTTACTCCGGCGGCGCGCAAACAGGTTACAGCCTGCTCCCTGCTGGAGCCGCAACCGAAGTTGCGCCCAGCCACTACGATGTCTCCTGGCTGCACGTTTGGCGCAAAGGTCGGATCCAGATCCTCAAGGGCATGTCGCGCCATTTCCGACTCATCCTGCAGCGTGTACGTATACTTACCCGGGAAAATGACGTCCGTGTTGACGTCATGACCATAGACCCATGCCTTGCCCGTGATCCATTGAGGTGACGCTTGGCTGCCACCAACCGAATCCAGCGTTGTCTCGAGACGGGTGGAGCGCTCTCTGGGTCCGAGCAACTTCGTCCTCACCGGCTCTGTGCGATCGGGGGCGGATCGAGTGCGCCGCTCGGGCTCCTCCGACATGAGCAGGTCACCGGGTCCGGCGATGTGACCCAGCACAGCGCTGGCTGCGACGACAGCAGGACTCGCCAGGTAGATCAGACTTTGAGGATTGCCCATACGACCGCGGAAGTTGCGATTGGCCGTGGAAATCACGGTCTCACCGTCAGCAGGCACCCCCATATGGTTGCCCATGCATGGTCCGCAACCTGGGACTCCGATGACCGCCCCTGCTTCGACAAGGGTCGCTATGTAGCCTGCCGACAGAGCATCCATGAGGACCTCTCGGGACGCAGGCACCACCACAAGCCTGACGCCACTGGCCGTTTGGCGCACACCGCCATCCGGGCGGCGCAGAACAGAGGCTGCCGCCGCCAAGTCCTCCAACCGACCGTTGGTACACGTCCCTATGAACGCCAGGTCAATGTGAACTCCGGCCACCTCTTTCAGCGAAACAGCGTTTGACGGCGAATGCGGCCTGGCCACCATTGGCATGATGGAGGACAGATCTACCGTGAGTCGAGCCGAATAGGAGGCATCAGGATCTGGATAGAGAGCGCTCTCCCGCAACGCTGCCCGGGCTTCGGTGACACTCCACCCCTTCCGCGCACCGGCCCTTGGCGACAGCCAGTTGAAGACAATATCGTCTGGGGGAAAGTAGGCGTTCTTGGCGCCAGCTTCGGCCATCATGTTGGCCAACGTCATTCGATCCGAAACCGATAGCGACTTCACACCCTGTCCACCGAATTCCAAGGACCGATAGACCGCTTCCTCCGGTTCGAGGCGCCTCAGAAGCTCCAGGCTCAGATCCTTGGCGGTGACCCCGGGCGGAAGTGCACCGACCAACTCGATGGCGATCGCCTCGGGGACCCTCAGCCACAGCTCCCCTGTGGCCCACAGAGCGGCGACCTCGCTGCGACCAACTCCCGCGCCAAAAGCTCCCATCCAACCATGATGCGTTGTGTGACTGTCGGCGCCGAGAATGGTCTGGCCCGGCAATAGGAGCCCGGCCTCGCCGACTACTTGGTGGCACACACCGCACCCAGCATCGTAGAAGTCCGCGATTCCCTGCTGCCGCGCAAACAGGCGCGCTTCTGCGTGATTGCGCGCGTGAACCGCAGTCGGGGCGGGAACCGCGTGATCCAGCGCGACAACTAAGCGATCAGGGAATCTGACGTGCTCCTGCCCAAGTCTTTCCCAGGCTTTGACAATGGCAGAAGTGTTGTCATGACTCAGCACCCGATCTGGTCGGACATCCACGATGGCCCCTGCTCTCGTTTCCGACAATCCGGCCGAACGAGCCAGCACCTTCTCGACAAAGGTCGATCCCATCTCGCCTCCGTTAGACACGTGCCATTGAGTCGGCTGCGACCGCCGTCAACACTGGCAGGTCCCCGTTGATGGGCAGCGCTGAAGGCGCTGGCTGCTCGTTCTCTGCCCACTGCCGGAGGAGGTTGTCTACATCAGTCAGAGTCAGGCGCTTGTCATCTGCCAGGGCTTTGATATGCAGAGTCAAGGCCTTTACCTGTTCGTCTGTGAGCGTCAGGCCCAACTGATCGGCGCGGGAGCGGACGGCGTTCCAGCCGGTCAGTCTATGACCGATGGAAACGTAGCGCCTCAGGCCGAAGTCTGCCGGGTCAAGCGCCTCGTAGGTATCTGCCGAGTTGAGGATAGCCTTGGCGTGTATCCCCGCTTTGTGAGTAAACGCGCTGTAGCCGGTGATGTAGTTGTTGAACGGGATATCCACGCCGACCATCTCGGCCACGGTCTCCTCGAGAGCGCGCAACCTGTCGAGCCGGTATTTGCGCTGAGCAGTTGCCCGATTGTGCGTGTACATCCGAGCCACGAAGCCACCTAGTGACGTGATTCCGTTGCGCTCACCGATGCCCAACACGGTCGTATCCACGTGAGTGGCGCCCGCTTCAAGAGCCGCGAAAGCGTTGGCCACAGCACAGCCAGAGTCGTTGTGGCCGTGGAATTCAATATCGACCTTCGTAAGTCGTCGCAGCGTCCCTACCAGACGGCCGACCTGAGAAGGGGTGGCAATCCCCACGGTGTCGGCGATCCCCAGACGGTCCACCACTCCAAGCTTGCCCACAGCCAGGTACACGCTGAGCAACTCTGATTCCTCGCTGCGAAAAGAATCCTCTGTGCTGAAGCGAAGCTCGATGCCCGGCGCCTGCTGGCGAATCCAGGTCAGGCTGTCGCTGGCAAGCTCGATAATCTCGTCGATGCTCTTACCGTGACTGAATGTCCGCAGCTGCGACGACGTGCCGATTACCACATCGACGCCATCCACCCCCGTGTCCAGAGCGATCGCGGCATCAGCACGATGGCAGCGGATGTGCGTCAGAATCCGCGCGCTCAAGCCAAGACCGGTGATTGTGCGAAGATCCCGCTCGCTGTTCGG
>DDYO01000255.1 GCA_002348045.1 Anaerolineales bacterium UBA2232
CCTCATGCGGGCGAGCATCCCCGGCACGTTCCACGCCCTGCCGGCCCGGGCCGAGGAAATGTACTTTCCCGACGTCTTCGGCCGCAGTGACGGCTCGTTGTTCACGATTCGACCATAAGCCAAAGGAGGCGCGGTACGCCGTCTGGTGCTGTACAGCGATCAGGACGTCCCTGAATCCGTCGAGATGGACCGCAAGCTCACCGCTCTCCTGGACACGGACCGCCCGCGGATCGGCTACATCCCCTCCTGTGCCGATCCCGGGCGCGTTTTCTTTGAAAGATGCCGGCGCTACTATGCTCGACTGGGCGCTATCCTCGACCCCTACTTTGAGCTGGACCAGGACTACCAACCCGGACTATTGCCGCAATTGCTGGAGGCCGACGCCATCCACCTGAGCGGCGGCGACACCTTCTACTTCCTCGATTGGCTGCGGGCACGGGGACTGATCCCCATCCTCCGCGACTATGCCGCCGGCGGCGGTATCCTCATCGGCGTGAGCGCCGGCAGCATCCTGATGACCGCCGACGTACTGACTGCAGAGCTGTGCGGCGACGTTGCCCCATCGCCCACTTTCGATCCATCCGCTCTGGGCTTGGTGGACTTGGCTTTTGTCCCACACTGGCGCCTGGATCGGGACCCCACTCCCCTGTTGAGCTGCTCGGCGCGTCACGGGGTACCGGTCTACGGCTGCCCTGACGATGCCGGGATAATCGTCCACGACGAGATCATCGAATGGGTGGGTGAGCTGGTGAAGGTGGAAGACGCCCAGGTCATTCGCTGGCCCTAGAGCACTTTGGACCACTCGTCCAGGAGGGATTGTCATGAAGTACACCCTGCAGTGGCAGAGCGCGACGCCCGAGACCCGGCGGGCCGTTCGCAGCTGGGTCGTGCAGTCAGCCGCATCCCTGATCATCTGCGCCATCCTCCTCTTTGCCCTGGCCGGCCGCGTGGACTGGCTGTGGGGTTGGGCGTGGTGGCTCATGCTCACCGCTTTCATGGCCGCCCATGTGGTCATCCTCGTGCCCATCAACCCCGATCTTCTGGCGGAGCGAGAGAAGGGACTGGCCGACCCCCGCATCAAGCCTTGGGATCGGTGGCTCGCCTCTGTCGCTGGCGGGATACTTGCCATGATCGTAATGGTGATTGCGGCCCTGAATCAGCGCTTCCGATGGGCCAAGCCCCTTCCAACAGTCATCCAGTACGGCGGAGTGATCCTCGCGGTCGCAGGCTATGCCTTGTTCCTCTGGGCAATGGCATCCAATGCGTACTTTGCCGAAGGCGTCCGCATCCAGAGCGACCGAGGGCACTCAGTCGCCCAGGGCGGGCCGTACCGCTGGGTCCGCCACCCGGGCTACCTCGGTTCCATCCTGTCCTTGCTCGGGGCGCCCCTGGTACTGGGCGCGTTGGGTGCCATGGTCCCCTCAGCCATTGGGGCGGCTCTTTTCGTGCTCCGTACTCACCTTGAGGACCAAACGCTTCAGAAGGAACTGGAGGGGTATGCCGCGTACGCCCTCCGGGTACCATACCGCCTCGTTCCTGGACTGTGGTGAGCCAACAGTGCCGCTCCTATCCGAAACCAGGGCTTCGTCCATCTACATTTGACCGCTGCCCGGTCCCCTGCGATAATGCGAGCACCTCAACACAGGAGAATATCACAATGACCAAGAAAGCCAAGTCGTTCGGCGCCCCGCAGGTCAACGACAAGGTCTACACCGGACTGCGCAATTTCAACTCGATCATGGCTCTCCTGCACCTCATCCAGGGCACCGCGATGGTCCTGCTCAGCAACGACACAACTTATCCCATCTATACCAACTACCTCAAGTTCGACTTTACCAACTTTAGCCTCACGCCCAACCCCACCCTGGCGTACCGCCTCCCGTTCGGCCCTGCCGTAGCGCTGTTCCTGCTCATCTCCGCCGCGGCCCACATGATCCTCTCCACCTTTGGCTTCAAGTGGTACGTCAGAAACCTCAGCAAGGGCAAGAATCCCGCCCGGTTCTATGAGTACGCCCTCAGCTCATCCCTGATGATCGTCCTCATCGCCATGCTGGTGGGCGTCTGGGACCTGGGATCCCTCATCCTGATGTTCGCCCTCAATGCCACCATGAACCTGTTTGGCATCTTGATGGAAGAGCACAACCAGACTACCCCGCGCACCGACTGGACTTCCTTCATCTTTGGCTGCTTTGCCGGCATCGTGCCGTGGATCGTCATCACCCTGTACTTCCTCGGCGCCCTGTCGAACCCCGACGCCAAGCCGCCGGCGTTCGTGTACGCCATCATCCCCACCATCTTTGTCTTCTTCAACATCTTTGCGGTGAACATGGTCCTGCAGTACAAGAAGGTGGGCCGCTGGAAGGACTATCTCTTTGGCGAGCGGGTCTACATCATCCTCAGCCTGCTGGCCAAGACGGCGCTGGCCTGGCAAATCTTTGCCGGCACCCTGGCGCCAGTCCGGTGACCGGAGGGACCCTGGGCTCTTGCGCAATGGGGCGACAGCACTATGACGACCCTTCATGACTCGGAAACCATGTCCTACGTGGACACACAGGCCGAGATCGGGGTGACCAAGCATAGCGGAGGTTGGGAAGCGACACACGACCGGTGGCCCCTGTGCCAACTCGGTGCTGCCCAGTGCATGGGCTATGTCCTGCTGGTGGGACGCAAGTAGGTGCCCTCGAAGAGAATCCGCGAAGAGAAGCGCACCGTCGATGCCATGATCCGCCTCCACTGCGCTCACCACCATGCGCCCCGCGACGGGCTGTGCATCGAGTGCGCCGACTTGGCGGCCTTCGCCTTTGACCGGCTGGACCGCTGCCCATTTGGCGCCGGCAAGACCACCTGCGCCCGCTGTCCGGTGCACTGCTACCAGCCGGACCAACGGGTGCGCATCCGCCAGGTGATGCGCTATGCTGGCCCGCGAATGCTGTGGCGGCATCCGCTGATGGCCCTGCGGCATGCGCTGGCGGGCATGAGGAGCCGGCCAGTAGCACCGCCCAAGGGATGAACCGAGGCCGGACCGTACATCGTCCCCGGTGAGAGACGGGTGAGGCATCTGTGCTCTGCATCGAAGCGAACACCAATTGTTGTGAAAATGCGCCAAGACAGGAGTTGACGATGGCCAAAGAACGATCCCAGCCTATGGGTCACCCCTCCCAGCAGAAATCCCGCTCCCATGCGGCGCCACGTGATGCCAGGGATTTGCTCGACGCCGATGGCGACGCTGAAGCCGGCAGCCTGGACCAAGCTAAGCTGGGCCAGCAAGGTATCGGAGCTGCGCATCAGGGCCGCTTCATGTTGGGGCCCCTCGAGCCCCTGCCCGAGAACCCGCTGGAAAAAGCCCAGTGCATCATGGAAGAAGCCTGGCAAGCCAGCGGTCGCCGTCGGATCACCCTCGCCCGCAAAGCCCTCACGTACTCCAAGGACTGTGCAGATGCCTACGTCCTCTTGGCGAGCGAGGCGGCCAAGAGCATTGGGGAAAGTCTGGAGTTGCTGCAGCTCGGCGTGGCTGCCGGAGAGCGCGCCATCGGCCCCGAGCGCTTCGCCTCTTGGAAGGGGCGCTTTTGGCTGCACGACACGGCACGCCCATACATGAACGCCCGCGCGGGACTGGCAGGCTGCTTATGGGCCATGGGCCGCCATCAAGAGGCCCTGGACCACTACGCCGACTTGCTTCGACTTAACCGCAGCGACAACCAGGGCATGCGCTATGTCCTGGCATCGTGCTTGCTGGAGCTGAATCGCGACGACGAGCTGGGCGAGCTGCTGGACCGGTATCCTAGGGACCCGTGGGCGGCGTGGACCTACACCCGGGCCCTGTGGTCCTTCCGCCGCCAGGGGGCCAACCGGGTTTCCAACCAGGCCCTCCGCAAGGCCCTCCAGTCGAACCGCTATGTGCCCCTCTACCTGCTGGGTCTACTGGAGCTGCCCAAAGAGGCGCCTGCCGGGGAGACCCTGGGCGGTGAAGACGAGGCCATATCTTACGTCTCAGAAAACGCTGCGGCGTGGATGGTAACTCCGGGCGCGGTAGAGTGGCTGTTGGGCGAGATGCTGAAGCGGGCCGAGAAGGCCTTGCGTAAGTTCTAGGCTCGATTGAGTTCAGAGCTACTGGCCGGCGGCAGAGGCGAGGCCGGCCAGGGATGTAACAGTAATCATGCACACTATTAAAGTCGAAGGAATCACCCGCCAACGTGCCGATGAGCTCCTTGCCTTTCTGCCCTGGCTGAGTGCGCCCGGACAGGTCTTTGTCTTGCGCTGGGCCGGCGGCGAGCCCATCGACGAAAAGACCATAACCATGTCTGTTCCGGTCTATGCGCCCGAGGTGCTGGCCTTCTTTCGGGCGGCTGGCCAACGCTGGTGGATGGACCACGGCTACCGGCCACAGGCGGCAGCCGCCATGCTGGCCGATCAGGACCTAGTTGACCTGGCCACGATCGAGGAGATCCAGACCCTCCTCACCTACTGCGTACGTTGCGAGCGCTTTGGCGACGGCTCCTGGGAACGCCTGCTGGTGAGCGGCCGTCTGCAGGCGGTCTTGCGCGCTTAGCCGCGCTCCAACCCGATCTGCTAAAGCCTGACGCATCACGGCCGGGCGCAGGACGTGCCCCTGTCACTCGCCGCTGCGTTCGGTCAGGCACTGGTCCACGACGCGGTCCGCTGACGGGCGCTCCCCTACCATCAAGGCGTATCGCACCAGGCCCTTCCATCGGAGTGCCGATCGGACCACGTTCATGGTGAGGAAAGGCCTCATAAGTCGGAGGTCACCCAGCCCTCGGATCGTGGCCAGCACGTAACCGACCCATCCATCGACCTCAATGTGGCTTGAAAACTGCTCGTGCCACTCGAAAGGAAACGCTTGCGACCGAATGACTCGCAGGCCCGCGTCAGCCAGAGACCGGCGCCACTCGGGCTCCGGCCTGGCACCGACTCCTAGGTCGGTCAGAATTCTGTTCATCTCCTCCGGAACCGGCTCCAGGAGCACCATCTCGTTGCTGCCCAAGCGCCCCCCTGCCTTCATCACGCGATAGCATTCTGCCAACGTATTCTGAGGGTTGCAGTGTAGCAACACCGACTCCATCAGTATGCCGTCAAACGCCTCAGTGCGAAATGGCATTCGCTCAGCATCGGCTCGAATGAAGCATACCTCCGGACGCGGTTGACGTCGAGCGCCGCGGCGCGCCGCCGTCCGCACGGCATCGCCGCTCAA
>DDYO01000121.1 GCA_002348045.1 Anaerolineales bacterium UBA2232
GGCAGGCTGAGAAGCCGCAGCGTCTCGGCCGTCGGCGCGCAATCCACCACGATAACGTCGTACTTCTCCTCCTGGTAGTGGCTGTTGACCCATAGGAGACTGGCCCCCTCCTCCATGCCGGGGATCACAGCTACCTCTTCCGCGAGCATCTTCTCCACGCCCTGCCAGGAGAAGACGGCAGCCATGTAACCCTGCAGGTTGGCCCAGTACTTCTGGAGGGAGTAGTAGACGTCCACCTCCTGACCCCATAGGTTCGGCGCGATCTCGGTTGGCTCTGGCCCCAGGGCCACATCGAAGGCATCTGCTAGGCTGTGGGCAGCGTCAGTGCTGAGCACGATGACGCGTTGGCCCAGTTCGGCGCAGCGCAGCGCNNCTTGCCCACGCCGCCCTTGCCGGTGTATAGGATGATGCGCACCTTAGGAAGGATCAACGGAAATGCCCATTTTCACTTGACCTCGATCCGCTGCGCCTTCGCCGTGGACGACCCCTCCAGTGGCTCGATGATGGCATCCAGAAAGCTACGGCAGGCCAAGAGCTCCTCCCGGCATGCCGCGCGCCTGTGGCTCCAAAAGACGCCCGGAATCAGCCTTCGGCGCTTCTCCGGCGCAGCCTCTTCGGGCTTTTCTTCGATGCGCTCGATGGCAGCATCAAAGAAACTGCGCCAGCTCAACAGTCTCTCGCGTCGTGCCGCACGGTGGTGCTCCCAGGACGCCTCCGGCAGCAACCCTCGCAACCCCTGCTGACATGAGATGCCCTTCTTCTCCTGTTCTTCTTTTTCTGTCACCATTTCGTTAGCCTCCGCTTTCCTCTCCATGCTATGAACAGACTCTCCGGATACCGTAAACTGGCACGATGCCTGATATGCGGCATGCGACACCCCTCAACGCAACTCGACCCATTCCCTAGAGATAACCAGCTCGCCGTCGATCTTCCCCCGCAGTTCCTCGGGGTTAGCCTCCCATCCTGGAAGATCATGATGTATCGGGATCACGGCTTTGGGGTTCAGTCGATTGGCCAGGGCAACCAGCATCCTTTTGTACCGCTCATTCCCCAAGGGCACCGCGCGGTAAGCCAGACACAGAATATCGGGGTACAAGTCGCAGGGGGCTCTGTAACCATCGCCCATGTGCAGCAAGGTCCAATCGTCCTCCACCAGAAACGAGAGGGGGGTGCCCCCAGGGAACGCACGGCTACGACCAAACAGCCGTGCCCACATTCCCGAAAAGCTCCCGCCCGGGATGTGACCTTTCAGCACGCGGATATTGTCCACCACGGTACCCGCTTCAACCGGTTGCAGCCGCCTGGCAGGCACCCCTTGTTGGCTCGCGATCTCGCAAACGTCGGGCGAAGCCAGCACGCTGCCTGTACACAGCTGGGCGACTTTGCCGAGATGATCCTCGTGACCGTGAGTGATCAGGATATAGTCGAGGTTCGGCATCGGCTCTCGCTGATAGTCAGGGTCAATCAGGATATGCCTCTGCCCCAGGATCTCGATGCAAGAGTGGCCTAGCCAGCGGACCTTCATCCAATGCCTCCTCGCTCTTCTCGCTCCAACCTTCTATCTCATCAAGAGCTTTGCCCAGCTTCAGCCGCCGGGCTGATACCCTCTCCGCCAGATCCTCTCGGGCTCCCCATCCGTATGCCGCTAAGACTAATGGGTAGTCACGGATCATTGCATGGACGATCTGCGGACCTTCATGTGTGTACGAACAGTCGGGGCCAGCAGCTCACCCTCCACAAAAGAGGGGCAAGCGCGGCACTCTGCCAGGTCATCCAGGCGACTGCGCTTCAGCACGCAAGCGAGAAGCGCCTCCACGAACTGGCTGCGCTCTCCACCCACTCTTAACACAGTGCAAAACTCTAGAAATTGGCAACGATGATCTGGCAGCATGACGGGCACGGGACAACCGAGGCAGAGCTGGCAGTTGCTTTCTACCGCACGGAAATTGAGGCCAATCCCACAACAAGGCTCTCCACGATGCCCCGTTTCGAGAAACGGACAGTGTTCTCCCACCTATGGTATGCCCCCCTCATTCCTCCGCATAGAAGGCAACGCCAACCGTGCCTGGTCCGGTGTGCGTCCCGATAACCGCGCCGATCTCGGTCACATAAAGCTCGGCGCAGTTGAACCGCCTGGCAAGTTCCTCCCGCATGGCCTCGGCTTCTGCCAAGGAGTTGGCATGAACGACGGCCGCATGGACCGTCGCCCCCGGCCCAACCCTCTCTTCCATGATCTCGATCATCCGGCCCCTCGCCTTTATCGTCGATCGCACCTTCTCCTGAACCTCGATCCGACCGTCCTTAATACACAGAACAGGCTTGATTTGGAGCACAGAGCCGATCAGCGCCGATGCACCACCGATACGCCCGCCCTTGGCGAGATACCTCAAGGTCTCAACCACAAAGAGGAGGTTCATCTTTGGGACAACCTCCTTGGCTGCCATCGCTGCCTCCGCCACGCTCTTCCCTTCGGCAGCCGCCCGGGCGGCTGCCAGGACAACGAAACCCAGCCCCATGGAAATAAACCGCGAATCAATGATCTCGATGGGCACGCCAGGAAGCGTCGTCCTGGCAGCATAGGCAGAGGCCAATGTGCCGCTCAACTCCTCAGAGACATGAATCGAAATGATGGCATCGGCCTCCTCACCCAACGACCGATAGAAATCCGCAAAGTCTTCCATGGATGGCTGACTCGTCGTCGGCAGGTGCGAAGCCTCTCCCAGCATCCGATAGAACTGGGGCGGCGAGAGGTCAACCCCATCCCGGTAGACATCCATGCCAAATAATACCAGAGTGGGAATGACATGGATGTGGTATCTCTCCACCAGCTCTTGTGGCAGAGAAGCGGTGCTGTCGGTGACAATAGCTATCCTGGTCACTGGGGGCCTCCTTCAAAGAATTGAAAAAACACTAGCAAACGAAACAATTCGCCAAAAAAAGAGAGGTCAACCGCCCCACCTCCCGTCATGTCCCTTTCATGACACCAATACCTCATTTCTCAGCATAGAAAGCGATGCCAACCGCACCAGGTCCGGTGCGCATCCCAATCACCGGACCAAGCTCAGCGACACACAGCTCGGCCCGGTCGAACCGCTTGGCTAGTTCCTCCCGCATGGCCTCAGCTTCTGCCAGGGAGTTGGCGTGAACGACGGCCGCATGGACCGTCGCCCCCGACCCTACCTTCTCTTCCATGGCCTTGATCATCTGGCCCCTCGCCTTTGTCGTCGACCGAACTTTCTCCAGGACCTCGACCCGGCCGCTCTCGATGCACAAAACCGGCTTGATCTGGAGAACAGAGCCGACCGCCATCGCCGCTTTGCTGAAATGCATCGTTCCGGCAAGATATTTCAAGGTCTCTGCGACCAAGATGATGTTGATCTTTGGAACGAGCTTCTCGGCTGCCGCCACCACCACATTCACGTCCTCTCCCTCCTCTGCGGCGCGAGCCGCTGCCAGGACGACGAGCCCCAGCCCCATGGAGGCAGATTGCGAATCAATGACATGAATATGCGGGGAGTTCAGCGTGCCCTTGGCTGAGCGAGCATAGCCCACTGCGTTACTCAGCAGGCCGGAAGCGTGAATGGAGACGATCTCATCAGCATGGTGCATCAGGTCACCATAATACTCTGTGATCCAACCTGCCATTGGCGCGCTGATCGTCGGCGAGGTCGGGGCCGTTTCCAACATCCGATAGAACTCGGCAGGAGTGATATCCACGCCATCCTGATACACTTGCGATCCAAAAGTCACCTTATTAGGAATGACATGGATGTGGTATCTCTCCACCAGCTCTTGTGGCAGAGAAGCGGTGCTGTCGGTCACGATGGCTATCCTGGTCACTGGGGGCCTCCTTCAAAGAATTGAAAAAACACTAGCAAACGAAACAATTCGCCAAAAAAAGAGAGGTCAACCGATGACAATCCTGATCGCTTCTTGCGTGAACTCGGACAGCGCACCCTTGCTCTCGTCTCCCAGCGTGCTCAAGCAGCGCTGGTACTTCTCAGCGTAGGACAGGAGAAGCGTGGCAAGACGGCGATTGACGCGCTCAACGAAAGTCAACCCCAGGACGATGCCGGTCAGCGCTCTCAGTCCCGCCTCCCCTGGCAAGCCAAGGGCGCTCAGCTTGTCAAGGCAAGAGCCCGCCTTCATTCCGAGTAGCTGCACGCTCAGTAGAACTGACGTGATCACATCCATGCTGTAGAGCATGGGCGACTTTCGCTCAGGAACCCGCAGCAGGATCTCCTCAAGCAGATCCTGATACCCGGCACCTTTTCTTTCTCGCAATGCTTCGAAGATCCTAGCCTTGGCCTCCTTCCATTCTCTCATCTCCAGGCCTCCACCTGCTAGTTCGGCCAGCAAGACAGATGCCTTCTCGGTGGGGCGAAAGACAATGGCAGAACGGCCAGGTCCACGGTTTTCCTTCGGGAGAATGTACTCTGAGGTCAGCAACCCTCTTTCCTCCAGCAAGCGCATCATGTCATATGCAGTGATCTTGCTGACACCCAGTTCCTCAGCAACAGTCGCATAATGAATGGGGGCCCGAGTCGTGTAATACAGGTCCATGAATTCGCTCAGAAAAATCTTCTGACGGCCAGTCAAGCTCACAAGCAGATCCTCCCCCGTAGCCAGGGCACTTCACTCAGGAGGCTTTCAAAGACACCCGATATCGAAGAATCCTAATTAATATTGTATTCGGCTTCCGCTTTCCTGTCAAACCCGAGGATTACCCACGGTGCACGCAAAGGTTGTCAGCGAGTTGACAAAGAGAGGGGACCTCCGTTAACTGGGATGTAGAGAACACAACCCAAGGAGGACCCCGATGAGCCATTGTACCACAGAAATCGAAGAGCGCCTGGGCAGCATCTTTCGTGAGCAGGTTCGAGCGATCGTTGCAGAAGGGAAAGCCAATAGTATTGGGTCGATGGAGACAGCCATCGGGACAGCCCTACGCGAGTTGGGAGCTTGCTGGCTGGCGACCTGGTTGAGGCAGCTGGGAGGGGCAGCCATGCCGCCGGAGATACCATGTCACTGTGGAGAGATGAGCGAGTACAATCGACTTCGCGAGGGGGTACTGCTGACGCCATTTGGGCGGGTATCGTTCAAGCGGCGCTATTATCTATGCCGACACTGCCACGAGGGGCAGTATCCGCTGGATGAGCAGTTAGGGTATGAGCCAGGACAGATGACGCCACAACTGACCAGCATGGCGGGATGGATTGGTGCCGAACTACCCTTTGAGCGGGGGAGCGCATTGCTGGAGGGGCTGTGTGGGATCTCCTTGAGTGAGAACTCGGTACGCGAGGCCACTCAGCGGATGGGACAAGCCGTGCGGGAACAGGAAGAGGCGTGGCAGGTTGCCAGCGAGGATGTGCGGCTGCTGAAGGAACGGGATCGCTTGCCCACCGGCCGCAAGCCCGCGCGTCTATATGGCTCCATGGATGGAGTCTTGGTGCCCGTGGGCAAGGAGTATCGAGAACTCAAGGTAGGGAGCTGGTACTGCGAAGGAGGAAGAAAGGGAACCGAGGAAGAGACACCTCGCGCCACTGAGATCAGCTACTTCTGCGACATCGCTCCCGCGGAGCAGTTCGGACGCCTGTTCTGGGCCACTGGCTGCCAACGCCAGGCTGATCAAGCCCAAGAGTTGGTCTTCGTGACCGACGGCGCGCTCTGGATCTGGAACCTGGTGGCGGACTACTTCCCCAAGGCGGTGCAGATCGTCGACTGGTATCATGCGGTAGAGTATATCGCCCCCATCGCTCATGCCGCCTTTGGTGAAAACTCGACGCAAGGTCAGGTTTGGCAAGACCAGGTGATCACCGACCTCTGGGAGGGGCGCTTCCAGCAAGTCCTGGAACACTTTCGAAGCTGGCTGGATCATCCCAAGGCAGGGGAACCTGCTGCCCAAGCCTATGGCTACTACGTCAACAATCGAGACCGCATGC
>DDYO01000260.1 GCA_002348045.1 Anaerolineales bacterium UBA2232
TGCAAGACCTGCGACATCAAGGACCCGACCCAGAACATCAACTGGGTCACCCCGCAGGGCGGCGAGGGGCCGATCTACCAAGGGATGTGAGAAACAAGAAACAAGCCGTTTTCAGGGTGGTGTCAATCAAGACGTCTGGGGGATACGTGTCTCCCTCTCTTCTCCCCCTTTACGTGACACAGATCTTTTTTATTTGCTTGCTTTTTAGCGGAAAGATCTGAGATCGCGACGAAACTTGCAATCTTTACGGGAACGGACGCCAGGAGAGCGGCGTATCAGCCTCGTTCCCGACATCGCCAAGAGGTATTTGGCTCTTGATACAGAAATATGGATGGAGCCTGGCGCGGGCGATCCTGCTCATTTTGCCGACGAGCAGTCCGCCGGGGTGAGCTTCACCACTCCGGCTGCACATCGAGCAATCGCCCCTTTCTCGGCTATTAAGGAGTTGGAGGATGATCTGGGCGCCCAGCTATTTGAGCGGGACCGCAGTGGAACCCGCCTCACTCGGACGGGGGCTGTCTTCCTGGAAGATGTGCGGCGGCTGTTTTCGACGTTGGAGCAGGCCCGCGAGAACGTAAAGGCCATCTCGGCAGGCTATCGAGGTAGCCTGCTGCGGTATCCGACGGCGCCGTGAATCCCCGCCTATCCTCCTTTCTTGCCCGGTATCGCGAAGATGAGCCGGAAGTCAAAGTTCGCCTGACTGAAGTTCTTCTCGCCGAGCAACTGCGTGGACTGTGAACAGATGGTTTCGGCATCGGCTTTGCATATGCAGCCGACCCCGGAGGAGGCATCATTGCCGAATCCGTGTGGCGGGATTCGATCGTCCTGGCCATACCGGCGCCCCATCCGCTGCTTGCTCTCAAGAAGTCCCGCTTCAAGAACTGACTGTCTATCCGTTGATCATGTTTGATCCACAGGTGTGCGAAGGCTACTGCCAGGAACTGGCACACCTGCTTCGGGCGCTGGAGCGAGAACCGACCATCGCAGAGCACGTCGCCTCGACGGACATGCTATTGACGCTTGTCGGAGCCGGCTACGGCATTGGATTCACCAGCGCGGCGCGGGTGGCAATGTGCCGTCACCCTGACGTTGTGGTCCGCCCGCTGGCCATGGCTGATGCGGTACTGACGACCTACCTGCTGCGTTCGGACACCCGGAGCCCTCCAATGCCGCCGGAGCGCTTCATTGCCCACCTGCATGCCCATCCTGCAGAGTAGGCAGGACGGAAAAGCCGCCCGTCGGCTACTCCTTGAGGCCCGAACGCAGATTGGCTTCTGTCGCTGCCATCAGGTCGGCAGAGCTTAGGCTCAAGGTAACTGCGATCCTGAGAATCAATGCCAGCGTAGGCATGTGCTCTCCGCGCTCGACCTTCCCCATGTGGGAGCGTTCGATTCCAGCCAGGGCGGCGAGTTCTTCCTGGGCGATACCTTGTTCCATCCGGGCCGCACGAACTGCCGAACCAAACGCTCTGGCCGGCTCAGCTTCGTAGGTGGTCGTGCCCGCAGGGCGGCCTCGTTGGACAGTGCGCTTTCGCATCGACGAAAGCGTCGAATATCACAGCAAGTAAAACCACGTGAAATTTAACTCTTGCTATGATGTCCGAGATTCAAGACACCTTTGGGAGGGGGCCTATGAACACCTCCAACCAGCCTTCCACAATCACGCTTGGCGTTTCCTGCGGCATGTTCCTGCCGCAACTGGCCGCCTTGCTTGCCCTTCAGCGCGTGGAAGAGCCTGAAACGGCCATACTGCTGAAGGAAGCGCCGCCAGCCGAGCTGTTTCGTGGCTTGGAGGCGGGGCGCTACGACGTGGGGATCGCGTGGGCTACCCCGGTGTTGCCCGCACTGCGCGTTGAACCGCTTTGGCGCGACGAATTGGCTGCCGCCGTGCCGGTGCGGTCACCATTGCTCGCCTGTACGTCGATTCCGTTGGGAGAACTGCTCCACTACCCCATGATTCAGTGGTGTCCGCAGACCTGCAAGGAGCTGAACATGTGGGTCGGGGCCCTCATCGGCCACCAGCATGCGGCGTTTACAGCCACCACCTTCGAGTTGATGACCGTGGTGGTGGCCGCGGGCTACGGAATAGGTCTTGCCCCCAGGGGGCGCGTTGTCCAAGCCAGACAATGGGGCGTCGTCATGCGCCCTCTGGCGGAAGGGCCACACTGGATCGGGACGAACCTGTTTCGACCGGCATGCGGAGCCACACCCATCGTCGAGCGTTTCGCCAGACGAGCGGGGCGGATCACTGCGCATGGTTCTGGGCGTGGACTTTTCACATAAGACCAGCCTCAAGACCAGGCCCCTGCTCGCCGGTGCCAGTGACAGCTCCGGGCTGAGCCCGTGGGCCTTCCACCGGTTTGATACGATCGCCCTGGCGACCGCGCGGGGCTATAGACGGATGAGCGCAAAGGCGTGTTATGATCAAGAAACGTAAAGCTGCTGGGGTATGCAGTCCCGCATGCGCCCTCCGGTTAACTGAATTCAGGTCTGCCATGACCCGTACCGCTTCGATCAACATTGCTCAGTGGTGGCGCTTCCTCCAATAGGAAGCGGCACGTCGTTGCGGCCTCGACCGCACCTTGCCGCCGTATCGGCAGGCAAGGTTCAGCAGATGGCTCTCCGGCACGGCGGCTCCAAGAATTTAGGAGATTGCCCGATGCCCATAGAACTTTCCCTTAACGCTAGTGCTGCGCTACGCGCCCCGTCCGAGTGGTGCGTGGCAGCATGCGCGTCTAGTCAGCGCTCCAGGACGTCTTCCCCCGTGCTCGCGACCCACCGTCTGGGTGGCGTTTCGGCGCGTGTTCCGCTGGAATCTGGTTCGGATGTGTATAATAGCGTGAGTAATGAGTGCCAAATTTCAGAAATTTATTCATATAAAACAAGGCATTAAGATGTCTAAATTGCTGATGATCGACAACTACGACAGCTTCACCTACAACCTGGTGCAGTACTTCGGCGA
>DDYO01000321.1 GCA_002348045.1 Anaerolineales bacterium UBA2232
GTCTTGCCCAGCCCCACGCCGCCATAGATGAAGAGCGGATTGTAGGACCGCCCGGGCGTCTTGCTGACGTTCTCCGACGCCGCGTGGGCAATCTGGTTATTCTTCCCGACGACAAAGTGATCGAACGTATAGCGGGGATTGAGCGGCAGCGAGGCGAACAGGTCGTCGCTGCGGCGCGACGCCGCGGCGCGCGATTTGCTCTCGCGGGGCGTCTCTTCCGCGTGGGTGATGGGCAGCGACAACTGGATCACCGAAAAGTGCACGGTGATCGACGTATCGAAGGCGGTGGACAGGCTTTTCGCCAGCAGCGGCGCCGCTTTCGCCTCCAGCCAGTCTTTGGCGAACTGGCTGGGCACACCGATGGAGAGCACCTGGCCATCATAACCGAGGGGTTGCAGTTCCTGGATCCACTTTGCGACCGCGGGGCGCCGGAGCGTTTCGTGCAGAATGTCGAGCGTTTTGGGCCATACTTCTTGAAGCGATAATGTCGTCGGCATGTGTTCCTCCACCGTTTTGCGCTCGTTAAACTCTGGACGAACGGACAGGACGCGAACGGGCTGCCACGGCAGCCGCCCACCGGAGGAACAACGATATAACGACGACACGGACTGAAATTGACGGCTCGCCGGCCGCCGGGCAATGATGATGGTACGTGATCGGTTCCCATTCCGGCCGGTGCGGGCAGCCAGGCATGCACCTCACCACGGGCACAACCACCCGCGGCGAGAAAAGAAATGGCTGCTCCGGCACTTAATACTGGCCGGGAATGATGGCAATACGTTCAGGAAATCCTGGCTTTGACTTGCCGGACGCTGCGCAGTGCCCGTCACCCCAGGCAGAGGGGCGGTGCGGCACTCCGTTCGCCGACTGCTAGACGTTTTTCCACAAGTGTGTGTAAGACTGTGGATAGTCCCGTCCGATTCGCACCCGTATTATACTGCGGTCGGTGGGGGAGGGCAACTCAGCCGAAAAACCGCCCGGCACGGTTTTCACGTTCAATATTCCCCTTCACCCCCCACTTTTTGGGCGAAAACACCCCCCTAAGGGCGCGCATGTTCGCAAGACTGGCGCTAACCTGTTCTTAAAATATTTTTCCGCAGATCGTGTCCACACCTGTGGATATCTTGCCCTTAGTCTTCTTCGTTCGGATGATGCTCACCGTTCCTTCCCTAGCCATCATAACCCAACCTTGAACCGTAGGGCACACCGGCAACACTGGCATATTTTTCACGCCAGCCATCATAAGGCAGTTACCAACCGTAAGGTTCGCAGGCAAAACGGGATTGATAACCCACATCCGCTTCACTCGTCGCAGGGCGGAAGAATCAACAGACTGCGGAGAACTCCCTGCGGAAAAGCCGGGAGAGATGTGGACAGTGATGAGGCTGCGGGTAACCCGGCCCTTTTCCAGGCGGCTCTCCCCGGCTTCTCCACACGGCCGACAGCCTCACAACATGGGCTTCTCCACATTTCCACACGCTTTATTAATAGTATTATTCTTTAATATATATTAGAAAACCAAGAGCAACCGGGCCGGGCGACAGGGTCAAGAAATACTACCGGGAAACTTGTCGTTCCGGCAAGTTGATGATATGATAGCAGTAACGGCGACCTGTGGGCAAACGAAACGCCAGCCAGGCCGGTGGATCCGTTTCAGGAAATGATGCATAGGCAGGCAAGGGGACAGGAGGTTGCACCTACTCTTCAACTTCACAGCAGGCTCCTTCACGTTCCCAGCAGGAGTATTGGGGGAATTCAGCGAACACCGAGCGCCTCTGCGCAAGGTCTCACGCAAAACAGGTGCTCGAAGATCTGCATAACGACCTGTCACTATCTTTTGGATCCACTGCCGCTGCCCGGGTCGCTCTCTGGCTAGGAGGGTATCACTATGCGACTCGCCGTATTGCTTGCGCTCGCGCTTGTCTTCACGTCCCTGGCATTCCTGCCGGGGTGCAGCAGCAGCAATGATGCTGCGAACATGCAGCCGCCGACCCTGGAACTGACCGCCGATACGCCCATCGTCAACGCCGGCGGCAGCCTGTGCCTCCAATGGATCTCCACCCGCGCCGATACCGTGGTGTCGTCGAACTTCGGCGCCATGGGCGTCACCGGGACGTGCACGCTGTCTCCGCAAGTCACGAAGACCTACAGCCTGGTCGTGCAGGGTCCCGGCGGCACCGCGAGCGCCGACGTGCCGGTGCAGGTGTTCGCGCGCGATGATATCCGGGGGGTGTGGACCAACCCGGCCAGGCGCTATGAAATCGCCACGGACATCCTCCGCATCTACAACATCAATCCCGTGGACGATTCGCTGACCCTCGAGTCCCAGTACCCCACGCACTCCGGGCAGCGGGTGGTCTACAACGATGACAACACGATCACCTGCGAGTTCTACTCGGGCGGCATCTGGATTCCCAGCCAGCGCTACGGCATCGGCATCCTGGGCACGCTGGGTATCAGCTACTATTATTCGCCCACCGGCCTCTGGAGCACATGGCAGGAATTGGGGGCACGGAAACCCTGATCTTATACATTGGATGGGTGGATGATTGGATGGGTGGATGGTGCCGCTCCGCAGGGCACGGAGGCCTCTCGGTGCCCTGCGGAGCGGCACCATCCA
>DDYO01000268.1 GCA_002348045.1 Anaerolineales bacterium UBA2232
TGCCGCCAACCGCTGACGGTACCACTCCTGAAAATCGCCCGGGTCCCCACCAGAAACGGCAGGCTTTCGGTTCGAGGGTGCCTGCCAGGTGCTCGCTATCGAGGCAACAGAATAGTCCATCCTGAGCTGCAGCGCCTCCGCCAGCAGTTGGGCGTCAGGCGCATGTTCCGCCGCTGATCGGGCCAGCGCCAGGGCTTTCGTCCCGGCCCCTGGACCCACCTGCACCCCTGCCCGATCGAGCAGCTCGATCATATCGTCAACACCGACATCCGCCAGCTGGACGCCCTCGCCCCCCACCTCTACGCCTGACCCGCGAAAGGCGCCACGATGCTTGTTTCCTGGCCTGGTTGCGGTTAGAATGACCCCCGAAGGGGTGCCGTCGGTGCGTTCGCCACAGCCGTTTACGCCTCCACACACCACAGGGTCGAGGGTACGAGATGAGGTCCACAAAACGCTTGCCTTTCCTGATCATCCTGGCCACCGCGCTGAGCCTGGTGGCTGCCCCGTGGCTGGTCGGCGCGTCGCTGGCCACAACCGGCGACATCGACTTTGCCGCCATGGACGCCTACATCCAGGCGCAGATGCACAAACACGGCCTGCGGGGCATCGCCCTGGCCGTCACCCAGGGCGAGGAGATCCTCTACCTCAAGGGCTACGGCACGGCGGGGCAGGGACGGCCCATGACGCCGCAGACGCCCATGTTCATCGGCTCGCAGAGCAAGTCGTTCACCGCCCTGGCCATTGCTCAGCTCGCCGAAGAGGGCATGGTGGATATCGACTCGCCCGTGCGTGCCTACCTCCCCTGGTTCGCCGTCGCCGACGATGATGCGTCGGCGCGAATCACCGTCGCTCACCTGCTGCGCCACAGCAGCGGTCTATCCGAAGCCGGCTTCGTGCGCATCCTGTCCGAGGATACCGGCGTGGAAGACGCCGTGCGCGCCCTCCGATCGGCACAACTGACCGCGCCGGTCGGCACGCAGTTCCAGTACTTTAACCTCGGCTACGTTGTGCTGGACCATATCGTCGAAACGGTAAGCGGCCAGCCCTACGCCGAGTATGTCCGACAACACATCTTGGATCCCTTGCAGATGGCGCACACCTACACCGACCCCGCGCCGGCGGCCCGGGATGGCCTCTCGCAGGGGTACAGCCGCCTCTTTGGCTTTACCATCCCGGCACGCCAGCCTTCGCCCATCTACGAGCTGGCGGCCGGCTACCTCATCTCCACCGCTGAAGACATGGCCCACTATGCCATCGCGATGAACAACGAGGGCGTCTACGCCGGCACGCGCCTGCTCTCGGCCCAGGGGATGCAGCGGTTGTTCGCACCGGTGCACGGCTACGGCATGGGCTGGTTCATTGAGCCGGACCACATCTATCATGGCGGCGCCAACGAGACCTTCAAGACCTTTGTGGACCTGTACCCCAGGCGCAATCTCGCCCTCGTCCTGCTCATCAATCATGGCTCCATGCTCGATCACTTTGTCTCAGCCGAACAGGTGTTCGCCGGCGTCAAGGCCCTGGCGCTCGGCGACGAGCCTCCGGCCGTTTCGCAGGGCGTCTCGGTCAAAGTGATAGGCTGGGGGCTGCTGGCCTTTGTCCTGGCGCTCACCGCGTTCCACGCCCGCAACATCTGCTGCCTGAGGAACTGGCGCGACCGCGCCAGGCAGTGGTCGCCCCTCAAACGTACGTGGGACGTCGCCTTCAGTTTCATCATCCCCACTGTCATCCTGGTGATAGTGCTGAGCCAGGTCAAAGCCTTCTTCGGCACCCGCTTCAATCTGACCTACCAGTTGCTGGTGATGTGGCGCACGTTGCCCGATGTCTGCATCCTGATGGTCGTCAGTACCATCCCCGACTATGCCCAAGGCCTGGTTAAGCTGAGGTGGCTCCTGCTCGGCAGAAAAGCCGATGCCGTCGCACGCTGAGCGCCCTCGTTCGCCTCTGCTCTGCGCTCCCGGCGAGCCCGGCAGCCGCTCGGCCCTCGCCCCCACCACAAGGACCTGACCCAGCCCTGGGTGTGGGGCGAGTACGTGCCCATGCTGTGGACCCGGGAGCAGGTGGAGGCCGAGGCCGAGGGGCGGTTGGAGCTGATGCCGTAGGGGTGGGTGCGGAGGCACGACGGTGAGAAACGCACGGCAGTTTTCCCCACACGTGGGGCTGGACCGACCTACACCTACGACGGTCAGCGTTGGGCCGGCCCGGAGCGAAACGCTGTCCGCACCTTGCGTGCTGTCACGGAACAGTCGCGCATTCCGGTTAGGGTAACAGACCGCACAGGGCGCGCAAAGGCGGTAGAGGAATACTTGACAACTCTGTACACTGGCACTATGAATTCCTGTGCGACTGCGCGATCACAAAGGAGGATCAGTGACCGTAGACGAGACGCAAGAACCACTCGAGACGGAACAGCAAGATGATACCGATGATGCGTCCAGTTGGGTGCTGCCAGTGCTGAACGTCACGGTAGATGGCCATCAATACCGCTTCGTGGAGGGGCAATGGGAAGGCCCCGAAGAACGCGGCAAGTCCATGCTGGACGCCGCGCTCATGCACATCCGCATGAGCAACTCGGCAGTGGTGCCCCCTCACTACGCGTTGAACGAGTATCTGACCGGGCTGGCCAAGAGCGACCCGGACTATGTCCAGTACACACCGGTAGAGATACCGCCTATCCCTGACGACATCATAATCTGACAGTGGTGGTGCCCTGGCACCTTGTCGTGCGGGGTAGTCCCCACCCGCTTGGGGGTGAACCAGCTTGCTGGTACTATTCGCCCGCCCAACCCAGCGGGCACCGGACGCCGGGGATTTTGCGGCGAGTTTGTTACGTCAAGTCAGCATGGGGAGGTTACGATGAGTCCAAAGAAGGAAACCAGGTCCGCCAACAGCACCGCCAGTGGATTCTCGGACGAGGAACGAGCGGCAATGAAGGAGCGCGCCCAGGAGCTAAAGGCGGAAGCAGCCCGGGGCAAGCGGGGCAAGGCCGACGGGGAAACCGACGTGCTGGCCAAGATCGCCGAGATGCCGGAACCCGATCGCACCATGGCCACGCGCCTCCATGAGCTCATCAAAGCCAACGTGCCAGCCCTCTCGCCGAAAACCTGGTACGGGATGCCGGCCTATGCCAGGGACGGCAAGGTCGTGTGCTTCTTCCAGACCGCCCACAGGTTCAAGACGAGGTACGCGACGCTGGGATTCAGCGACGAGGCCAACCTCGACGAGGGCGCCATGTGGCCGACCTCCTTCGCGTTGAAGGAGCTGACTGCCGCCGAAGAGGCACGGATCATCGCCCTGGTCAAGAAAGCGGTGAGCTGAGGACGGATCGCGCCTTCACCGGAACAAGGCCTGCATCGCCTGGACGGCAAAGAGCAGCCCGTTGTAAACGATCAGCAGGTCGCGGGAGCGAAACGGACCCATAAAGTTGAACGGGATGGCGGTCAGATAGGCCGCACCCACCACCAGGCTGAGGGGCAGCAGCACCCACATCATCATGGGGATCAGCCGCCCCAGACCGCGGTCGTCCGGCTGCTTCAGCAGGCCGAGGCGGGGATCGTAGGCCACGGCCACCGCCCACACCGGGACCGCCCCCAGACCGCCAGCGAGGAGCAGGCGGATCGCCGCCGGCGACAGCTCGATCTCCAGGGCCGCGAACAGGCCCAGGGTGATGGCAGCAAAGAGGCCCACTGCTCCGCAGAAGATGGCGCCGGTGGCAAAGACCTCCAGCGATTTGAAGAGAAAGGCAAAGCGGTCGCGGTGTCCCGACCGCAATCCCGCCAGGCTCAGGCCGACGGCGCTCCAGGCCGCCAAGGGTAGGTGCAAAAACATCAGCAGCGGCACCTGCTCGTGGACCGGCCGCCCGATCCAGGCGACGGCAACCGCGGTCAGCGCCGTCAGGCCCAGCAGGGCCGGCAGGTAGCTGGTCAGTTCCTTCTGCTCCGCCTGGGGCACACCGGCTGACTGCCGGCGGGAGCTGCCCCACAGATAGGCCAGCACGAAGAGCGCCTCCAGCGGGGCCCAGAGCGCCAGGAACACCGGCTTACCGTCGGGGAACACCCGGGCCGAATCCGACAGAAGCCACAGCAGCAGGCCGGCGGCCAGGCTGAGGGGGATGGCCAGCTTGGCATGGATGCCGGCCGCCGGGCGCTCCCGGGCCGCTCCCGACGCCAGGCGGTAGTGCCAGGCCGACAGGAGCACGTTGCTGGGAGCTTGCTGGTAGCTGGTCTCCAGCGCCGCGCGGAAGAGCTCTTCCTCCCGGTTGCGGCTGGCGCCTTGGTACAGCTCCTCCAGGCGCCGCGGGTCCTCAACAGCGCTTGCGATTTCCTCTGAGTATTCCATGGTCATGGTCTGCCTCCAGAAAAGTGCGCCCGGTGCAGGGAACGGCAGGCGCCAGCACTTTGGCCCCGCCCCTTGTGCCATGGGCGGCGGCAGGGCCGAAAGCGGTAAGGCTACATCATACCGCACCTCTGGCCTCGGGTGGTAACGGGGCGCTCGGCCACCGGCAGCTGTTATGACGAAGACAGCCCGGCGGTTGTTCCCTCCTGCGCGCTGAGGACCGCACCGCAGACATCCGCTGACTGGCAAGGCAACCATCGGGCGCCGACGGGGCCGGGGTCATCTCGGCAAGACCCAGGTCCGTGCTGCCAGCATGCCACTGCCGCCGCCATAACCTGGCAGGTTACTGCGCTCGCTGAGGGCACCGTTGCGCATCGCTCCTCACCCACGCCGCTGGCGGTCGCAGATCAGGCCAGAGGCGCTCCACATCGGCCTGCCGCGCCTTGCGAGTGGGCACGGCCGCCCTTAGCGAACGTCTGGCCCAATGGCACCGGCGGTCCAGGCTTTGGCGGTCAATGCACGACGGATGGGCCGTTCCTCGTACGGCTCGCAGCAGCGCCGCCAATGAATCCGCGGCCTGCGGGAATCTCGACCGGCTCTCCTTAGAGCTTCCTTCCAACTTGCACCTGGCATTGTGCTACAATGTCGGTGTCAGGGATGTCGCACGTGCTCATCCGGACAAAGCCGGCACTCCAGAAGGTGGGATGATGAAAAAACTCCTCAAGCCGCCGAGACTCAACCCAGGGGACACGATAGGCGTCGTGGCCACGTCTCTTCCGTTTCCGACGGAACAGGATGGTTGGTACTACCTTGATTACAAGAGAGGCGTCAGCGAACTGGAAGCCATGGGGTTCAGAGTCAAAGAAGGCAAGAACGTGGCCAAGACCAAATGGTGGTGCGCTGGAACGCCGCAAGAGCGAGCAGACGACATCAACGCCATGTTCGCCGACCGTGAGGTCCAGGCAATCATCGTTCACAACGGTGGTCAGTCTGCGATCGCCACGCTGGAACTCATCGATTATGACCTGGCCGAGTCAAACCCCAAGCCCCTGATGGGTTTTAGCGATGTGACCAACCTGCTGGTTGCCCTGTTTTCAGAGACTGGCCAGGTGGGATTCCACATGGACTTGCTGACCTACGGTTTGGGCGGCGTATGGAAAGACCTGACGCCAGAAGCCAGGGAACAGGGCAGAAGGATGTTTTACGACATCTTGACCTCAACCAACCCCGTTGGCGTCAGACGCCCATTGTCTCCCTGGCAGTGTTGGAGGCCGGGAACCGCATCAGGCATGCTCTTTGGTGGTAACCTGAGCATGCTGTCATCTCTGGTGGGCACCCGATTCTTCCCCAGGATGGAGGACTTGCAGGGAAGCATCTTCTTCTGGGAGATCGACAACACGCCATCGTATCGGATTGAGCGGGGCCTGTACCAGCTGAAATACGCTGGTCTATTCGAGGTGATCTCGGGCATGATTGTCGGCAAGCTGCCGGACATTCAGCGAACGGCCTGGCCGCAGTTGACCGAGCCAACGCCAAGAGAAATCGTGACCGAGGTGCTGGGGGATTATCGGTTTCCCATCCTGGCGGAAGTGGATTATGGTCACAAGACCGTCAATACCCCTATGCCCATAGGGTTGGCGGCGAGAATGGACGCCGGTAGCCTGGAACTGGAGGTGCTTGAGGCAGCCGTAGTCTGAGGGAGCACGAATGGCGGAAAGCATGTGTCCGGTGGACCAAGACGCAGGCTTCGGGCACAATGGGGAGCGCGGCGCTGCGCCTTGAGCTCCACGTCCGCGGTGGCGATGAACCGCACGGGTCCTACGCCGCACCCACCCAGCAGGTGAGCTCAATGGTGGCCTGAACATCGATGCGCCAATGTGGGCTTGGGCCATGCGCTTCCCGCACGGACGACTCGATGCCCTGCTTCCCGCGACTGCCATCATCCCGACAGCACGGCTGGCATCCGGCGTCCTGTCTGGGGCGCCCATGGTCTCTGCAACCCGCTTGTTCCCGAGGAACTGAGGGCGCAGGACGCCCTTGTGTGCACCGTGTTGATCTCTGCGCTCTTGCGACCGTGCTCGGGCGGTCTCTTGCCGTGTGTCTGGACCGTGCCCATCGGCTTCATTCGCCGAGCTTTGCGCCTCTCCCTCTTTCGTACTCCCTCCCCTCCACGCAAGGCGGCGGTCACCCCCTTGAGCCCAAGGCTGAACTCGGATGCCGATATCACCTGATGCGTTGATGGCGGGAGGGACGGGGGTCGACTCTGCGGATCACGATACTCTTGGCACCTTGTTGAACCACTGCCATTCCCTGCGCAGATTGTGTCTCACCTTGCTCGCAGCTGCCGCATCCCCCCATACACCAGCGAATCAGCTTGCCGACTGGATTCCTC
>DDYO01000029.1 GCA_002348045.1 Anaerolineales bacterium UBA2232
CGAAGGCGAGACCGAACGCAAGGAAAAGCCAGAATTGCAGATCCTGCGCAAGGTTCAGCTTCTGAAGTTCCAACAGGTCGAACGTGCCGCCCTGCATGTAGAGAACCAGGATGCCAACCAACATCAGCGCGCTGCCGGCCATGGTGTAGATGAAGAACTTCATCGCTGCGTAGACACGCCGCGGGCCACCCCAAACGCCAATCAGGAAATACATGGGCACGAGGGTGAGTTCCCAGAACACATAGAAAAGCACCAGGTCGAGGGCGCAGAAGACCCCCACCATGCCCGACTCCAGCAGAAGCAACAGGAACAAGTACGACTTGAGCCGCTTCTGGATGCCCTCCCAAGAGAAGAGCACCACCACGACCGTCAGCAAGGTAGTCAGGAGCACCAGGAACAGGCTCAGCCCATCGACCCCAAGCAAGTATTGGATGCCAAATTGTGGGACCCAAGCATACTGCTCGATGAACTGCATCCCTGCTCCGCCGTTCTGCCACCACACAAAGAGGAGGCACGAGACGGCAAAGGTCGCCAGGCTGACGATGAGAGCCCACCACTTCTGAAGCTTCTCACCCGGGAGGGCAAGCAGCACCAATGCGCCCGCCAGTGGCAGGAAGGTGATGAGGGAAAGCAGAGGTACACTAGATGGATTCATTCTTACTCGCTCGTGTCATGCTTCTTTGTTGACACCCGCAGATACATCCCGGCCCGACAGTGGCGACCGAGATGCTTGCCGTATGTACGCTATACCCGAAATGCTGGTACTTTCGCCTGGTCCACGTGCTGTGCCGGCCCCAGCTCCGGTCGGAAAGGGTCTATCTGATCACGAAGTACGCGAGCAGTGCAACGGCGCCGAACAGCATCGATAGGGCATAGAGCCCCACCAATCCAGTCTGGAGTCGTCGGACCTGGCCGCCGACCCATCCCGTCACAGCGGCAATCCCGTTGACCGCGCCATCGATACCACGCTTGTCGACAGTGCCCGCAAACCACCCGGCAAGGTCCCTCGTGGTGCGCACGAAAACTGCATTGTAGATCTCGTCGACGTAGTACTTGTTCTCGACCAGCTTCCCGAACCAACCCAGGGACCCGCGAAAACGCTTGGGTATCTCACGGTCGACGATGAAGGCGCGGTAGGCGAGATAGACGCCACCCACTGCAATCAGTGCCGAGACAACCAGCAACACCCACTCGATCGCGCCTTGCGCAGCAGCAGCCTCATGCCCGTCACCCGCGAAGACAGGCTCTAACCAGTGCTCTATCCAGGAAAGCCGCGGGATCCCGGCGAAACCTCCGATGGCGGCTCCGACAGCCAGGATGATCAACGGGACCGTCATCACCTTCGGCGATTCGTGAGCGTGCGCGAAAAGCTTTCGATCCCTCTCTTCGCCCCAGAAAGCCATGAAGACCGCTCGGAAACTGTAGACCGCGGTCAGCAGCGCAGTGACCACCCCGAAGAACCACAGGACCGGAGACTTAAGCCACGCGTACCAAAGGATCTCGTCTTTGCTGAAGAAACCGGAAAGAAGTGGGACGCCCGCAAGCGCTGCGGCGCCAATAAGGAAAGTCCAGTAGGTGGTGGGCAGCTTGACTCGCAGATTTCCCATCTTGCGGATATCGAGCTCTCCCGCAAGGGCGTGCATCACGCTGCGGGCCGCCAGGAACAAGAGCGCCTTAAAGAAGGCATGGGTGGCCAGGTGGAATATCCCCGATGCGTAGGCTCCGATGCCAACCGCCACAAACATATAGCCAAGCTGAGAGATGGTTGAGTAAGCCAGGATACGCTTCAGGTCGGTCTGAGTCAATGCAATGGTCGCCGCCATGAGTGCGGTGGCCATGCCGATACCAGTCACCCACGCCGAGCTCGTCGGAGCCAACCCGAAAAGCACGTGCGAGCGCGCGATCATGTAAACACCTGCTGTCACCATGGTCGCAGCGTGGATCAATGCCGACACCGGCGTCGGGCCTTCCATCGCATCGGGCAACCAGACGAACAGCGGCAGTTGGGCGCTCTTGCCCGTGGCCGCCAACAGCAACAGAAGGGTCACAGCCGTTGCAACTGATCCACCAGCGGCCCACTGGGAGCCGGCCAGCGCAAATACCTCAGTAAACTGGAGGGTGCCCAAAGTGGTCCAGATGAGCATGATCGCCAGGGCCATGCCGAAGTCGCCGACGCGATTGACGAGGAATGCCTTCTTTCCGGCGTCCGCAGCCGATGGCTTCTCGAACCAGAACCCGATCAGAAGGTACGAGGCCAAGCCCACCCCCTCCCAGCCAACGTACAGCTGCAGGTAGTTGTTGGCCAGCACCAGGGTCAACATCATGAGGATGAAGAAGTTCAGGTAGGCAAAGAAGCGGGGGAAACGAGCGTCATCATGCATGTATCCCACTGAGTATACATGAATCAGCAAGCCGACACCGGTCACCACCAACGCCATGGTGATGGACAATTGATCAATCAGAAGAGCCAGATCGGCGTGAAAACTGCCGGCGGTCATCCATGACCACAGGACAAGCTCATGAGATCGCTCCTCGGCAGGCAATCCCAACATGCTGACGAACAGCCACAATGCCACACCAAAGCTTCCTGCAACCATGGCTGACGCTAACCAGCCCGCGGAACGACGCCGCAGGCGAGTGCCCAGAAAGGCGAGAATCAGCGTGCCTAACGCAGGGAAGAGCAACATTAGCCAGGCGTATTGAAACATGAGAACTCCGACAGATAGTCAGTAAAGCCCTGATGATCTCATCCCGAAGGCCGGCGATCACCAAACAAGCCAGACCGCCGTTCTGCGACTTACCCTTTCAGGAGATTGATATCGGCCACGTCAATAGAGTCGCGATGCCTGACCATGGTCATGACAATGGCCAGGCCAACAGCCACTTCGGTTGCGGCGACAACCATCGCCACCAGGACGATGATCTGGCCCTTGAGGTCCGTGAAGTGGAGCGCCAACGCCACAAAGGACAAGTTGACGGCATTCAGCATCATCTCCACCGACATGAAGATGATCAGGACATTGCGTCGCAGGAAGACTCCTGCCACTCCGATGGCGAAGAGCACTGCACTCAGAATGAGATAATAGGACGTCGGGACCATGAGAGACCTCGATACGAGACACTTTGTTCGGCGCTATAGAGCGCCATTTCTATGATGAGAACTCACTATTCCTTGCGAGCCAGGGCCACCGCGCCGACCATGCCGACCAGCAACAACACAGATGCGAGCTCGAATGGGAGCAAGTAGTCGGTGTAGAGAGTCTGCCCGATTGCCTGTACACTGCCCGCACCGAAAGCCTCTGAAGCCGTTTGGACAGGACCGAGTTGACCCGACAAGACGCCGTATATGACTCCGGTGACCAGCAGCACACAGAGCACCAGCGCGCTCACCTTGGCGGCGAAGAGTCGTGCGCGCAAGGGGCCCTTCCTGAGAGACGCGTCCTCAAGGTTCCCGCCGCCAATCAGCATGACGACGAACAGGAAGAGCACTACGATGGCGCCGGCATANNATGATCTGCACCGCCGCCAGGAACTGCGCCTGAAGCATGATGTAGAGCGCTGCCAGCGTCACGAAGTTGAGGAGCAGAAAGAGTGCGCTGTACACTGGTTTGCGGGATAGCACCACGCCAGCGGCAGCGGCAATCGCTATGACAGCAAAAACGGTGAAAAGGAACATGAATGCCTCACACGTTCACATGTGCGCCGGGCCACGAATCCAGGGTCAGGCCTCTGGCCACTACGTCCTGGCGGATCCCGTTCGACGCAGTACTACTCGGCGCGCACCACTGCGTTCGGGTACGTCGGCTCGAGCAGCTTTTCCTTGGTCAACAGCAATCCCGACCGATCGTATTGGGCGAGCTCGAAATCATGACCCAGCACAATCGCCTCGACGGGACAGGCCGTCTCACAGTCGCCACAGAACACGCAGCGCATCAAATTCACTTCATACACCCGCGCATAGCGTTCGCCTGGGCTGACCCGATGATCGGGATCGTTTTCTGCCGCCTCGACATGAATCGCGCCGGTAGGGCAGGCAGCCTCGCACAGCATGCAGCCAATGCACCGCTCCAGGCCGTTCGAGTAACGCCTGAGCTCGTGGCGAGCCCTAAAACGAGGATAGACCGCAATCGGCTCCTCAGGATATTGAACTGTCAGGGGCTTCGTGAACAGACCTCGAAAAGTCAGGCCCATCGCCTGGACTATTTGGCCCGCCCCCTGCAGCACCTCACTCACACTCGGCATTCATCACCTCGACACCGCATTCTACGTTCAAGACCGCCCGTCCGGACCCGATCTGCGCTAGCCAGCCAATCCCGGAAGGAGTACTACGCCTATTGCCGTGATCGCCAGATAGATCAGAGCGAGTGGGAACAGGAAGGTCCAGCAGAAACGCAGGAGCTGGTCATAGCGCACGCGGGGCAGGCTCGCTCGCACCCACACGAAGAGGAAGAACATCGCGAGCATCTTCAGGACAAAGTATAGAACCCCCAGGAAGGGCACTTGCTCAGCCCAAGGTCCGCGCCAGCCGCCGAAGAAGATCGTGACCACGAGGCCGCTGGCGGCGAGCATATGCAAGTACTCGGTCATGTAGTACAATGCGAACTTGATCCCGCCATATTCCGTAGCGTACCCGGATACCAGTTCATTCTCGGTCTCGGGCAGGTCAAACGGGCTCCGGTTTGTCTCTGCCAGCACGGTAATGAAGAAGATCGGAAAGGCCAGCAGAATCCACACGCGTGCCGTCCACGGCAGCGATAGATTCACGATCTCGACCAAGCTCAATGTCTGAGTGACCATCAGAATCGCCAGCAGCATGATCCCCATGGGAAGCTCGTAGCTGAGCATCTGGGCGCTGGTGCGCAGTGCTCCCAAGAGAGAGTATTTGTTGTTACTGGCCCAACCACCCAGAACTATACCGTAGGTGCCAAGTCCCGACAGGGCCAGCACGTACAAGATCGCTATGTTGACATCCGCCACCGCCAGCTGGGTCTGTTGGCCGAATAGCCGCACCTCCGGGCCAACTGGGATCACCGCGAAAATGGCAAGCGCTGGAGCAATAGCCAACGCAGGCCCGAGCACGTAAATCAGCTTGTCGACATGCCCGGGGATGAACTCCTCCTTGAAGATCATCTTGAGCGCGTCGGCAATCGGATGTCACAGGCCGAATCTCCAGGCCCGATTCGGACCGTAGCGGAGCTGGAATCGCCCAAGCAGTTTCCGCTCGCAAAGCGTCAGATACGCAAATCCCGTGAGCAGAACGACAACCAACACGATTGATTTTACAGCCGGGATGACGATCAGGTTAATCCAGTCCATATTCACAGTCCTGTCGGATGAAGCTAACTCTATTCAGCGGCTCGACCGATGCTGACTAGCACCGCGTCGCCTTCTCCGGCGCCCAACGTCTCCGCAGGACGACCAGCCAGTCGGTAGGGAATGAAGACACTGCCAGCTCGTACGGACTCGTCACAGCGCAAAGGCAGTCGGACGCTCGATCGTGAGGAGGCAACGACGACAGTATCGCCTTCTGTGACTGCCAGTCGGGTGCAGTCAAGCGGGTTGAGCGCCACGAAGGGCTCCGGACATAAGCGGCGAACCGGGGCCGCACCGTAGTGGACCGCATAGCCATCGTCCCAGAGCAGGGAAGCGCTAACCAAGAGGAGAGTCTCGGCGCCAGTGGCAGGCTTCTGAGACCCTTGCCGCGGCTCATAGCGACGTGCGGGTCGCGACAGAGCAGTCAGCGGCCACTGCAATCCGGCATCGCCGAGCGCGCTCCACTGCATACCTGCGTAGGCAGGTACAGCCTTGCCAATCTCATCGAGTACTGACTGGACGGATGGGTAGTTCCAGGCCTTCGGAGCTGCGACAGCCCTGCTCCTGCGTCGCTTGCGCTTCCAGTCGTGCTCAGGCTCCGGCTCCCCTT
>DDYO01000298.1 GCA_002348045.1 Anaerolineales bacterium UBA2232
CGGCCATCCGGGGCGCCAATGAGAGCGGGAAGAGCACCATCCTCCTGGCCATCGCCTACGCCCTGTTCGGCACCAAGGCGCTGCCCGACAGCCTTGACGACGTTGTGACCTGGGGCTCGCCTGTGGGCACCCTGCGCGTCGACCTTGACTTCACCATCGACGGCGTGCCCCACAAAATCCGCCGCTCCAAAGCCAGTTGCCAGCTTGACTACGCGGACCAGTCCGTAACCGGGCAGGTCGAGGTGACCAACTTCGTGGCCCGGCTCCTCAAGGTCGATGCCGGCGCCGCCGCGCGGCTGACAATCGCCAACCAGTCCGCCATCCGTGGTGCGCTGGAGGCTGGACCGAAGGCGACGACTGAACTGATCGAGCGGCTGAGCGAGTTCGATCAGATCGACAACTTGATCGATCTGATGCAGGAAAAGTTGACGCTGGGCAACACCGCCACAGCGACTGCAGCCATCACTGCTGCCGCTGATGAGCTGGCCCGCGCCAAGGAGTTGGCGGTGCCGGTGGACAGTGAGGCTGCACAGGCCTTGATCGACGCTGCTGATCTCGCGTTCTCACAGGCTATGGCGGAGCTCGACGACGCTGAGAAAGCGCAGGCAGCCGCGCAGGAGGCTCACGCGCAGCTGCGCGAGAAGGCTGTGGCCCGTGACAATCTCGTGCGTGACGTGACCCGTGCCAAGTCAGGGCACGACGCCGCCCTACAGAAATTTGAAGCGGTCGTGGTGCCCCCGGCACCTGTGGACGTCGAGGTCAAGGTTGAGGCCCTGCGTAAGCAAGTCAACGACGCCGAGCAGGCCGGCAGGATCGTCACTATCTTTGAGAAGGTTCGGCCGTATACGGTGGCGCCCTCCGGCACAGTGTACGAGGGAGCCATGGCAGACCTTGTTGAAGAGATTCAACGCGCAGCGGCCGAAGACCAATCCATCCGCGAGTCAATCCCCACATTGCGCGGCGAACTGAGATTGCTTAACGCCCAGCTTACCCACGGCACATGTACTTTCTGTGGCAAGGACTTCAGCGGGGTGCCTGAGGTTGCAGAGCGCAATGCCGAGACCGTCCGCAAGATTGGCGACGCCGAAGCTCTTCTCGCCACATGCCTGGCGGATATGCAGGGCAGCGCGGAAACACTCGCGGACCTGCAGTCGGTGGAGAAGGCCCAGCGCGCTGTGATGTCGGCGAAATCCTTCGCGGATGAGTACACGGAGTTCAAAGGCCTGGACACCCTGCCCTACTACCTTGAGTGGACTGGCCCCGAGGTCGGCACCACCGTCGACGTGGCCTCGCTGAAGAGCCAGATCACCGCCCTGCATGCGTCCTCAGTGACCTACAACGCAGCGACCGTGCGCCGGGAAGAGGCTGTGAAGGCCGTGGCTGCTGCCGAGGCTGCTGTGGAGGAGGCGCAGACCGCGCTGGACGACTGCCCAGAAGTCCGGCTTGACGCCGCCCAGGAAGCGTTGGACGCCGCACGCCTCGCCACTCGTGTGGTGCGCGAGATTTCTGACGCTGCCCGGAGAACCCTCGATGCCCACCGGCAGGCACTGAAGGACCAGCAAGGGGCCTACGAGCGCGCCGTGGTTGAGGTGGCCCGGGTCTCGGAGCGCCTGCAGACTCTGCAAACTCAGCTTGTGGAGCTTGAATTCAACAATGCGCTCCTCAAAAAGGTCAGGGCCTGCCGCCCACTGCTGGCGGACAAGCTCTGGACCTTGGTGCTGGCGGCCAGCAGCAGCTACTTCAGCGACATCCGTGGTGTCAAGTCCCGCGTCACCAAGACGTCGGACGGCTTCCAGATCGACGGGCACCCGGTGTCGTCGATGTCAGGCAGCACCCTTGACGCCCTGGGCTTGGCCATCCGCGTGGCGCTGGTTCGCACCTTCCTGCCGTCGTCACCGTTCCTCGTGCTGGACGAACCGTCCAGTGCCATGGATGGGGACCGCACGGGTAATATGCTCGGCTTCCTGTCGACTGCAGGCTTCGACCAAGTTATCGTTTGCACCCATGACCCGTTGAGTGAGGCTGTCGCAGATCAGGTCATCACACTTGGGGGAAGCCGATGACGCCAAGGACAGACCTAGTCGGCCGAGTGTTCGGCAGGCTCACCGTTGTGAAGTTCACCGGGGAAAAGGTGGACGGAAAGTACAGGTACTCCTGGGGGTGCCTGTGCGAGTGCGGGCAATCTGCGGACGTGCTGAGTGGACACCTTGTCTCTGGGGCAATCGATAGCTGTGGCTGCCGCAAGCGGTCCCGGGGTGGGCTCAGCCGTGACCCCATACACGCGTCCTGGAGCAACATGGTGAGCCGGTGTACCGACCCAGAAAACAAATCTTACGCAGACTATGGGGCACGAGGCATAACCATTGCCCCTGAGTGGATGTTTCCTGAAAAGTTCAGGGAGGATATGGGTCCGAGGCCCGATGGGTACACCCTAGAGAGGGTAGACAACGATGGTCCCTACTGTAAGTCCAACTGCGTGTGGGCCGACAGGACCACTCAGGCAAACAACAAGCGCAATGTTCCCCTCATCGACTTCAAAGGGGAGAGTAAGTCTGTGGCGCAGTGGGCCAGGGCCTATGGCATGCACCCTGAAACCCTGCGGTCGAGGCTTTTAAACGGCTGGACCATGGCCATCGCGACGGCCATGCTCCCTGCATCCAGGTAAGTAAAGCGCCGCAGGGTCGCCCACC
>DDYO01000230.1 GCA_002348045.1 Anaerolineales bacterium UBA2232
GTCTAAAGGCGACCGGGAACGCACCGGTACACTGGCGCCTCGTCACCGTTCTGCCGAACGATGAGTCTGATGCACAGGCGGTTCATAGTCCACCCCGCGCTGAGTCAATCATATCGTGGCGTACCGGAAACACCAAAACCGTACTGGACGTTCATGCCGGTGATTTGCGAGGACTCCTGACCTGGGGTAGACTGGCCTGGCAGCACCGAAGCTCCAAGCAGCGTTCAGCAGGCACAAGGAGGCGCCATGGCGAAGGTCGTAGAGTTCTCGGTGAACGGCTTGCCCGTGCGCGTTACAGATGAGGTAGAGACCCTTACGCTTCTGGATTTTCTCAGGGATACCCTGGGGCTCACCGGCAGTAAGAATGGCTGTGGCGAGGGGCACTGCGGTGCTTGCACGGTGATTGTCAACGGCGAGGCCAGGCGCGCCTGTCTGCTCCGGGTTCAGAAGTTGGCCGGCGCCAGGGTCGAGACCATTGAGGGACTGAGCCACGCAGGGCAGTTGCATCCGGCTCAGGCTGCCTTTGTTCGCGAAGGGGCAGTCCAGTGTGGCTTTTGCACACCAGGAATGGTGATGGCTACCAAGGCGCTGTTGGACCACAATCCGGATCCGACCGACGCGGACATTCGTGTGGCGTTGCAGCACAACCTGTGCCGCTGTACGGGCTACACGGCAATCCTGCGGGCCGTGCGCGCTGCCGCAGCGAGCCTGCAAGCTGGACAGGGGGCGACTGTGCTGGAAGAGGCCACGTGCAGCGACGTGGTTGGGCAGAGTGTATTGCGCAAGGATGCCATCGGCAAGGTGACGGGCAGCCTGCGTTTTGCTGGCGACCTGCCTGCGGAAGGGCTACTGATCGCAAAGGCCCTGAGGAGCGAGTATCCTCATGCTCAGGTGTTGGCAGTGCACACTCAGGACGCTGCAGCAGTGCCCGGTGTCGTGGCGGTGCTGACGGCTAAGGATATTCCCGGCCGCAACGCTTTTGGCCTGATTCGCATTGATGCGCCGGTGCTGGCCAGCGATCGCGTGCGCTACGTGGGTGACGCGATTGCCTGTGTGTACGCCGAATCAGCGACGGCTGCGGATGAAGCGCTGCGGCTGATTCGCGTCGAGTACCAGCCCCTGGAGGTGGTGGCGACTCCTCAGAGAGCTCTGGAATCCGATGCGCCCCAACTGCACGACGGGGGCAACGTCTTGGTCGAGTTTCATGTGCAGAAGGGCGATGTTGCAGCGGGTTTTGCGGAAGCAGACGTGGTGCTGGAGAACGATTACTTAACACCTTTCGTGGAGCACGCCTATTTGGAGCCAGAGTCCTGCCTGGCGATGCCCGACGGCAGCGGCGGAGTTTCAGTCTCGGTCGGCAGCCAGGGACCGTACGTGGATCGACAGCAGATTGCGGCGTCGTTGGCGCTGCCGGATGACAAAGTGCGGGTGATCCACACGCCGATGGGTGGAGGATTCGGGGGCAAAGAAGACATAACGGTGCAGATTCTGGCGGCCTTGGGCGCCGTTAGACTGAAGCGACCAGTCAGGATGGTTCTGACACGCCCAGAGTCCATCAAGGTGAGTCCCAAAAGGCACGCCGAGTATCTGCACTACAAGACCGGAGTTATGCGCGATGGCCGCCTGGTTGCTGTCGAGGCACGCATCATCGGAGATACCGGAGCCTACGCGTCGGCGGGACAGGCCGTCCTCCTTCGCTCGGCGGCTTTTGCCTGCGGCCCATACCAGGTGCCGAATGTCAAGGTAGACTCGTATGGAGTTTATACCAACAACCCGCCGGCAGGAGCCATGCGCGGCTACGGTAGCCCCCAGGTCGCCTTTGCCGCCGAGAGCCAGATGGATGAGCTGGCCAGGCGCTTGGGCATGGACCCATTCGAGTTCCGACTCAAGAACGCGTTGGAGGTGGGTTCGGTGACGGCCACCGGACATCGCCTGACCGAGAGTGTGGGTATCAAGGATACCCTGGTTGCCGTCAGGGAAGCTCTCGGTCGTGAGGAGGTGCGAGAACCGGGTCCCGGCAAGCGTATCGGCATCGGGATTGCCAGTGCTTACAAGAACGTAGGTTTGGGACCGGGTGTGGTGGATCGCGCCGGTGCCATTGTGGAGTTGGAGAGGACGGGGCGCGTCGTCATGCGCGGTGGCTGCATTGACATGGGCCAGGGCCAGAATACGGTGATGGCCCAGATGGCGGCGCAGGTCCTGGGTGTACCCTATGCGAAGGTGGATGTGATTACGGGCGACACGGCGGTGTGCCCTGACTCGTTTATGACCACGGCGTCGCGGGCGACCATGCTGCAGGGCAATGCTGTCACCATGGCTGCCGCTCGCTTGAGGGAGGCCATCCTGGACCTGGCGAGCCGGGAGTTTCACCTGGACAGGGAGACGACGCGGTTGCAAATGGGCCTGGTGGTGGACATTGCCAGTGGAAGGCGAGTGCCTCTGGTCGAGGTTGCTTCGCGCGCTGCGCAGATGGGAGCTCTTCTGCTGGCGGAGGCGCAGTATACGGCGCCCGAGGCCTACCGAAATCTGATCGTGGATGAGGCGCTACTAATGGCCGATCCGGAGAAATACCGCCTTCACGTGGCCTACTGCTATTCCACCCAGGCTGCGATCGTGGAAGTGGACGAGGCCACGGGTGAGGTTCGTCCTTTAAAGATCATTGCTGCCCAGGACGTGGGCAAGGCAATACACCCACAAAACATCCGGGGCCAAATCGAGGGCGGCGTGATGATGGGGGTCGGCTACGCGCTGCACGAGGAGCTTGTTGTGCAGGGCGGGCACGTAGTGACGGATACGCTGAGAAAGCTGAAGGTGCCCCACATCGGTGACGCGCCGGAGATTGTCTCGCTGATTGTGGAGGATCCCCATCCACTCGGGCCCTTTACGGCCAAGGGCATGGCTGAGCTGCCGGTGGCGCCAACCGCTCCGGCGATTACCAATGCCATCCGCGATGCGGTGGGCGTGCGCATACGGCAGTTACCGGCCACCGCACAGCGCGTGCAAGCTGCGCGGGAACCGCGATAGGATGAATTGCCGACCAAACTGTGGCCGCCAAGTGTTCATCAGGCGGGGAGCGAGCGCCTGCAGGTACAACTCGGGCGCGATCAGTGTCCCGGTGATCGGCTTGGTCAGTAAAGCCCTGGTGCCAACATCAAGTACGTGGCCCAGTCCGTTTACTGGGACTGCCCTGTGAGCGGGCGACGCAGTGAGGCGGTTGATCCGAAGCGGGTTTTGTACACGCTGACCGTGTGTACCGGCCTGGCGTTGTTTGGCGATTCTACGATGTACGCGGTTCTGCCTTCGCGGTACTCGGCCGCGGGGGTAAGCGTCGTGCAAGTGGGTTGGCTACTTGCCATCAATCGCCTGGTGCGCATCCCCTTGAATTCGCTGGGCAGTTGGCTCACCAACCGATGGGGAGCGAAGCGGCCGTACGTGGCAGCGATGCTGGTGGCAACGGTTTCCACCGCCGGATGCGGGCTCTTTCGTGGTTTTGGCCCATTACTTGTTTTTCGCGCGCTGTGGGGCGTTGCCTGGGCGTTGCTGATCGTGGCGGGTTACACCATGGTTCTGCAAGTGAGCACACCTGAACTACGAGGACGATACGTTGGCTTCTTTGAGTCGTATGCCTTTTTTGGCGGGGCAGTGGGGGCGCTGGCGGGCGGGCTCCTGGCGGACGCCCTGGGCTTTCGGCCGGCGTTTCTTGTTCTGGGCGTCTGCACAAGCGCGGCGCTCCTGCTTTCGGGGACCCTGCCCGACGTCCTGGTGGCTGGGGAGCTCGTGCCGGCGCGTCAAAGGGGCA
>DDYO01000001.1 GCA_002348045.1 Anaerolineales bacterium UBA2232
TCTCCGTGCCTCTGCTGCAAGTCCCAGCGTGGGCCGAGCAGATGTAGCCGGTCGTCGTCTGGGTGTGGTCGCGGGTGGTCTACGAGCTGATCGTCAACAGGCAGACGATGTAAGAGACGAAGGCTCAGGCGTGTGATGCGTCCGAGCCTTGCTAGTGATTACGTTGCGTATTTAACAAGCGGTCCAAAGCCCCATGCGCGTGGGGAATGCGCCCACAGCCGTGCTGATAGAGGCGTTAGCGCCCCGTTCGCCCAGATGGTCGTCGGTGAGCTTCCCGTACTCTACACGAGGTGCTCCGCGCTGACCGGCTTGAGATTGGCCGGAAAGGTGAGGGTTCCCGTGGCGCGGCTGATGGTGACCACCTCGTCTTCAAACGACTTCCAATAGTCACCATCTCCAGCACATCGTTGATACAAATACTGCGCAGAAGCTGCAACGTCTAGAGCAGCGGGGCCTGTAGGGGATTTCGTCATGCAACAAAGCGAAGATACGCGGTGTCCAACTGGCGCTCTGTAGTTTCCAAGGCTAGCAGACTAGAGAAACAGAGATTTGACAAATCGGCCATTTGCAGTATCGTATCTGTGAATTGTTTTGTTTGTTTGGTAACTATGCGCCTCATATAAGCGCGGTAGTCGGCACCTATTGGCCGACAAATCGCTTCAAGGCCGAGAGGGAGCACCTCTATGAAACTAACCGGGCGGCAGAAAGCCTTCCTTGAGCAGTTTCTGGATATCTATCGCGAGAATGCACAGCCCCTGCACTACAGGGTGGTAGGCGAACGCCTTGGGGTGAGCGCTATCACCGCCTACGACATGTTGCGCTTGCTGGAAGAAAGAGGGCTGGTGGTTTCAGAGTATGTAGTCCCTGGAAAAGGGGGCGGTCCCGGTCGTTCCACCATAGTCTTTTGTCCCACGGAGAAGGCAACGGCTGTGCTGGCTGAGTTGGCCGGGGAGGACTGGGACCGGCAAGAGTGGGAGGTCGTCAAGCAGCGCATCTTGGAAGCTGTGCGTAAGGGAAGGGGCAGCAANNGGAGCTGTTGAACGAACTGCTCAGCAGAATCCCCGAGCGCAAATCGCCTTTGATCTTCAGTGCTGAAATGATCACCGCCGTGATCCTGAACTTGCACCTGGTAAAGGTAGATCTGGCACAGAGCGCGCTTTGGGATCGCCTGGCAGCATTGGGGCTGCCAGGCGATGTGGGATTGAGCGCCCTGGCGGGTCTGACATTCGGGCTGTCCTTGGTGGAACGCGCCAACCGCCGGTTTGTGAGCGTGCTGCTTTCGCATACAAGACGCTACCAGAACGTTCTCAGCGAATTGAGCGCATCGAAGAAGAAACTGCTCGCTGACTTTGTGCAGGACATTGTGAAAGCGACGGGCACATAAGTCGCCCTTTTTGAGGCCATATTCTTTGGTTTTATTGGCATAATTGGTCTTCTGGGGAGCGATCCTGCTGCTGTCCCCCACAGCAGGGCCTGAGGCTCAGGCAATGCCGCAGAGGTTGCACAATAAGCAAGAACGGAAGCAACAGGGTAGGGACCCTGGTGACACTTGTTCTCAGTGGTGGAACCGGGAGTTTGAGCCAAGGTTGACGGTGAGTGAATCTGCATGGGGCGGGACTAGGGCCCAGTGCGTATGTTGGACCTTGGCCAAAGACTGTCATAAGGTGACTAGGAAGGAAAAGGAGGCGTATGAAGATGCGGAGACGGATCGAAGAGGGGTTGGTGATTAGCTTGGGCCTCTTCGCATGGGGCAGGGATAGGGTGCGCTCTGTGGTGAAGAAATCGCCACAGCGCGTTGAATTGGTGAAGCGCGGCGAGCAGGAGCGCTCCGAGTTGAAGAAGGCGATCGCGACCCAAACGAGCAAAGTGCTCTCGGAGATGGGGTTGGCCACACGCGCGGACATTGAAGACCTGAGTCACAAGATAGCCGGCTTGGCTCCAAAAGCAAGAACTAGCTAGAAGTCTATCCGAACAATCAGCAGCGGCAGTTCGTTGCGCAGAGTCCCGCGCGAGCGCGGGCACGCCGCGAGATGCCCGCACCCTATTGGGGATGCGAGCCCCTATCAAGCGGGGAGCAGCGCTCCGACGCGGCTGGATGGCCTACAAAGCGCTCCGGCGCAGATGCAGGTGTGGCTGGGCGTGTCCCTCCGTGAAGCGGCGAGACGCGAGGCGAGGAACCCGGCAGCCGTTGTTCAGAAGGTTGCCCTGAACTGTCGATTATCCATCGCCGACAAAAGTCGTAGGTTGCGTCTGCCGGTGCCCGGTGTGTGCAGCAGGCGCTGGAACCGAGCCTAGCCCATCTCGAAGATCTCAAACTCGAGGAGGAAAAGGCCATGCCTGATCTGAGGCGCAAAGTGGCCGTAGTAACCGATAGCACCTCGTCTCTCACGCAGGCTATGGGGCAGGAGTACGGCATCCGTGTGGTGCCTATCTATGTCACCTTCGGAACCCAAACCTATCGCGATGGGGTTGATCTGGACGCCGAATTGTTCTACCACCCGCTGTGGGCCAGCAAACGATTGCCTACCACGTCCCAGCCGACAGTGGCGGATTTCGTGCAGGTATACGGGGCGCTCTCTGAGCAGGCCGAGGCCATCGTTTCTATCCACCTCTCGCACAAAATGAGCGCAACGCTCAATTCGGCATGGGCCGCCAGCAAGCAACTGCGGGAGGTACCTATCCACGTGATTGATTCCCGCTCGACCTCGATGGGCCTGGGCCTGATGGCCATCGCCGCCGCTCGCGCCGCGGCCTCCGGCCAGGACGCAGCTGAGATCGTCCGGATTGTGGAGAGACTGATCCCAAAGATGAATGTCATCTTCACGGTGCAGACGCTGGAATACCTGCGCAAAGGCGGGCGAATCGGCGGGGCGACAGCATTGCTGGGCATCGCGCTGAGCATCAAACCGGTCCTGTATTTGAAGGATGGGCAGGTTGAGCCGTTGGAGAAGCCGCGCACCAGGAAGCGGGCGGTGGAGCGGGTGCTGGACCTGATGGCCGAACGGGTGGGGTCACGCGCGGCCGTGCACGCGTCAGTGGTGCACTGCGCGGCGCCTGGCGATGTGCAGTTCCTGGCCGAGCAGGTGCGGTCGCATTTCCACTGTGTGGAATTGCTCACGGCCGAAGCCGGCCCGATCATCGGCACCCATGCCGGTCCGGGAACACTGGGGGTGGCGTTCTACACCGACTGAACCTTGGACTGGGCGATCTTGGCAAACGTGCTGCAACAGTTGAGGAAACACCAGGCAGAAGGCCATCGGGTGATCTTTGTTTCGAGTACCCTTTGTCTCCCTGTGGGGCGATTGGCCGCGCGCTTGGGGTGAAGAGACGGTAGGAGCGCGCTCAGCGCTGAAGGCAGATCGGTCGGTGCGCCGGGGCGAGCCAGATGCCGAAACACCAGGGACTGGACAGGTGTCCTGTCTGCAGGCTCCCGTGCGCGGCGGAGGCGGCCTCTCTTGGAGGATAGCTGATGAGCATCAGGTGTCGATTTCTTGAGCCCTCGCAGTATGGCCCAGCCTGTGCCGTTGGCGTCAATTTTCGTGCACTGGGAGAAGATTGCGCCCTGTGCCAGGCCTGCGCGGTACCCGCACTCGATGCCTCCGTTCGCTGCAAGCACCTGCAGGTCTATACCATCCTGACCACAAGTGGGAAAGATCGGACCGTGAAGGTGCCGCTGGGTTGCGCATTCCACCGATCTGGTCTCGACGACTTGACCCAGTGCCAGGGTTGTCCCGCCTGTGAGGCAGTGTAGCACTGATGGATAGAATTCATCGCAGGGAGCGGCGCGATTGTTCCTTTTCCTGCTCGCTGTCCGTCGGGCATGCTGCCGTTGCGCGGGGCTAATTATCCAGCACATGAATGGCGAAATAGTCTGCGCTGGGCTTCAGATAACTGGACACACCAGACGCGCTTTGAATGGGATCAGAGCTAACTTGCGAGGAGGGTCGGCATGGATATGCTGGGAATCGGAAGCAGGTTCTTGATGAGCCGTGCCGGGGGTGTGGTCTTGAGAGCTGGAGAGCGCTTGCTGTACAACGACACCGTGCGCGAGCCGATCTTACGCGTCATTAACAGGCAGTTGCAGGCGAATGTGGACAAGAACGATCAGTATCCCACAGCCTACCGTGAGATTGCACGGCAACGGAAGCTGATGGGCCTGGCTATGGTCTACGCCCTGGAGAATGCTCTACGACAGGAGACCCTTTCTCCACCAGTACTTCATGCGCTGCTGGCCATCTTTGTGCGCACCCTGCTGCTCCCTTCGTCTGCCCCTTCCTCGGAGAAGCAGCCCGCCGTGGCGGCCTTCAAGGAAGAGCACGGCTGTGAACCGCCTTGGTTTGTCACGATTAGCCCTGGCCATGCCTGCAATTTGCGCTGTACAGGCTGCTATGCTAGCTCGGCTCCGGCCGCCGCCAGGCTGCCCTGGCCCGTTTTCGACCGCATTATCACCGAAGCCAAGGAACTGTGGAACAACCGTTTCATTGTTGTCTCTGGCGGCGAACCCCTGGCCTACCGCTCCGAAGGCAAAGACCTTCTGGATGCAGTGGAAAAACACTCTGACTGCATGTTCCTTATGTACACCAACGGGACGCTGATTGATAAAGAGGTAGCTGCGCGCCTGGCCACACTGGGGAACCTGACGCCAGCGATATCGGTCGAGGGCATGCGCCAGCGCACGGATGAGCGCCGCGGCGCGGGCGTGTTCGACCGTATCCAGAGCGCGATGGCCAACCTGCGCGAGGTGGGAGTGCCCTTTGGCATTTCGGTCACCGCGACGCGCTTCAACTCTGAAGAGATTCTGTCCGACGAATTCCTGGACTTGTTTTTCGGCGAACAGGGGGCTTTGTACGGGTTCCTCTTCCACTACATGCCCATCGGCCGGAGTTTCACCCTTCAACTGATGCCTACTCCTGAACAGCGCATCGAGCTGTGGCGGCGATCGTGGGAAGTGATTGAAAAGCGACACATCGCACTGATCGATTTCTGGAACCATGGCCCGCTTGTCCAGGGGTGTATTTCGGCCGGCAGAGAAGGGGGGTACATCTACATTGACTGGAATGGCAAGGTGATGCCCTGCGTATTCGCGCCTTACTCCGTGGCCAACGTCCAGGACGTCTACGCGCAAGGGGGCACATTGAACGACCTCTGGAAGGCCCCCTTCTTCCAGGCCATACGCCAGTGGCAGAATGACTACGGCTTTGGCCATAGTGAGCCCCTGAAGGACGGGAACTGGCTGCGCCCTTGCCCCATCCGTGACCATTACGGCATGTTCCGCGAGTTGATTGACCGCTATCAGCCCGAGCCCGAGGATGAGCCGGCACGGGAAGCCTTGGAAGACGAGGAGTATTACAAGGGTCTGGTCGCTTACGGGACAGATATCGGGGAGTTCAGCCAGGATATCTGGGAGAAGGAATATCTTGGCCGAGGGTAGCCCCTGCGCCACAAATCACTGTCAATGTTGGGGTGACTCCCCGCATCACGCGGATGATCCTCGCGCTGGCGATTTGTGTGCTGGGAATGGTGAGCAGAGGGCACTAGGCTACCTGAACCCGCCCGATAAGGTATAGGGGATGCTCCATGAACGAACACGATCAACCTGTCACCGGACACAGCCAGCCGCACGGTATTCCGCGCCACGTCGCGATCATCATGGATGGCAACGGACGCTGGGCCCAGCGGCGCGGTCTGCCGCGCGTCGCCGGGCACCAGGCTGGAGTGGAGACGGTGCGACGAGTGGTGCGTCTCTGCCCAGAAATCGGAATTCGTGTGCTTACGCTGTACACTTTTTCCACTGAGAACTGGAGCCGTCCAGAAGCTGAAGTGGCCTTTCTGATGCGTGTACTGGAGGAGTACGCCCGGCGCGAGGCGGCTGAGTTGTGCCGCAACGGTGTGCGGCTGAACGTGATCGGCAGGCGCACAGGCCTGCCGCCACAGGTATTGGCTGCGCTGGATCAGGCGATGGAGGAGACCCGTGACGGCAACAGGCTCGTCCTCAACATGGCCCTCAACTATGGCGGCCGGGTTGAAATCGTGGATGCCAGCCGCGCTGTAGTGGTGGCGTGCCAGCGTGGCGAACTGAATCCAGAGGCTCTGGACGAGGCTACTTTCGGTCGCTATCTGCACACTGCTGGCCTGCCAGATCCAGACTTGGTTGTCCGCACTGCCGGCGAAATGCGTCTGAGCACCTTCCTAATCTGGCAGGTAGTTGGGGCAGTTGTCTGGACTACTCCTGTCTGCTGGCCAGACTTTGACAAAGAGCACCTGCTGCAAGCGATCGAGGACTGTCAAGAGATAAGGATTAGAAAAGTATGACCCGTCCTTGGCATACCCTGTCCACTCAAGAGGTGATTTCCCACTTTGGCGTAGATGGCACTTCTGGCTTGAGCAAAAAAGAGGCGCATGAGCGCTTAGCTCAATTGGGCCCCAATCGGCTACGCGAAGAGAAGCGGGAGCCTATCTGGGAGATCTTCCTTGAAGAAATCCGTGAGCCGATGATCTTACTGCTCCTGGTCACCGGTGTCTTGTATTCTCTGTGGGGGAAGCTCTCCGATGCGTTGGCCATCCTGGCCGTGATCCTGACCCTGGTAAGCGTGGAGGTTTGGAACGAGCGTCGTGCTGAAAACGCCATCGCCGCGCTGCACAAACTGGCTGAGCCGACAGCCTCCGCCCGCCGCGACGGGCAGGCCATTGAGATTCCTGCCGAAGCGGTTGTGCCTGGCGATGTGATTCTGCTCCGGGCGGGCCGCCGCGTCCCAGCTGATGCGCGTCTGCTGGAGGCTTACGGCCTGGCTGCAGACGAATCCTCGCTTACCGGCGAGTCGGTGCCGGTGGAGAAAGAAACCGACCTTACCTTGCCCGAAAACACCCCGCTGGCGGAGCGGCGCAACTTGGTCTTTGCCGACACGACGATCACACGTGGCCGGGGAGCCGCCATCGTGGTGGCGACCGGCATGGAGACCCAACTAGGACATGTGGCTGGCCTGGCTCGCGAAGTTAAGGAGCCGCGCACCCCCCTCCAGCGGGAAATGCGCGAACTGACCCGCTGGATGGTCTGGCTGGCGCTGGGGTTCAGCACGTTTGTGCCGCTCATGGGATGGCTGCTAGGAGGCCAGGCGCCGCAGCAGATGCTCTTGACCGGCCTCTCCCTGGCTTTCGCCACCATCCCTGAAGAACTGCCTATCATCATCACCATGGTACTGGCTCTGGGCGGTTACCGCCTCTCCCAGCAGCGGGCCATTGTCAAACGGCTGCGGGCAGTCGAAACGCTGGGCGCCGTCACCGTCATCGCCACGGACAAGACTGGCACGCTCACCGAAAACCGCGTGGAGGTGAGTCGGCTGTATCCCGAAGATCACCGCCGAAAGTTGCTGGAGATCGGCGTGCTGTGCAACGACGCGACCGAAAGCGGGGACACGTTTGTGGGCGACCCACTGGAGACAGCACTGCTCCGCGCGGCGCAAGAAGCGGCGCTGAACGTGAGGGAGCTGCGGCGAGCCCACCCGCTGCGCGACGAGCACACCTTCGACAATACCCGCAAGCGAATGTCAACTATCTATGAACGGGATGGCCAGCTCTGGGTTGGGGTGAAGGGCGCGCCGGAGGCGGTGCTCGCGATTTCCAACTCCAGGTGGACAGATGGTGAGGTGCACTCACTGACCGAGGCCGACCAGGAGGCCATTCTTGCGATTGCCGCTCAGATGGCTGAAGAAGGGATGCGGGTGATCGCCTTTGCTGAGAAAACTGTCTCGGACGGTCGGCTTTCTCGGGACGAAGCGGAAGCTGACCTGACCTTCATCGGCCTGGCGGGGTTGGCTGACCCACTCCGGCCAGAAGTCAAAGAGGCGATTGCCGCCTGTCGCACAGCGGGAATCCGACCCATCATCATCACCGGCGACCATCCCCTGACGGCCAGCGCCATCGCCCGGCAGGTCGGACTGGGTGGAGACAAGAGTCTCCTCAACGGCACGGAACTGGATGTGCTATCAGACCAGGCTCTACGCGAGATCGTGGGCCAGGTCTCGCTATACGCCCGCACCACACCCGAGCACAAACTGCGCATCGTGCGGGCGCTGCGCGAGAGAGGTGAACGGGTGGCTGTCACTGGCGACGGCATCAATGACGCTCCCGCGCTGGCGGCTGCTGATATCGGCGTGGCCATGGGCGAGACCGGGACTGACGTGGCTCGCGCGGCAGCCGACATGGTTCTGGCGGACGACAACTTTACCACCATCGTGCGCGCGGTCAAGGAAGGACGTGTCCTTTTCGCCAATCTCAAGAAGAGCGTCCGTTACTACCTGGCCTGCAAGGTAGCGCTGATTTCAGTGACGCTCTTGCCCGTGCTCTTGCGCGTGCCGGTGCCTTTCGCGCCCATCCAGATCATCTGGATGGAGCTTCTCATGGACCTTGCAGCTTCAGCCACATTTGTGGCGGAGCCGGCCGAATTCGACCTGATGCACCGCCCGCCGCGCGATCCGAAAACGCCTTTCATGGACCAGGAGATGGTGGGCAGCATCTTCGCTGCAGCGGTCGGGCTCTTCGCCGCCGTGTCCGCCGCCTATCTGGTCACCTGGTACAGCGGTGCGGGGCTGGACCGCGCCCAGACAGTGGCCTTTGTCACCTGGCTGCTGGGCCACGTCTTTCTGGCGCTAAACCTGCGTTCCGAGCGGCAGCCGCTCTTCCGCCTGGGTCTGTTCTCCAACCGACTGATGGCCGGCTGGGGCACCGCGACGGTCGCCCTCATCCTGTGCGCCACACTGGTGCCGGGGGTGCAGGCAGCCCTCAAGACGGTCTCCTTGAGCAATAGGGAGTGGTCTTTGGCAATTGCTGTGGTGCTGGTCGGCACCTTTTGGATGGAGGCGCGCAAGTGGCTTATGCGCTGAGCAGTACAACCGTGCGCTGAGGCAGAGCGAGTGCAGCAATAATGACCGGAGGCAGTCTCAGGCGGGCGTTACATACACGATTGGACCTTTTTGCCTTCGAGCATTGCGGCGACAGGCAAAGTGGTTCGTTCTCCTGAGAAAGTAGTCATGCGAGACATAGGTGTCTAGCCAGTCTGGCTCAGTTGTGACGATGACCGCCAGTGGGGTAGTGACCGTGTGAAGAGAATCCTGATCCTGATGAGCGATACCGGCGGCGGGCACCGTGCAAGCGCCGATGCCCTGCGTGACGCTTTCAACGAACGGTACGCGGCACAGTTGCAGGTGGACATGGTAGACCTATGGCTGGATCACACGCCGCCGCCCTTGAACCGCCTGCCCATGGGCTATCGCCTTCTAGTGGACGACTTGCCGTGGCTGTACAAGTTCATCTATGCGGTGGGCGAGAATCCCCAGACCACGGAGCCCCTCCTGGCGACTGCATCGCGATTGCTGAGCAGGCGTAGCAGTCGCGTCATCCGTCAGTACGGCCCAGATCTGATCCTGTCGGTTCACCCATTGATGCAGCAGATCCCGTTGCGCGTTCTGAAGTGGATGAAGCGTGACATTCCTTTCGTAGCGGTTGTGACTGACTTGATCAACGTCCACCCGGTCTGGTACGACCAGAATGTCACGCTGTGCTTTGTCCCCAGCCAGGCGGCGTACAACCTGGCGCTCAAGGCAGGGCTGTATCCGGAGCAGTTGAGGCTACACGGCTTGCCAATCCGCCCGGCCTTCAGCAGGCCGCAGCGCCCCAAGGCAGAGATCAGACAAGAGCTGGGCATGCTTCGGGACGTGCCGGCGCTGCTCATCGTCAGCGGCGGCGAGGGCATGGGGAAAATCGGCGAGGTGGCACGGGCGGTGGACCAGCGTCTGGCTGTTGATGGGCAAGGACGCAGCGAGCCGGCCGGACAACAAGTCGTCGTATGCGGCCGCAACCAGAGGCTGGAGGAGGACCTACGGGCTTGCCCGTGGTCGATTCCGACCATTGTCAAGGGCTACGTGGACAACATTTGGGACTGGATGGCCGCTTGTGACTGCATCGTTAGCAAGGCGGGTCCCGGCACGATCGCCGAGGCTCTGGCGCTGGGGCGGCCCATCGGAATCATCGGCTACATACCTGGACAGGAGACCGCCAACGTCCCTTACGTCCTGAAGAACGGAGTAGGCGTCTACAACGAGGACCCGCACCAAGTTGCTGAGATCATCAGCGGTTGGTTCGGTCCAGATCGTGACGTGATGGCTCAATTCGCGGAAAGGGCCAGGCATCTAGGTAGGCCAGAGGCCACGTCCCAGATTGTGGACGACATTGCAGCGCTACTGCAGCAGCAGGAGGATGCTCCCCGATGCCTCAGCGGAGAAAACGGGCGGCGCGCATCTGTTCATCCTGGCGCAGAAGCTGGAAGGTGGGAGAGCGCTTGAGACGGCTCGAGCAGATCACCGCAGTGGACGTGCAATCCGCGTGCGGGGAGGACCGAGTCACGAGGCCCATCCGGGGCAAGAACAGTACGGCCGGAGAGCGAGTGGTTTGTTCTTCCGAGAGAGAGCAGTCATGTACAGGATAGGACGAACGCGAAGGCATCTGCGGCGCTACCGCGAGATCGTGGCTATCCTGGCGAAACACGGTCTGGATGCCCTGGTAGACCAGTTGAGCCTGACGGCTTATCTAGGACTGCCGAAGTGGCCGTCACAACCAGAAGTGGCGGAACAGGAGAGGCTTACTATCCCTCAGCGGCTGCGGATGGCTGTGGAGGAATTGGGGCCGACATTCATCAAGTTGGCGCAGATTCTGAGCACACGACCAGACCTGATCCCCCCAGCCTATCTGACGGAGTTGATCCGCCTGCAAGATACGGTACCACCAGCTCCATGGGAGCTGGTCAAGGCGAAGATTGAGGAAGAACTTGGCCCTCTCGATCACGTATTTTCTTCCTTTGAAGCCCAGCCTGTGGCGGCAGCCTCGCTAGGGCAGGTGCATTTGGCACGCCTGCAAAGCGGTGAAGAGGTGGTAGTCAAGGCCAGACGGCCCGGGATCGAAGAGGTCGTTGATGTGGATCTGGAAATCCTACGCGACCTGGCGCAATGGGCAGCAAAGCATACTCCTCTGAGCGAGTTCTATGAACTACCTGAGATAATCGAGGATTTCGCGCACACGCTACGAAATGAGATAGACTACCTCTCTGAGGGCCAGAATGCTGATCGTTTCCGTCAGAACTTTGTCAACGAAACTGCACTATACGTACCGAGAGTTTATTGGGACCGCACAACGGAAAAGGTTCTGACCTTAGAGCGCATCAGCGGTATCAAGATCAACGACATCGTAGCCCTTGACGAGGCCAGGATTGACCGCCATCAGGTCGCGTTGAACAGTGCGCGCATTATCATCAAACAAGTGCTGGAAGATGGGTTCTTCCATGCCGACCCCCATCCCGGCAACTTTTTCGTTATGGATAATGCCGTCATTGGGGCAATGGATTTCGGGATGGTAGGCTACCTCAGCCCATGGGATAGGGAGCACCTGGTTCGCCTCTATATTGCGGCTGTGCAACTGGATGCGAGGGAGATTGTTGATGAGTTGATCTATGTAGCGGCAGCGCCGCCCTACACGGATCGTGCGGGAATAGAGCGCGAGTTGCAGAGGCTGTTGGTCAAGTACTACGGACGGCCATTGAAGGAGATCCAGGCGCGCCAGGTGGTGAATGAAGTAACTCCAATTACCTTCCAGTACCATCTGCACCTTCCCAGTCAATGGTGGCTTCTTGGCAAGACGCTGGCCATGATGGAAGGGTTGGGGCTGCAATTGGATCCTGATTTTGACATCTTTGAGGTCAGCCAGCCATACGTGCACAAGCTCCTCTGGCAGATGCTCTCTCCGCGCAAGTGGGGAGGGAAGCTGGCACGAGGTGTGCTGGATTGGAGTGAATTGTGGGCCGAGTTGCCGCGACGCAGCCTGCGCTTTCTGGACCAGGCAGAGAAAGGCAACCTTCAGCTGTCGTTAGATCTGAAGCGACTAGATGAAGGCCTAGGCCGCCTGGATCGGTCGGCCAATCGCCTAGCGGTCAGTGTAGTGGTAGCCGCGTTGATCATCAGCCTGGCTCTGCTGATCCCTGTCTATGCGCCTGCTGAAGTCTGGGGTTCCAGGTTAAGCGTTGTTGGATTGGCAGTAGCTGCTGCCCTCTGCCTGTGGTTGCTTCTGTCCATCCTGCGCTCCAATGGGCGTTGATCTATCAAGGAAGAAGAGAAACTGGGCAGGTACGTGTTCTCGAGCAGAATGGGCCTTCTGGTTTTCTTCATGCGGCATGTAAGCATTGTCATAATAGCTGTGGTCACTGCTGCTGTCATCTATGTCGTGTGTCGAGTTGTGAATGATTGGCTGAATGAGGGATCTGTCCTGCCGCTAGAGTCTAGAATTGCTGTGGCAGGCATTTTGTCACTAGTGCTCTGGTATGGAGTGCAGTGCATCCGAAGTTCGCTCGGGACACTCCGAACTTGTGGCAGAGCAACTGTAAGCCTGGTTCCGCTATTCCTACTGCTGTTCGCGTTGCTCTTCTGGCAGGCCTCAAAGCGCTAGACTCGTGCCGCTGCAAGAGAACACCGTACTGAAAAAGGCTACCAGATGAGGAGGGTTGTATAGTGAGGCACGCACGCATCGTAGGTTGGGGTGACATGATTCAGACGGAATTGGAGGATCGCCCCTCTGGCATTAGCATATCGCCAGTAGGAGGGCTCCATGACGGAGACACGCAAGCACTTCACCGTCGAGCAGAAGATGACCGCCCTGCACCGCCACCTGTTGGAGCATGTGCCAGTCTCCAACCTATGCGACGAGCACGGCATCAACCCCACGGTGTTCGGTCGCGGGCAAGATGCCATCATGCAGGGAGCTGTTGCTTTCCAAGGATCCACGTGCTATGACCTTTGCTGTTCAAACCCGGCAACTGAGCAAGCGCTACCGTACTCAGAGCGAGAGCCGACCAGCTATCGAGGGCATCGACCTGGAGATCGCGCCCGGCTGCCTGTATGGTCTGGTGGGGCCCGACGGCGCAGGCAAGACGACCACCATCCGCATCCTGGCCACCGTGATGCTGCCGACATCGGGGACCGCCTATATTGCGGGGCTCGACGTGGTGCGAGCGGCCGAGCGGGTACGTCCCCATATCGGCTACATGCCCCAGGACTTTAGCCTGTATCCGGACCTGAGCGTGAGGGAGAATCTCGAGTTCTTTGCCGATCTCCGTGGCGTGCCTCGTGCCCGTCGCCAGGTGCGTATCGCCGAGCTGCTCCGATTTGCCCGGCTGAGCGAGTTTCAGTCCCGCCGCAGCGAGCATCTCTCGGGCGGCATGCGCAAAAAACTGGCGCTGGCCTGCGCCCTGATTCATGAACCAAAGGTGCTGCTGCTAGATGAGCCCACCACCGGCGTGGACCCCGTTTCGCGCCGGGAGCTGTGGCGCCTCCTGGCCGCAGTCATCCAGCAGGGGGTGACCGTGTTGGTGAGCACCCCGTACATGGATGAGGCCGAGCGCTGCCACACCATCGGCATGTTGTACGATGGGCAGTTGCTCACCAGCGGCTCGCCGAGCGAACTCGAGCGGCGCCTGCCCTTCTCCATCCTGGAGTTAAAGGCCAGGCCGCGCCTGGCCGCGCGCCAGGCCGTCGGGGCGACCGACGGCGTCCTAGCCTGGCACCCGGTGGGCGACCGGCTCCGCCTGGCGGTGGCAGACGTCCAGGAGGTGCAACCGCGCCTGGTGGCGTCTCTGGCTCAGACCGGCGCCAGGGCGGAGTTCCTGCGTCCGTCCAAAGCGACGATGGAGGACGTGTTCATCCACCTCGTTGAAACAGAGCGAGGCAAAGCATGAGCAAAGGCAATGCGGTCGAGGTTGAGGCCCTGAGCAAGAGGTTCGGCCAATTCACCGCTGTCGACCAGGTTAGCTTTGCCATTCCCACGGGCGAGATATTCGGCCTGCTAGGGCCCAACGGGGCAGGCAAGAGCACCACCATACGTGTGCTATGTGGCATACTCCTGCCCAGCTCGGGCAGTGCCCGCGTGCTCGGTTTCGATGTGGCACGCCAACCGGAAGAGGTCAAGAAGCGCATTGGTTACATGTCGCAAAAGTTCGCCCTGTATGATGATCTGACGGTCGCGGAGAACCTGGACTTTTATGCGCGCATCTATGGCGTCGACGCAGCCAGACGGGGCCCTCGCCTGGAGAAGCTACTGCGGATGGCGGGCCTGCTCGGCCACGAGCGGCAGCACGCTTCCAACCTCTCAGGGGCCTGGCGACAGCGGCTGGCGCTGGCTTGCGCCATCGTGCACGAGCCGCCGATGCTCTTTCTGGATGAGCCCACCGCCGGGGTCGACCCAAACTCGCGCCGCGAGTTCTGGAACCTGATCTACGAGCTGGCTGGCCAGGGGGTGAGCGTGCTGGCCAGCACGCACTATATGGATGAAGCCGAATTCTGCAACATCATCGGCATGATGCATGGCGGGCGACTGATCGCGCTCGGCGATGTGGACACGCTGAAAGCGAGCACAAAAGCCTTGCTGGAGATCGACTGCGGTGCACCGGCCAGGGCCGAGGCGGTCGCCGCTGCCTTGCCTGGGGTGATCGATGCCGCGCTGCAGGGAGTGCTCTTGCACGTGACGGTGGAGGACGCGGGTCTCAGGCAGCAGCTGGTGGACGCGTTGACCCGCGAGGGCATCGATGTCCTGCGCGCCGAATTCGTACAGCCCTCGCTCGAGGATGTCTTTGTGTCGCTCATCGAGGCCCAGTACCGTGCGCAGGCACGGGAAGCGACGGAGTAGGAGGTGAGGGAGTGAGTCGATTGTGGTGTATCATGCGCAAGGAGTTCATCCACATCTGGCGCGACCCGCGCACGCTCAGCCTGGTCATCATCCTGCCCGTGGTGATGCTGCTTCTCCTTGGCTATGCGGTGGCCCGCGACGTCGAGGACATACCCCTGGCGGTTGCCGACCAAGGGAAGACCGATGCCAGCCGTCGTTTTGTTGAACGCAACGAGGTGAGTGGCTTTTTCAAAGTGACCTACGATGTGGAGAGCGAGGATGAGATCCTGGCACTGATGGACCAGGGCAAGATCAAGGCGGGGTTGCTCATCCCGGAGAGCTTTGGCCGCAATACGGCGACCGGTGAACCCGGCGTCGTCCAATTCTACATCGACGGCTCCAATCCGGCCGTAGCGCAGGTGGCGCAACTGGCGGCCGAGACTATCGCTCAGGTGGCGTCGCAGGAGATCCTGGTGCAGCAGCTCAGCAAGGGTCCGCTGCGCTTGGAGCTGCGCCAGCCAGTGGATGCCCGGCTGCGCTTTCTCTACAACCCCAACATGCGTCGCACGAACTATATGGTGCCCGGACTGGTGGCGGCTATCCTGCAGGTTCAGACCCTGCTGCTGACCGCGTTCGCCATCGTCCGCGAGCGCGAGCAAGGCACGTTGGAGCAGCTCATCGTGACGCCCATCAAGCCTTGGGAACTCATGTTGGGCAAGATCCTGCCCTTTGTGTTGGTGGCCTTGCTCAACGTGGCCATGACGGTGGCGGTCGGCTACTTCTGGTTCGGCATGCCCATTGAGGGTAGCATGCTCCTGCTGGGGTTCTTGAGCCTAATCTTTCTCTTGGGCTCGCTGGGGCTGGGCATCCTCATTTCGAACATTTCCCGCACCCAGATGCAGGCGATGTACCTGGCCGCCTTTATCATGTTGCCGGCCTTTGTCCTCTCTGGCTTCCTCTTCCCGCGCGACAACATGCCCTGGCCGGCCTACTATGCTGGGTTCCTACTGCCGGTGACCTACTATCTGGAGATCGTCCGCGGCATCATCCTCAAAGGGGTTGGGTTGGGCTATCTGTGGCCATGGGTCTGGCCGATGGCCGTTTTCAGCCTGGTCGTCTTTGCGGCCAGCGTGCTGCTGTTTCAGAAGCGGTTAGAGTAAGGGATCGCGCAGCTCGACCGCTCGCAGCCACACTGGGTCTTCTCTGTTTTTCATACATGGGTCGGTGGAGGTCCTACATGAATAGGTGTCTGTCCGGTATCTTCCTGGCGCTTGCTATGCTCTTGCCGCTGACCGGATGCCAGGGGTCGGCCGGGAGCGGCGCCATTGATAAACTGCGCGCTTCTGGCACGATTGCCGCCCGCGAGGTCGAAGTTGCAGCCGAGGTTGGAGGCGCCGTCAAAGAGGTAGCCGTCGAGGAGGGCGATAGGGTAAAGGAGGGCGACGTGCTCTTCCGCCTGGACGATGAGCTGCTCAGGGCTCAACGTGCTCAGGCCGAAGCCGGGCTACGCCTCGCCCAAGCGCGTCTGGATGAGGTCAAGGCCGGTGCTCGCTCCGAGGAAGTTGTCGGCGCACAGGCGGCGCTTGAGGCCGCCAAGGCGCAATTGGCCAAGGCGCAGCAGGGGGCACGGCCCGAGGAGGTCGCCTCAGGCCAGGCCGCGGTTGATGCGGCACGCGCAGGCGTGCGGACGGCGGGGGGGGGACTTGCCGCCGCTCAGGCGGCGCTGCAGAAAGCGCTGGCCGGGGCGACGGCAGAAGACATCGCTATCGCCGAGCGGCTGGTGGAGCAGGCCAAGAACACGTTGTGGGGAGCGCAGAGCCAGCGTGACGGCATCTGTGGTAGCGTCGGGGTCGCTACCCGCCAGTCTGACTGCGATGGCGCGAAAGCGGGCGTCCAATCGGCCACGGAGGCGGTGCGCATTGCGGAGCTGCAATTGCAGCAGGTGCGGGGCGGGGCTCGGCCGGAGGATATCGCAGCCGCCAAGGCTCAGGTCGAGCAGGGCCAAGGCCAACTGAGTGCGACTGAGGCCCAACTGCGGCAGGCGGAAGCCGGGCTGGCTCAGCTGAAGAACGGAGCATCCGCTGAAGACATCGCCATAGCCAAGGCGGGGGTCGACCGCGCGCGGGCTGCGTACGACATGGTCACAGCGGGTGCGCGCGCTGAGACGATGGAGGCGGCCAGGGCTCAGCTGGATGCTGCGCAGGCGGCCCTCAAGCTGGTTGACGTGCAACTGGGGAAGACGGTGATCCATGCGCCGCTATCCGGCGTGGTGCTGACGCGCAACATCGAACCTGGCGAGATCGCCGTGCCGAGCAGCACAGTCATCGTGATTGGCAGACTGGACGAGGTGGAGCTCACCGTGTACGTACCCGAGGACGTCTACGGGCAAGTGCAGGTGAGCCAACGAGTGGAGGTCTCTGTCGATTCGTTCGCCCTGGAGCGTTTCGCCGGCAGCGTGGTGCGCATTGCCGACAAGGCCGAGTTCACGCCACGCAACGTGCAGACGGTAGAGGGGCGGCGTAGCACGGTCTACGGAGTCAAGATCCGTGTGCTCAATCCAGAGCTCAAGCTCAAAGCGGGGATGCCGGCCGATGTGGCTTTTGTTCGATAACAGACGCCGTGAGGCCCTGCGCTGCGAAGAGTTGAGATTGCCCATGCGAGCGCGTCGCTTGGAGATGGAAACAAGCCTGTCTGAGAGAGTGGTCCCACCTTTGATAGGTCGGGCCAGGGGCAATCGGCACAGCTTTCCGTTTGGGGGACGACCAGAGGTGTATAGAGCATGAGTATGGCCAATCTAGCAGTAATAGAAGTTCAGAACAAACGCGACCGTGACGAGATGATTATGTTTCCATGGACCAGCATGAAGGTCGCGGGAGTCTTGGACGAGTATCAGGGATGCGGTATAGCGGCACTGCTCTTCGTGGAACTGGCCAAAGCTGCTTTACCCAGGGGCTTTCGCATGATCGACTTGTCCTTGCAGGCAGAGAACAGCGAAAAGTTGACCACGCTGGTCACTCATTTCGGTGCTGAAGACTACAAGCGCTACCGCGTCTACAAGATGCCCCTCAAAACTCTATGGCAAGCCTGGCATCTGGGAGAAACTGCAACGGAGGCGGAGAGGATATGGCTTTTGCCACCTTTGATCTCGATGGCACTCTGTATAGCGGACACATCGTCCAAGGCGTCGCCCGGCACCACTGGGAGCATCGCGTAAAACGGGTGCTGCTGTGTTTCTATTTGGCCACCCATGTACCACTGTGGCCTCTGTGGAAACTGGGCCTGCTGTCTGAATCGACCGCGCGCGAGCTCTGGCTCCGTGACATGGCCTGGACCATACGCGGGTGGACGCCGGATGAGGCGGCTCTTGCCTCTGCCTGGATTGCACAGCAGTATGTGCTGCCATTGGTTCGTTCTGATGTGTTGGATCGGCTCAGGGAGCACCAAGCCAGGGGGCATCGCGTGATCATCGTTTCCGGCACCCTTTCTCCTTTGCTGGAGGCAATCGGCAGAGTGCTGGGCGTGGTGGAGACCGTGGGGACACCGACGGTGATCAAAGCGGGTCGCTACACTGGAGCCTGTGAGTTGCCCACATGCCAAGGACCAGGCAAAGTGTTGCGTCTGGAGGCCCACCTGCAAAGCGATGGCGAGGTCCCGTGGAACGAAAGCTATGCCTACGCCGACAGCTATGTGGACCTCACTTTGTTAGAACGCGTGGGTCACCCCGTGGCCGTCTATCCGGACCCTAAACTGGCTGCTCAGGCCAGGAGCCATGGGTGGGAGATTCTGGGAGAATAGGTCGCCATCGTGAAGATGGTTATCTTAGCGTCTTGTGCTGTGCTAAGGGTTTGGCAGTCAATGACGATCAGATTTGCCCTCACGACCGATATGTTGAATAGCCCTGCCAAATGATGGGTCTTGATCTCTGCCGCCCTCTCGAAACCATCGTGCTGACCCTTCGGCGTCGAGGTCCTCAGTCCGGGGGATAGGGTCCTGGACAGAACTGAGCCTAAGCGGAACGAACCTCGCGTTGATCACCAACACCTCACACGTCCGACCTCTCCCAGAACCAAACAGAGTCAGGATGAATGATATTCGCGGCCGTTGTGCTGCTGCCACAGCTGTAGCCTCTGCTCGACTTGAGCCAAGGAACTGAAGGTAACCCCGGCCTCCCGCTCCTGGCATATGTGATCGCACGAATGATAGAGCTGTTTGCGCAATAGCGAGCTATGGACTAGAATACTGGGTGCTTGGAGGGAACAGAATCGGTCCTGAGCAGCCCAAGTGGAGACCAGCCGTGCTAGCGGCGTGGATAGTTGTGACGTCCGTATTGCCTTCAGTTGATGCTGATGCGCGAGGTGCTGGTCGGTTTGCGTGAGCACCTTATGCTGCAAGTCCTGTACCACTAGATGTAGTGGTCCGAAGCGCTCAGACATACTACAGGTTGTGTTTGATGGGCCACTGATGGAGGCCCTGCCTTCCAAGTAGGTTGTCGTGGGTTCGAGTCCCATCACCCGCTCTGGTTACCGATGACGCCTTCCAGCATGGTGCCACAACACGTGGTGGTATTGCGCTGGGAGGCATTTGTCTGTGTTAGGTGAACAACTGGCGCTGCAGACTCGTATCCGACAATTCGGTTTCGCTCAAGAGTGGCACCTGTGCCCGCGCTTGGGAAGCCAATGGAGAGGGTGTCTAGGACTGTCAAAAACACCTGATCACACTAGGATTGATTGAAGCAGCTCACGGCCATTGCGGCTGTTATGCATACGGCGCGATCGTCGCGCAGGAATATCAATACTTTAACGAGGGGAAAGCACAACATGGCTGGTCAAACAATGAAGGCTGTCGTCTACACGGGTGTCAAGCAAGTAGAGATCCGCGAGTTTCCGATACCAAAGCCCAAGACAGGCGAAGTTCTGCTGAGAGTGCGAGCGTGCGCGCTCTGCACGGTGGAGCAGCGGCTGTACAGCGGTGTAATCCAGCGCTATCCGACTGTGGCTGGACACGAGTATGCCGGCGAGATCGTTGAGATTGGTGAAGGCGCCAAGACATCGCTGAAGGTGGGCGATCATGCCTCTCAGGGTTCGTCTTCGTGCGGCACCTGCTACTTCTGCCGGATTGGCGAGAACACCCGGTGTGAACTGGGATTCGGCCGCGACAAGCCCTATGAAGGCATACCTGGGATGTGGGGCATGGCCGAGTACAAGATCCTGCCTCTGGATCGGGTGTACAAGCTTGCCAGCGACCTTCCGTTTGTGGAAGGCGCGTTGACGGAACCGACTGCTTGCGTGACTCACGCGCATCGTCGCCTCAACATCAAGATGGGCGACAACGTCTTGGTCATTGGCGCGGGCACCATGGGCATGCTCAACATGATGGTTGCCAAGGCCGCCGGCGCAAGGGTAATGGTCAGCGAAATCGATGAGGCCCGTGCCAAGAAGGCACTGGGTCTCGGCGCGACCGAGGTCTTTAACCCTAAGGATGAGCAGTTCGTTGAGAAGGTCAAGGCGGCCACTGATGGACTGGGTGCAGATGTCGTAATCATGGCCATCGGCAATGCCGCGGCTAACAAGCAGGGGTATTCGGTGCTGGCCCCCCTGGGGCGGATGTGCTTCTTTGCCTCCGCTCACCCCGCGCAGGACTTTTGCGTGGACCCGAACCCGGTTCACTCAAACCAGTACGTGATCACTGGCTCGGTCAGCGGTGACGTTCAAGCCTTTGTCGTTGCGACGCGGCTCCTGAACAACAGAATCCTGAATGTGAAGCCCCTGATCGAAACCACGTTCCCCATCGAGCGGGCCAATGAGGCGCTCGAACTGGCGAGCGCAGCGGATAGGGTATATCGGGTTGTCATAACCATGTAGTGGAACAGACCGAGCGCACTAGAAGTGCGCTCGGTCGGACGTCGACTGGCCGCGCCCATTTCGTGCCCGGCCAGTCAGAGAGAGGCTCTCCTGGCGCACGCCGAGTGCGGCAGGGAGTGCCAACACACTCTTGAATGCACACGAGCGGTGCTCGAAATCATCAAAGGAGAATGCAATGAAGGTCTTGAAGAGAAGGATGTACAACCTGTTCCGCAGCGACGGCCGTACCCTGATCGTGGCTATGGACGGTGCGAACCAGAGCCCGAACGTAACCCCGAATATGCGCCATCCTGGCGAACTGATCGAAAAGTGCGTGGCCGGCGGCGCTGACGTTATCATGACCACCTATGGCACTGCCAAGTACTTTGCCAAGGAAATCGGTGGGGCCGGCCTGATCGTCAACTTTAGGCCCGAGGGGCCGATGCTCGACCGTGAAGCCGAGATGGCTTTGCGCATTGGCGCGGACGGAATCAAGGCTATGATTCATCCCTGGTCGGACATCATGCCGAACGCTGTCGTCACGGCCGCTACCTTGGGTGACGAATGCGACAAGCTTGGTCTGGTCTACCTTCCTGAGGTGATGCCGGGTGGCTTCCGCGGCGGCCCTGAGTGGCGCACGCCCGAGAAGATCGCGGCAGGCGCGCGTTTCGCGGCTGAGGCCGGCGGCGATTTTGTCAAGACCTTCTACACTGGAGACCCAGAATCCTTCAAGGTTGTCATCGACAACTGCTATATTCCGGTGGTGATCCTTGGCGGCGAGAAGGCCGAGAGCGATGAGGACCTTCTGAAGACCGTCAAGGACAGCCTGGATGCTGGCGGTGCTGGCTGCGCCTTTGGGCGCAACGTCTACCAGCACGAGCATCCGGACAAGATCTGCCGTGCGATCACCGCGGTGATGCACGATGGTGCAACTGTGGCCCAGGCCCTCAAGCTGCTCAAGTAGCGAAGTGAAGCGAGTACCAGGGCTGGCATTGCCAGCCCTGGTACGATGTACAGCAAGTGGGTGTCTGTAGGCTCGGGTGATGTGCCACGGGATGGCAAATGGCGCAGTGAGATGCCCCCGGCAGATTCCGGTGACCAGGGGCTGTGGCTTGGTATCGTGTCTTTAGTTGCGAGATAGAGCAGCCAGTTTTGCGTAGACTGCACCACTAGGCTTTGTGGTCTGAAGTGCTTAGACATGTGTGTTCCAGGGGCAACCGACAGAGCGTTTGCCTTCAAGTCGGTTGCTGTTGGTTCGAGTCCCATCGCCACTTCTAGTGACAAAGGCCTTCCAGCATGATGCCACAACAGATTGTGGTATTGAGCTGGGAGGCTTTGTCTCAGTCCCGTGAGCGCTACACCCTGTAAACTTGTGCCCCCCTCTCTCGTGAGTGCCTCGGCAAATCATCAGCCAGGACCATGCGTCGATCGAGGCATCTGGTAGACGATTTGCCCGCAGGCGAGCTGGGTGATACTATAGAGTCACAAATTGGGCACGACCCCCCGACGATGGCGGAACGATTGTCTCTGACGCCGCCACCGGACGGATCCCTTGCCCGGGGTTGTGCGTCATCTCAGGGTGCGGAGCAGCATCGACGCCCGGCCCGATTGATTGGCAGGAGGATCCGTGACCGCCACTCCCTCGTCAACAGTTCCTGAAGTCCACTTCCGCCGCATCACTGCCTGCACGATGAACTCGATTTGCGAGCTGAGCGCGACACTCTCTCCCGCCCACCGGCGTATGGTGGCGGACAACGTGCGCTCCATCGCCGAGGCGCATTTTTCTGAAAGCGCCTGGATGCGCGCCATCTATGCCGGCGCGACTCTGGTGGGCTTTATCATGACCCACACCGGTCCGGATGCTGACGATGGCATCGACTGCCCCGGGGTTTTCCTGTGGCGCCTGATGATCGCTGGACCTCACCAAGGCAAGGGCTACGGTCGCCGCGCTGTGGAGAAGCTGACCCGGCACTTACAGGCGATGGGTGTGTCTGAGCTCTTTGCCAGCTGCGGGCAGGGCGAAGGCAGTCCCGAAGGTTTCTATCGCAGGCTGGGTTTCAGGCCTACTGGGGAGCACTATGGCGACGAGATCGAGCTGGCGTTGCCACTCGATCGCTACGCTGTTCTGCTTGATGGGCAAACGTCTGGCAGCGCTCATTGATGGTCACCTGGTCGTTGTCCGGTATGGTGCCCTCGGTGCTATTAGCATCTGCATGAACGACACCGTCTTAGTGACATCTTGTGTGAAAAGAATGGGGGTATTTCTTACCTGATCTTCGATGTCGTATGATAGAGGAGGGGGCTCTTTCACCAAGGTCCTGTGTCACGCGCAGGACTTGACCCACTGCAAAGGAGGTGACTGGTCAGATACCAAATGGGCAATGCCCAGCACAGTTTCAACCGTTGAGCTAACCCAAGGAGGAAAGGCAAATGTCGAAGCGGGCAAAGTGGACCGTGGCGGGGCTGACAGTCTTAGCCATGCTGA
>DDYO01000016.1:0-11190 GCA_002348045.1 Anaerolineales bacterium UBA2232
TCCAGAGCCTTTCCGTCTCGGAAAAACACCGCCGTCTGGCTCTCTCGCACGATGAGTTGGGATCCCAGGCGAAAGTCACCAGAACCCTGTGCTGGAATACGGTGAACGATCTCGCGCCCCGACGGGTCGAGGTACTCAATAACGTCAAAGATCCGCGGCATGTATACCCTCCTAGACTGTTATTCTTGCCATTGAGATGATCAGGCGACTGGTGCTCCCCCCGCTGCTGCTCATCGTCCATCTGCAACCGATGCGCTAGGCCGAGGGATTGTCCAATACGACATCCTGTCGCTTGCTGAACGTCTCGTTTATCTCTTCCAGGGCCATTAGGAGGTCTCCTGTTGCCTTGGTGACCTCCTCGTCTGTGGCGGCAGCCGCAGCAACATCCACAAGGCCGCTTACCTTAGCCACAGCCCCCAGAAGCTCGACGTCAAAGCTGTACAAAGCATCCAGCTCAGCCTCACGGACCTTGGCCGCATCGAATAGCCCGGCATAGCCATAGCTTGCCGCCTTGATACGATCGGCCAGGAACTGCAGCCGCATCAGCACGCGATCCACGGCCACCAGGCTGCCGAGCTTGCCGGCGTTGGTCAAACGCAACTGCACACTGTTCAGTCGCCGTCGCTGCTCCTCGAATCCCCTCGCCACCCGCACACGCAACAGCTTGTCAGCCTCTCGACGTACTTCCTTGGCTTTGTACCCCTTGTAGCCAGGGACTGTCTTCGCCAACTCCTCCACTTTGTTGTACTTGTCTTCAATGCCTTTGCGCAGGTCCTCCACCATTGGTCCCCCTTATATCCCAAGTCATCTCGGACAAAACAGACCCTACAGAAACAGATCAACCCCACAGTACGGGCACTGCACAACACCCTTGCCTACCACCTCACGCACCCCCCCGCAGTTGGGGCACTTGGTTGTGCGCATCTCCCCGGCTTGCCGGGTGTAGAGGATACCCTCGTCCCAGTTAATGTACCCGGTAAATAGACCCTTGCCCACGAGGTCATACAGGTAATCCCTCACCTTGTCTCGGCTGAGGTTCATCTCAATGACCACTTCCCGCACATTGACCTGACCACGGGTCAGCACCATATTGAGGATTTGCTTTTGCTTCTCAGCCTCGGCGAACTGCTGGGATTCGCTGCGGCCGCGCACAGTGAAGAGTATGCCCGCCGCCAGCAACGGGAGCGCCAGCAGCAGAACAACGGCCAGCCCCAGCAGAAATCCGGAGGGGCGCAGTCGGCCCTCCGCGAGTCCCGAGAAAAGGAAAACGGACATCACAGCGACCATCAGAAGAGACGCTGCGATGAGAACCAGCCCGATGGTCTTGCCTTGTCCTGTCATTTGGCCCCCGTGTTAGCCTTTCACCTGCACATGGTGCATTCTACACCACATTGCGTTGCCTGCAAACTCCCGTTCATCCAGCGCGTCCTGCAGCAGCCTCGATAAAAGGAGTTCACTGTGTGGCGTTATAGGGCAATGCGCAGTTCGCGCCTGGCCAAGCCAAGCCTTCTGGTCTTTCAGCGGCAGCTTCACCAGTAACGGCCTGTTGTGCACTCTCCAGGCGCACTGTACTTGACTTGATGCCGGCGCAAAGCTATAATCCGCAAGTGTATCAAGCAGTCTGGTGGCACACATGCGTCAACGTCATCAACTGGCAAGAGGGGAGGGGATCATGTGACGCAGATCATCATCGACAGGGATGAATCCTTCGAGGGAGCCTTGAAGCGCTTCAACAAGAGGGTTCAGCAGGATCGGGTGCTGTCCGAGGTTCGCCGTCGGCGGTTCTTTGAAAAGCCAAGCGTACTTCGCAAGAAGAAAAGGGCCGCGAAGCGCCGTAAGAGCCGCAAGCAAACCATGAAACACCAATACGATTAGGCGCTGTTCACGGCATTGGCTTCTGGATTCTTGGTGAACATGAGGACGCGCGGGCGGATCGACTCTCGAACGAGTCGGCGCATATGGCGGCAGCAACGGGAGAAGGTCGCCTGATCAGCCCTGAAGCTCTGATGATGCGGGTCCGAAGCGGCCCCAGCTCCTGGCAAATTCCTGTGAGATGGGCGTTGAGCACCGGCCACTTCTGTCGTTTGGCGTGACGGCCAGGGAATTGGCGGCGCGAAATTGATGATCTGTCGACCCAACGATGTAGCCTGAGCAAACATCAGTTTGGGAGGTGTAGTCGGCGGGAGGGGCAGCGGGATGAGCGTTTGTGCAATGGGACGATCGGTGCTGGGGTAGCGGTGATGGGGCCAGGCAGTGTCACCGCCTTCCAGATGACATGCAATACTATGATGATGCAAGTCAGTTAGATGCAGAATTCTGAAATGCATCGAGGCGCAAACAAGAAGCAAGCGGGGCCTGGTCTGGGCGCCCCGCTTGCTTCGGTTAGCGAAAGGGTGCGCAGAATCCCATTCCATCCCCTGTTTTGCGGGCTGACGGTGGTAGTTGGGCTCAGCCTGACGCTCGTCTTGCCCTCTATCCTGGGGCAGAAGCCCTTGCTCGTTGGGATGGTCTCGTCGCGGTCGATTCTTGCTCAACGGCGTGTGACGTACACCAGCCGCCTGCTTACGGAAGCGGAGCAGAATCGGGCTGAGGCCAGTGTTGAACCAGTGCTGGTAGTCGATTCCAATGTGGCACGTCAGCAAGTGACACGGGCGAAACAGGTGCTCTCATATATCACGGCCATGCGTGCTGATTCGGCAACATTGGATGACAAGGCGCGCTGGTTGGCCCAAACCCCGGATGTGCCACTGTCCACTTCGGTGATCACTGGGATTCTGACGATGGACAACCGGGAATGGCAGAGCGTGAGCGATGAAGTCACCTACTTGCTCGATCGGTTGATGCGGGATGGCGTGTCACAGGAGCGGCTGGATACGATTCGTGCCCAGCTGCCCCAGCTGGTTAGTTACTCGTTGTCGGTGGTGCAGGCCGATTCTGTCACGGCCATTGTGGGCCCGCTGTTGCAGGCCAATAGCTTTGTCGATGAACGAAGCACCCGAGAGCGGCAAGAGCAGGCGCGCGAAGCCGTAGGTCCCGTTCGCCACGTAATCGAAAAGGGTCAGGCCATTGCAAGGGCCGGAGACATAGTCACACCCTTGCATCTAGAGCAGTTGGTCGCTCTGGGGTTGCAGCCAAGCGGACCTCAGTGGCATGACCTGGCGGGAATGACGCTTTTCGTCGTTGGCCTCGTCTCGGTGCTTGGGGCCTATATGTGGTTTCGCCGCAGGGATCTGCTCTTGTGCCGGCGACGTATGACCCTGCTAACCTCGTTGATCATCGTTACAGGGATCGCCGCCAAGTTGTGGATTCCCGAGCATGTTCTGCTCCCCTACTTTTTCCCCATGGCTGCGGTCACCATGTTGATGACGGTACTGCTGGACACTGAGGTGGCAATCGTCATCACCGGAATGCTGGGACTCTTTGTTGGCTTCATTAGCGGAGGCTATCTTGACCTCACTGTGTACATGGTACTCGGCAGTGTGGTCGGAGCCCTGGCTATCTCGAGCGTTGAGCGGCTGAGCTCCTTTGCCCGAGCGGCTGCTGCAATTTCGCTGGTAAACCTCATCGTGGCCATCTCCTTTCGTCTCTATAGCTCGTCCCACGATCTCATCGGACTGGTCCAGGTGGGTGGCGCTAGCATTGTCAATGGTGTGTTCTCCTCGAGCATCACCTTTGCCGCATTCTACTGGCTGGGGTCCTTCTTTCGCATTATGACCCCTTTGCAGTTGCTGGATCTGGCGCGCCCAACTCACCCTCTGGCTCGACGCCTGCTTCTGGAAGCCGCGGGCACCTACCATCACAGTCTGTTAGTGGGGAATCTTGGCGAGCGTGCTGCCGATGCGATTGGTGCCGACACCCTGCTTGTCAGGGTTGCCGCCCAGCATCACGACGTCGGAAAGCTACTGAGACCGTACTTTTTCGTCGAGAACCAGGTAGAAGGCCAGAGTTACCATGAACAACTGGATGCCAAGACTAGCGCTCAGATTCTGATCAGCCATGTTAAAGATGGTGTGGAGCTGGCGCGTCGACACGGCTTCCCGGATGCCGTCGTGGATGTGATCGCGCAGCACCACGGCACAACGAGCGTAGGTTTCGGCTACTTTTACCAGCAGGCGCGGAAGGAATCGGAGGACAATCACGTCGACGAGAACGATTTCCGCTATCCTGGTCCTCGGCCGCGCTCCAAAGAAGCGGCCATCATGATGCTCGCTGATAGCGTCGAAGCCGCTGTTCGGGCGGCTCGGGCGGCCTCGTTGCCGGAAATCGAGCGAGTGGTGCGCAAGGTAACCAACGATCGCCTGGTGAGTGGAGAGCTCGACGAATCTGCCCTCACGCTTCGTGAGCTGGACGTCATACGTTGCGCTTTCATAGAGGTCCTGCAAGGCGTGTTCCACCCAAGGATAGAGTACCCTGAGAAGGACAGTATGACACAAGGTCTCCGGTCGACGAATGGGTAAGCTTACGCATGGCCACTGCTAGCCTCAAGGTCGCATTTCGGGTGGATCGACGGTTTTGGGGGAAGGTTGAGCGGAGTGGTTTGCGAAAGGCAATGGTGGCCACTTTTCGTAGTGCCGGGGTGACTAACGACGGGGCGCTCACCCTTGTTGTTACTGGCAATGAAGAAATCCAGTCCATGAACCGCGACTACCGTGGCGTGGATGCCATCACCGACGTCTTGGCCTTTGGCAATTCGGGTACTACGGACTCTGATGGCTTTTCCGAGGATGGCCCCCGCTATCTTGGCGACATAGTTATTGCCTTCCCCCGTGCTGCTGAACAAGCGGCGGCGGAGAACCATCCGGTAGAAGAGGAGCTGTGGCTGCTGGCTGTGCATGGGCTTCTACACCTGCTAGGTCACGATCACGACGAGCCGGACGAACAGCAGAGAATGTGGCTTCTGCAGGATGCGGTCCTCGCAAAGCTGGGGGTCCCGTGGAGACCGTAGCGGGGGGCAGATGCAAAAACAAAGGCTCTGGCCATGGTGGCCAGAGCCTTTGTTTTTCTTCTGGGTAGACAGTCTAGTAGTGGCTCCAGGTGCCATCACTGAAGAGGACAAAGTTGCCCTGGACATCGCTCCACAGCATCTGGCCGCCCTGGTATGCCTGCCAGGTCGCTCCGAGTCCTCGCTCTGGCGTCGTCGCCCAGCTCAGTGCGCTCCTAACGCCAGGTTGTTCACGCCACACCTTGCCGAAGCCTCGTTTGGGCTGCAAGTACCCTGCCGGGGCAACGATGTTAACGTCCCACTCTGGCTGAGTGCTCTCCCAGGTATCAGCAAAGCTTTGCCATGTACCGTTGTTGTACAGGACGTAGATGAGGGTTAGGTCAGACCGCCAGAACATCATGCCGCCGATGAAGGTCTCCTCGGCACTCCAAATGCCCTTCTCTGGCTCCACGGGGCAGCCGAGGCGACTCCGGACGGTTGGATAGGTTGTCCAGATGTTGCCAAAGCCCAAGACAGGCATGATAGCGCACGTGGGCAGCGGAACGGTGGGAGTGGCCGTGGGCGCGATAGGGGTGGCCGTTGGTGGGATCGGCGTCCGGGTGGGTCCAACCGGTGTGGCGGTCACGACGATGGGTGTGATACTGGCCACCGGAGTTACCACCACGACCCACGGGGTGTTAGTCCGCGTTGGTGAAACGCTAGTGGGTGCTGTGCCGGTAGTCTTGCGTACGAACTTGACTGCGTCGAAACCAATGTTGCGTGAGGCGTAGGGCTCGCCTGTGACGTCATCAAGGTACACGTACTCATTGCCTGTCGCGGCAAAGTAGTAGGTGCCAACGGAGACCCAGGCGTCAAAGTAGGCTGACTGATTGACCCAAAAGGCGTCTTCGCGGGTGTTGTGGAAGATGCGGTAGCGAGCGCTGCGGGTGTCGGCCCGCTGCCTGGGAATGAACACGAACACTTGGTAGTCCCCCGCGCTTGGCAACTTGGGTATCCATTTGCCAAAGTTGTAGACCTGGGAGTTGCTGTTGTAGGTCCAGAAGGTGTGAGTCTTGTAGCCGACGGCTCGCTCGAACCAACCGTCACTGGGCCCGCCCTTTTGGAACCCGGCATCCTTGTTGTCTACGATAACTTCCGATGCTGGGACGGGCGTCGAAGGGGTCTGGCTGACCGTGGGCGCACCCCCAACTCGTGTCCAACTGAACTTGAGCTGCGCATTGCCGGTGGCCTCATAGTACTCGACCACGACGGCCCGGCCACCCTGCGGAACGAAACGGGTAGCTTTGTGGGTTGCGGCTTGATCGCGCCACTGGTCAATCAGCAAGACTCCGTCGAGCCAGATGCGAACGCCATCATCCACGGTCACCGAGAACTCATAGTTGTCGCTTGGTCCGAAATCGATGGTCGCCGACCAGCGGGCTGAGAAGCCATCGACGGGAACACTGGGCCCGGGTGAACCAGCTCCCCAGTTGTAGTCTATGACGTTCTCCGAGCGGACCGCAACGGGCGCGCCGGTGAGCCAGGGATTGGCAAAGTACTCTGCTCGCCATACGTTGGTGGTAGGTGGGGTCATTCGCTCCCACCAGACCATAGCAACGGCATTGCCAATGTTGTCATAGTACTCTACGCGCACACTATGGGTGCCGGCCGACAGGTTGATGCGTTTCTCAAAGAGAGTCGCTACCTGATCGCGCCACTCATCAATGACGAGTTGGCCATTCACCCATAGGCGCACTCCATCATCAACGTAGGCCTTGAAGAGGTACTCGCCCTGGTCGAATAAAAAATCACCGGTCCAGCGAGCAGACCAGTGGTCGAACGGAACGCCATCGTCGGGCTTGTCATTCTTCCAGTCATAGTTGATGGCCCGGTCGTAGCGTACTCTGGAGGGGGACCCTGCGAGGCTCGGATTCGAAAAGAACTCTGCACGCCATGGCACCCCACTTTGGGCGCCCAACGCTGAGGGCAACAGCGCACCCAGACAGGCCAGGACAAGCAAAGAGATTACCATCCGGGTCTGCCATCTTCTGCTCAATGACATCATCATCCCTCCTCTATCTCTTAGCCGCACCCGTTGTGACTGACCACATTATAGCATGCTTATGAAGATTTGGCAAGTAGTCAATGGCACTAATTTAGGCCAATTAGTGGATAAAAGTGGTTTAAATTGGCATAAAGAGAGCATAACAAGGAACTATAACCGTGACATAACCGCCCTGGCGAGCTTGCGGCGATAGGGCCCATCGGATCAAGTGGCAGAAGGGAGCGCGGACACTTGACACAGAACAAATGTTCGTGTACAATGTGGGTGAGCCCCCCGCAGTGGTGTCCAAGGAGGTTTCGAGATGGAGTTGTCGGCAAGACAGGCTAACATGCTTCAGTTCATCCGCGAGTTCATCGACGAGAACGGATATCCGCCAACCATCAGAGAGATCGGCCAGGCTGCACGTATCTCATCTACGTCTGTGGTTAACTACAACCTGAACATCCTGCAGAACAAGGGTCATATTCTGCGCGATCGGGAGATATCGCGGGGCGTCAAGCTGGCTGACCGCGATAAGGAGCCGCGGCGCTTCTCCGATCCTTTTGTCCTGCAGATACCGGTAGTTGGCTTCATCGTAGCGAGCGAGCCTGCACCCATCCCTGACGAGAACTTTTCTCCCTTGGCTGTGGATGAAACGATTGCTCTCACCCGCGACATTGTGCGCGAGAGAGGCCCTGTCTATGCGCTGCAGGTAAAGGGAGACTCGATGATCGACGCCTTTATCTTTGATGGGGATATTGTCATCATGAAGCCGGAGGACAAGCCCAAGAACGGTGACTTGGTGGCTGCCTGGCTAAAGGCCGAGAAGGAGACTACCCTCAAACGCTTCTTCTGGGAGGAAGCTAACCATCGCGTTCGATTGCAGCCAGCAAACCCCAGCTTGCAGCCTATCTACGTTCGCCCGTCGAACCTCCAGATACAAGGTAAGGTCATCGCCGTTATACGTCAATACGGATAGAGGAATCGCTCTTGATTGGTCCATTTGCCCTGTGCTAGCCTCTTGACAAAATAGCACAAATGTTCTATACTCAGAAATAGAACAGACGTGCTATGCATCAGGAGGCTTTACGTTGCACAGTGGACTTGAAGCCCAGGCTCAATGTATCGAGACATTGCTGGCCAGTCATCGAATACCATCCCAGGTGCTGGGTGGCACGGTTACTCCCCGTTGGATTCGCTTCCAAGTGGTTACCCGGCTGGGAGTTCGGCTCAACCAGGTTTCGGGCCTCAGCGAGGAACTGGCCCTCTCGTTGGCTGCTCCCTCCTGCCGGGTGGTCCGCGAGAATGGTGCCCTGCACATCGAGATCCCGCGGCCTGAACCAGCCAGCGTCTCATTACTCGGTTTGCACCGCCGCCTGGATGATTCACTGCCTGGTTGTGCCCCTGTGTTGGGGATTGACGAAGGCGGAACACCTCTCTTGCTCAACCTGTCCAGCCCAGATGTCGCTCACGTGCTTGTGTGCGGAACCACTGGCTCCGGAAAGACCGCACTGGCCAGGAGCATGGCCCTTTCGCTTGCTCTCAACAACTCACAACGGCTGATGCAGTTATTGCTGATTGATCCCAAGGGGCGCGGGTTTTCTTGTCTGGCCGATGTTCCCCACCTACTGACTCGTCCTCTTGGCAACCTCGCGGATGCTGTGAAGCAGCTAGCCGGACTGGTGGATGAGATGGAGCGCCGGGATGTCAACGGGATCAGCTCTCCGAAGGTGGTGGTCTTTATCGATGAGTTTGCCGACCTTCTGCTGACCGGGGGCAGGGAATTGGTGGCAATTATGGCTCGCTTGTCGCAACGCGGGCGCGAAGCTGGGATCCATCTGGTTGCCTGTATTCAGAAGCCAACCACCGCGGTGATGGGCTCTCTAGTCAGGGCCAATTTCCCGGCGCGCCTGGTTGGATCAGTTACTTGCCCCGAAGAAGCGCGTTTGGCTGCCGGGCTTGCAGGCACCGGGGCAGAACGACTGCAAGGGCATGGGGACTTTATTCTGGTGCTCAAGGGTCAGTGCACGCGCTTCAGCGCCGCCTTCGTATCAGTGGCAGATGCCCAGAGGGCAGTGCGTGATCTGGACCCGGCGCCGCGAGCGCTTGTCCGCAGGCCCCGCACAGCGGATACGACACGAGCGGCTGATCAGTCATCTGGCTAGGTACTGAGCCGAGAGTTTACTGAGAGGAGACAGATAATGTCCAAGGTCTTCGTGGTCATGGCGATCGCCTTTGCAGTCATCCTGGCAGCGGTTATGGGTCTACGCATGAGCGATGATGCCATATCGGTGGTCGTCGGAGTCTTTTGTGGTGCAGCGGCCGGCATTCCAATGAGCCTGCTGCTGCTTGCGGTTCTCGGCCGCAGGCAGAACCCCAATGAGGAAATGTATTCGAGGGGAATGGGAGCGCATTCAAGAACGTATCCGCCGGTGGTGGTCATCCAGGGCGGACTGCCGTTATCAGGTTCTTTTGTTTCTCCTCACTACCCCGGACCTACGCCTTTGGTTCAAGCAGCCCCAAGGCGCTTCCGCGTTGTGGGAGAGGGCGAGGACTAGGCAAATGGAGATCAAGACCGGATGGTTGTGGTTTGACGACAGTCCACGATTGCCGCTTCAGGAGAAGGTGGGACGGGCCGCTCGGCGCTACCTGGAGCGGTTCGGTACGGCGCCCAATGTGTGCTATGTGCACCCGAAGACGTTAGACGGCTCGACCCCTGTGTCTGGGCTGGTACAGATCATCGAGTCGCGCACGATCCCGCCCAATCATTTCTGGTTGGGGGTCAAGGGATCCCAATCGGGCCGTTGATGTCAGCCGCTGAGCATCGCGGCCCAGAGATCAGGACTCGGCATCAAACCGGTAACCGACGCCTCGTACCGTGCGCAGGTGGTGGGGGCGGGCGGGACTTTCTTCGATCTTCCTGCGCAGCCAGCTGACGTGCACCTGCAGGGTGCGCTTGTCCTCGATAAAGTCGGTGCTCCAGACTTCCTTCATAATGGCCTTGTGGGTGAGTACGCGCCCCGAGTTCCTCATGAACATGCTCATGAGCAAGAATTCTTTCGGGGTCAGGTGCCATTGATGGTCGCCACGGGTCAGGATATGTGTCTGAAGGTCAAGGCCGAGGTTGCCAGCCTGCAGGTATCGGGGTGGGCGGGGCTTGCGCTTCCGCTGCGAGTTGACGCAGTTTTCCACAACAGCGAAGAGGTGGCGAAAGTCCAAGGGCTTGGTGAGGCATTCGACCGAGTCCAACTTGTCCACATTCATCGGCGTGTCGCAAAGGACGATCATCGGTGCTGAGGTAATGTCCCGAAGGGAGAGGCAAAGGCCCGTCAGTTCAGGCTGCGCCGCGCCCCCGTCTAGCAGGACCACGCTTGGTAGGTGGCGCACCAGGTGGTCCATCGCCTGGCTGCGTTCAACCACTACCACGTCGTACCCTTTTTGCACCAGTCGCTTGTGGAGTAGATTGGCGACCAATCCCTGGTCCTCAGCGATGATGAGGATCTGTTTTGCCATCTGGCATGCTATCCTTGGCGTGCGGCAAGACGATGGAGTCGGCGGCGATGGGGTGATGATGATCGTATGAGTTAGTCCCAACTCATCACCATTATAGCACAGCGGGGTGTCGCTGGCAACTGCTACCTCCCAGTCGCGCACTGCCCTGTGCGTTGAATTGACAAAGGCCACAAGGGTTGGTATGATTTACGCGGAGGGCAGCACTAGATGGGACCTCCGTATGGGGTCTGAGAGGGAGGCCAGCCGATGAAGGACGCAAGACGCGGCGTTCCCCTGGCGGCGACGGATATCCTGACGGTATTGGTTGCCTCAGCCGCCGTCTTCTTTGTGCTGGCCTTTGGGGCCAAGCTGGTAGAGGCATACCGACTCGAGAGGCAAAATGCTGTACTGGAGGCCGAGAAGGCCTCTCTGGAGTCGAGAAAACAGACTTTGATAAACAACCTGGAATTCGTGGGCTCCGCGGCGTACGTCGAAAAGATTGCCCGTGAGCAATGGAAGTGGGCAAGGCCAGGCGACAAGCTGGTCATAACTACCTACCGTTACGTTCCGGCGTCCTCAGTCGGTGGGCCGTTTGGGGTCGGCGTTGGAGAGCAATCCGAGACGCAGCCGAGTTGGCTGAGCTGGCTCAGACGCTTGCGCAGTCTATTTGACTCATTGTGAATTTTGGGGTATACTGGTAATCACGACGCGGGGTGGAGCAGCGGCAGCTCGT
>DDYO01000016.1:11228-17701 GCA_002348045.1 Anaerolineales bacterium UBA2232
AGTTCAAATCTAGTCGCCGCCACTCCACTCAACCTGAGGGGCCCTACCATCGCAATGATGGTGGGGTCTTTTGTGTTTGTAGCTTGGTCCCTCACTTCGCCAGGACAAGGTTCTCACAGACTCAAAGCCTGATCAGCGCTGCTGGACGGCCGCGGCCGGCCATGCCTGGAACCGGAGGGGCCCCGCAGGGCTGCTACAAAAGAAATGCGATTGACCCCGCTTCGAGGGCAAGTTATAATCGAGCGCCAGGAGGAGCGGTGGAGAGTAGCACGAACTTGTGGCGGGGGTTGAGCCCGACCAATGCGCCATGTGTGAACGCGGTCTACTGATGGCGCGTGTCCTGAAGCATCCGGTCCTCTTCATTCTGGCTGCCTTTTTGGCCTTGGGTGTGACCTATATACACCTGACGCCGCCCTTTGAGACCCCCGACGAATATGGCCACTATGCCTATGTCCGCTTTTTGGCCGAGGAACGCCAACTGCCTCCCCTGGTGGTCTCTTCCCACGAATGGGAGCAGGGCCAGTTTCATCAGCCGCCACTGTACTACATCGTGGGGGCCCTGCTGGCAGGGCCGCGGGATACCGACGCCTGGCAAACTGCCTACCCTCGCAATCAGTTTGCGGCTCTTGGTCAACCCAACAGCCCAGGCAACAAGAATGCTGTGGTTCACCCTGCTTCAGCTACCGCGGAGACGCAGCGCACCGATTATGCCCTGCATCTGCTGCGTGCCCTTTCGCTAGCCTGTTCAGCCATTACCATTTGGCTCACCTATTGTCTGGCACTGACGATTGCGCCCCGTCAGCGATGGCTGGCCTTGGGCGCTGCGGCTATCCTCGCTTTCAATCCCCAGTTTCTTTTCATCAGTGCTAGCGCTAACAACGATGTCATGGTGACCGTGTTGGCGGCAGCAGTATTGCTGCTATGCACCCGCGTCGCTCGGCAGGGCGCACACCCTTACAGAACACCGATCATCCTGGGCGTTCTGGGAGGACTCGCTGCCCTGGCCAAACTCAGCGGTCTGGCCAGCCTTGGCTTGGTTCCGTGCGCCTATCTGATTCACTACGGACGTGGGGGAAGGAGACGTCTCTGGCCCGATCTGCTGCGACCTCTGCTGCTATGCGGCGCCTCGGCGGTGCTGGTTGGTGGCTGGTGGTACCTGCGCAATGCTCGCTCCTATAATGACCCCCTGGGTATGGTGAACTATGCCGCCATCTTTTCTGTCCACGACCAACCATTGCCCCTGGTTCAGGCCGTGTCCATCATGTACGAGGCGCTTCCGTCCTATTGGGGTGTTTTTGGCTGGATGAACGTGCTCGCTCCCAAGCCCTACTACGTGGCCATGCGCTCGCTAACGGTCCTGGCGTGCATTGGCTTGTTGGTGCGCGGGATAAGGGCCTGGCACAGGCGATTGTGGCCATCGCCTGCTTCTCGGCGTGCTGGGGTCGTTGCTGGCGTGTGGGCCTTGGTGATGTTGGTTTTGATCCTGCGCTGGACCCAAACGATCACGCGCACCCAGGGGCGCCTGCTCTTTCCGGCGGCAGGAGTGTTTGGGTTCCTGATGGTCCTCGGGCTCACGGGATGGCTGCCGCGAGGCTGGCGACCTACTGCGACAAGGGCGATGATGATTCTGCTGCTGGCTGTTGCTGCGGCGATGCCTTGGGCCGTGATCGCGCCGTCGTATGCCCTTCCCGCTAGAATGCAGGCAGCGGAGCTCCCGGAGGATCTCTCTTGGCTCGAGATTCGTTACGGCGATCAGATTACGCTTATTGGCGCCAGGGTGTTGTCAGAAGAGGCGATTCCCGGCGAGTCTGTGTGGGTGCGACTCTACTGGCGGACAGAGAGTTCTCTCGACCAGAGCTATATCGAAGGGGTGCAGCTAGTGGGCCCTGACGGTGAACGACTGGGTGGCCGCGACACGCTGCCGGCCATGGGGCTCTATCCGACTACCCATTGGTCGCCCGGCGAGGTGATTATCGATGATTGTGCCGTGCCCGTGAACACTGACGCCAGTGGGCCGGTTGCCGCAGCGATCCGCGTGAGCCTATATGCCGAACGGTATGAAGAGACACTGCCTGTAACCGATGCGCGAGGCACGGCTTTGGGGCCATCCGCTGAAATTGCTCGCGTTCGCCTGGCACGCCATGGACCATGGGACGGTGGGAGCCCGACGCGAGTCTTGTCAGTCAACCTGGATGACCTTGTCGGACTGTATGGTTATGATCTGGACGCTGCCCAAGAAGACGGGGATGGAATGGCGCTCGATCTGGCCCTCTACTGGGAGAGCTTGAAGCCGGTTAGCGAGTCCTACACCGTGTTCGTCCATCTTTTGGACCAAACCGGGAGAATCGTTGGACAAGCGGACTCCCCCCCTATTGGGGGAAGTTTTGCCACCGAGTACTGGCGGGTTGGCGATCAGATGCGCGATACATACCGGCTCGCTGTGTCCCGCGACCTGTTGGGAGAGAGCCTGAGGCTACGGGTTGGCCTATACCTGCCTACCACAAACGAGCGTCTGGCAGTCAAGGACAGTGACCCGCGCACCGATTATGTCACTATCGGGCCGTTTCGGCTCACCGCCGAGGGAGTTGTCTTCGATCAAGTCGGTCTATGAGGCCAGGGGCACTGGCCGTCGCGCAGGTGTCCCCTGCGGCTGTAATCTCGGATAATCGGGTACGCTATAGCTTCGCGTGGGTGTAGCTACCTCAGGGCTCTGCTTGGTGAGATCTGATGCTGCTACGCCGGACCGCCTCCGCACGAACCGGTGATAGCGCGATACCTGCCTGACGATGGATCCCTATTCCCAATGGATCAAGCGCGTCTCGCTGGCAGGACTTTTGCGCACGAGGGTGTGTCCGGCGTAGATGACCAGGACTTGCCAGTTGTAAGCCGAGGTTCGTTCGCCGTCAAGCGCTAACGGTGTAAACACCCAGGCAGTGGACCTCGTTCTGAATCTCAGCGCGTTGGCCGGGTCTGCGGAGGGCGACCAGACTCGGACCTCGTACCACTCTCCCTCGGCCAGAATCCCGACGGACGCCCACTGAAGGGTGACCGCCGAACTGGAGCCTCCCAGGTTCTCGCCGGTCAGAGGAGAGAGTAACACGGGCGCTGGATACTTGTACGGAGGGGTTGACGTTGGTGTAGGGGTGNNGTGTCGAAAACAAGCGGCACCGGCGTACGGTGGGCTCCGGCGACAATCAACTCCTGGCCGATGGCGATGATTTCATCGGCACTCTTCATACCGTTGGCCTTGACCAACTCCTCCTCAGTAGTGTCATACATCCGGGCGATCATCCCAAGGACCTCGCCCTTCTGTACGACGTGGATCAAAGGAGGCGGCGTAGCGGTTGGAATGTAGGATGTGGGAGTCGGGCGCATGTTCTGCGCCGGCGGCGAGGCGGTCGGCGAAGGAGTAAAACCGACGAACGGCGCCAACTCCCCTGCTCCGGCTTGAGGCCCAAACTGGCTCACCGCGACCAGGATCATAACGCCTGCGATGGCACCCTGCAACAACTGCACCGCGTGTGGCCGATTACCAAACGTCTTGTAGATCCTCATCTGCTCAAAAGGGAACCGTCCAAACCCAGGTCAGCAGCGGCCGCCTTCATCGCCTCCAGTACCAGCGGCACGTGCTCTGTCCAGAGGTCCACTCCCAGAGCCTCCGCACCGCGCACAATGTCATCCCGGTTCACCGCTGCTGCAAAAGCCTTGTCCTTGAACTTGCTCTTGATCGACTTGATTTCCGTGATGTCGCGAATGTCCTTGGTAGGTCGGACGAGGGCGGCGGCGGTGATCAGGCCGGTCAACTCATCGACTGCGTACAACGCTTTTTCCATGGGGCTCTCTCGGCTTACCCCACTGTAGTCCGCATGCGACAGAACACCCCGCACGATCTCCTCTGGCCAGCCCCGCTGGCGCAGGATCTTGGCGCCCTCCGCGGTATGCTCCGGGATGGTTGGAAACCGCTCGTAGTCAAAATCGTGGATGAGCCCGACAACGGCCCACAGCTCCTCGTCCTCTCCGAACTTGTGGGCGTAGGCGCGCATCGCTGCTTCGACAGCCAGCGCGTGTTTGAGAAGGCTGTCGCTCTTGGTGAACTCGGTCAGCAGCGTCCAGGCATCGCTTCGATTCATACTGTGTGTCTCCCATGAGTGTGGTAGTGATGATGGGACTCCGCAGAGTCCTTGGAGCACCTACGTTGCCAAAGTTGCTTTTTGCGCGGCTAACAGCTCTTTGATGCCCTTTTCCGCCAGGTTCAGCAGAGAATCCAGCATCGTGCGGTCAAAGGTGCGTCCTTCCGCAGTGCCCTGCACTTCCACATAGTGGCCTCGGGCATTCATGACGACATTGAGGTCTACTTCAGCCTGCGAGTCTTCTTGATAGCATAGGTCCAGTCTACCTTCGCCCTGTACAACGCCAACGCTAACCGCAGCGACCGCACCACGCCAGATATCTCGCCGCGACTGACCAGAAAGGATGAGGGGGTTGAGGGCCAGTGCCATCGCAACGTACCCACCGGTGATAGCGGCCGTACGGGTGCCGCCATCGGCCTGAATCANNAGCTTGCGGAGGTCAACCGCGGCCCGCAGCGACCGGCCCACCAGACGTTGGATCTCTTGAGTTCGGCCCTGGACTCTCCCCAGACTGGCCTCGCGAGCTGTCCTAGTGTGGGTGGACGCTGGGAGAAGCCCATATTCCGCAGTGACCCAGCCCTGTGCCTGTCCCCTGAGCCAGCCAGGCACCTCTTCGGCTACGGTTGCGGTGCACAGCACCCAAGTCTTGCCCATCTTGATCAACACTGAAGCTGGGTTGTGATCCAAGAATTGAGTCTGAAAGAGCACCGGCCGTAGTTGGTCATTGGTTCGTCGATCAGGTCGCAAGGTACTCTCCTATCCATGTCATTCTTGCGTTGGGCAGTATAGCATGAATGTACAGCCGGCTCAAAAATCTTTGACAAAGGGTTGGGCGAGGCCTATAATTCCCTCACGGGAGGCGCTGGTGTCCGACGTGACCTTGGTGATCATGACCGGCATCCACCCCGAAGGCAGTGACGCCGAGCGTATGGTGGCTCATGCCCGTCGGGCGATTACGCAGGACATCGTGGAGCGCGCTCAACAGGTGGCCGGTATTGCGGGCATCGTGCTCAGCACGAACGATCGCAGCCTGGCCGATTGGGGAAACGCCCTGGGCGTTTCCGTTGAACTTGATCCGAAGGATATTCCTTTCCACTTTGGGCAGCACCTGCGTGGCCTGTTGGCCAAGCTTCGATCAGAGCGCGTGCTGTACATGGGCGGCGGCAGTGCGGCCCTGCTATCTACTGCGGAGATTGGCCAGATCGTTGATCGTCTCCGTGCTTCAGACCGAGTCTGTATACCCAATAACCTGTACTCTACGGACTGGGTGGGCTTTGTTCCTGCTGAGGCAGTGGAGAAGATTGACCCTCCCGCCATAGACAACGACCTGGGCTGGCTGCTTGCTCATCAGGCCGGGTTGCCCGTCGAGACCCTGCCGCGCCAAGCCTCCACCCAATTCGATGTGGATACCCCCACGGATCTGATGGTCCTGTCTTATCACCCAGGACGTGGTCGGCATGTTGATGCGTTGCTCGATGGCCTGAAGCTCAATACCTCGCATATTGAGCGAATCCTTCCGCTGCTGACCGATCGGAGTGCGGAGCTTGTTGTTGCTGGACGTGTGTCTTCCAGCGTGTGGCAATACATGGAGAGGGAGACCTCGTGCCGGGTGCGCATGCTGGCCGAGGAACGCGGGATGCGAGCCAGCGGCCGATTGGCTCGGGGTCAGGTCCGCTCTCTCCTGGGGTACTATTACGAGTCCGTGGGAGCCGAACAGTGCTTCCGGACTCTGGCGGAATTGGGACAAGGGGTCATTCTGGACAGCCGTGTCCTGTTTGCCCACCTGCACACATGGCCGCCAGCCAAGGACCGCTATAACTCGGATCTTCTTCGGCCCGAGGAGATTGTCGACAAAGCGGTGCTCGCGCTTACGAGGGCAGCGATGGCTGCGCCCGTGCCCGTGATCCTGGGTGGGCACTCGCTCGTTTCGGGCGGTTTGTATGCCCTGGTGGAGGCGGCCCGATCAAGGTGAGGCGGCACTGTGGGCCCGTTCCCGGTGCCTGATGAGCACCGGCTTTCCCCGGGCCGGCCATAGGTTTTTGGTGCTTGTTTGGAGGTTAACACACGAAGGAGTGGCTGTAAAGATGGACATCACTCGCTACAGTGACCTGTTCGGGATGGACCTGAGCGAGGTCGACCCCGAGACCGACCAGATCATCCAGTTCGAAGAGGAACGCCAGACTCGCCGGTTTATCCTTATTCCGTCGGAGAGCATCGCGCCGCGGGCGGTGAGGCAGGCATTGGGTTCGGTATTCAACAATGTCTACGCTGAGGGCTACCCTTCCTTACGTATGACGCGTGACGAAGAAGCCTTGGTGCTGGACGCTGCGCATCAACTGGTTC
>DDYO01000064.1 GCA_002348045.1 Anaerolineales bacterium UBA2232
TCTTGGCGATGCCTTTGGCATAGTCTCCAATGCGCTCTAGCTCGGACGCGATCTCGAGAACTGCTGCCAGCGTCCGCAGGTCAACGGCCATGGGTTGCTGCGTGGCGATAAGGACCAGCGTCTTGTCCTCGATGTCGAATCGCCGGCGGTTGATGCGGTCGTCCCCCGCAATCAAAGCCCGAGCCGCCTCCAAGTCCTGCCTCTTGAGCACGTCAACCGAATCCGAAATCGCCTGCGCCACCATGCTTCCCAGCAAGATCAGCTCGTCCTGCAATGCGCGAAGCTCGCGTCCAAAAGTCTGTCTGGTCACCTGTGCACCTTCCTCTCTCGAGCGGTCGCCTCTAGCCGAATCTTCCAGTGATATAGTCCTCCGTACGTTGATCCGTAGGGTTTGTAAAGATCTGGGCCGTCAATCCGTGCTCAACGAGGATTCCAGCGCCATGCTCGCCAACCCAGAAGAACCCCGTCTCATCGGACACTCGCGCGGCTTGCTGCATGTTGTGGGTCACGATCACGATGGTGTACCGATCGCGCAGTGATCGCATGAGCTCCTCGACGTTCAGCGTCGAGATGGGATCCAGCGCTGAGCAAGGCTCGTCCATCAGAATTACGTCCGGCTTGACGGCAATAACCCTGGCGATGCACAAGCGTTGCTGCTGTCCCAGGGACAGGCTCAAGGCATCTTGGCGCAAGATGTCCTTCACTTCATCCCAGAGGTCCGCCGCATGCAGGCTCTCCTCAACAACCCTATGGAGCTCGGCGCTGCGAGCCAGCCCCAACACGCTGGGACCAAATGCGACATTGGCGAAGATCGACTGGGGAAAGGGATTGGGGCGCTGGAACACCATGCCCACCCTTCGCCGTAGTTCCACCACATCGGTTTGCTGGTCACAGATGTCCTGGCCATCCAGTTGTATGCTGCCTGTCCATCGCGTGCCAGGGATGGTATCATTCATGCGATTCAGGCATCTGAGAAACGTGGACTTGCCACACCCCGACGGGCCGATAAGGGCAGTTATCTTGCGCTCTTCGATCCTGACGCTCACTTGGGACAGTGCTAGCTTCTTGCCGTAATAGAAGCTGAGATCATCAACAGCGAACTTTGGCATCGTTAACCGAACCGCCCCGTCACATAGTCTTCTGTCCGCGAATCCTTCGGCGCGGTAAACACCGTTTTGCCTGGTCCGTGCTCCACCAACTCACCCATGAGCATAAATGCCGCATGGTCAGCCACGCGAGCTGCCTGCTGTACACTGTGGGGCACGATCACTATGGTGTACTCGCTCTTGAGCTGCTGAAGTGACTCCTCAACCTTGGCCGTCGAAATGGGATCCAGTCCGGAAGTTGGCTCATCCAGCAGCAGGACTTCTGGTTCCAGCGCCAGGCTCCTGGCAATGCAGAGACGTTGCTGCTGCCCCCCCGACAGAGCGCTGGCCATACCATCGAGGCGGTCCTTCACCTCATCCCACAGGGCAGCCTGGGTTAGGCTTATCTCCAGACGCTCCTCCAGATGACCACGGTCGTGGACACCGGCCACTTTGAGCCCATAGAGCACATTCTCCCTGATCGTTCCCGGCAGAGGCAGAGGCAGGGCGAAGACCATTCCCACCTTACGACGGAGCGTCGGCACGTGAGTATCAGCCGCATAGATGTCTTGGCCACCCACCAGTATTGTGCCCGAGCGACTCGTGCCATCCACCATGTCGTTGAGCCGGTTGATCAGCCGGAGCAAGGTCGTCTTCCCGCCGCCAGCGGGACCAAAGCACACGGTGACCGACCGGTCTGGGATGTCAAGGGATATGTTTCGCAACACCTGCTTGTGGTTGTAGGCATAGCTGACATTCTGTATCCGGATCTTGGGTTCTGGCATTCCGGCCATCCTCATCGCTCACGCCCCAGCAGCAGCTCCTGCACTCAGCCCAGTCATCACCACTGTCGCCGGCGCCTAAAGTAACTGCGGGTGAATGCGGCCGCCACGTTCATAGACAGCACAATAGTCAGTAGTATCAGCGCTGTGCCATACTGAAGGCTCTCAGGCATCCCTGGCACCTGTGTGCTGATTACATACAGGTGGTAAGGAAGAGCCATGGTAGGATCCATCGGCGTGCGCGGCAAACGCGGCAGGTAGAATGCTGCCACGGTGAACAAGATCGGTGCCGTTTCTCCGGCAGCGCGTAACAAACCCAGGATGATTCCGGTCAGAATCCCAGGCAATGCCTGGGGAAGGACGATGTTGCGAATGCATTGCCAGGTTGTCCCGCCCAAGCTGGCGCTGACGGTACGGAACTCCTGGGGCACTGCCCTTAGTGACTCCTCCGCAGTGCTGATAATGACCGGGAGCGTCATAATCGCCAGTGTCAGCGAGCCTGCCACGATTGACGTCCCGAACTGCAGGAACAGCACGAACATTCCCAGGCCGAACAGGCCATAGACAATCGAGGGGATGCCAGCCAGGTTGATGATTGCCAGGCGGATAGAATTGGTCAACCAGTTATCCCGCGCATACTCCGAGAGGTAGATTGCGCCCCCAACGCCGACAGGGATCGCCACGAGCGCCGTGCCCATCGTGAGCACCAACGTGCCAACAATGGCGGGGAACAGCCCTCCCGCTCTCATCCCATCCCGCGGCATGGCTGTTACAAACTCCCAGCTCATGGCCGGCCAACCCCGAACGATGATGATCAACAGAATGAGGAGTATGGGCACCACGACCGCAAGGGCAGTCGCACCCAAGAGTACAAATCCGGCCTTTTGAACGCGATACCTATTCATCAGCGCAGTCCACCACGTCGCTTTTTCTGAAAAATGGTCAAGGCAGCGAACAGATTCACGAGAAACGTCAAGACAAACAGGATAATACCGATTCCAAACAGGGCATGATAGTGAACGCTGCCGCCGGCGACCTCGCCCATCTCAGCGGCAATCGTGGCCGTCATCGTCCTCACCGGGCGGAAAAGCGAATCCAATGTTACGGGCATTCTCGCCGCATTCCCAGTGACCATCATTACGGCCATGGTCTCCCCGATCGCCCGTCCCAGGCCCAACATGACCGCCGTGACGATCCCAGAGCGGGCGGCCGGCACCACTACCCTCCAAATCGTTTGCCAACGCGTGGCGCCCATTGCCAGGCTGGCATCCCGATAGCTCTTGGGCACAGCATCCAGCGCATCCTCCGCCACGCTGATCATGGTGGGCAGCGACATGTACGCCAGCAGCACAGCTCCGGAGAAGGCCGTCAGGCCAGTCGGCGCGCCCAAGACCTGGCGCACCAGAGGCGCCAAGATCGTCATGCCAAAGAACCCCAGGACCACCGAAGGAATGCCTGCCAGAACCTCGATGATAGGCTTGAGAACCTCCCGCGTCCAAGGAGGAGCTACTTCGCGGACGAACACGGCAGTAGCCAAACCCATCGGCAATGACAGAGCAACAGCCACGAAAGTGACTAGAATCGAACCAAGGATCAAGGGCAATGTTCCGAACAAGCCAAAAGTGGGGTACCACTGGGTGCCAACCAGGTTGCCCACAGGAACCGAGACAAAAAACGGCAACCCTTCACGAAGCAGGAAGCCAAAGATCAAGATCACAAAGCCTATCACCGAGTAACCGAGGACCTTAACCGTCGCCTCGATCCCGAACTCTATGAGGTTCGTACTTCTGTTCTGTCTCATCCGATCCTTCTGGGGCTGACTAGGGAGAGCACCACCCCATGTCGCATCGTCACCTACGGCTCAGTCCAGGGGCACGAAGCCGAGCCTGGTCACTTGGCTCTGGCCCTCCGTCAAGATCCAGCCAAGGTAGGCCTTGACGTGGGACACTGGCTCGCCTGCGCTATATATGTAGAGAGGCCTTGAGATCGGATACGAGCCATCGTTGACCGACTCAATCGATGGCATTACACGCGGACTCCTTGAATCAGACGACACTGCGATCACCTTGACATCGTGGGTCACGTAACCCAGACCATCGTAGCCGATGGCGTTGCGGTTCTGCCGGATCTCAACCGTGATCCCCTCAGACGAAGGCATAAGCAAAGTATCTGGGCTAAAGAGGAGCTTGCTGTGAGGGTCACCGAGACGCACCACGTTCTCCAAGAAATACACATAGGTGCCGGAGTTGGACTCCCTGGAGAGCAGCACAATCGGCCAGGAGTGGCCGCCAACCTGTCTCCAGTTGGTGATCTTGCCTGTATAGATGGCCGACAGCTCGCTCAATGTGAGGTGGTCCACTGGATTGGATGGGTTGACCACAATGGCAATCGCATCTCGGGCCACCACATGCTCAATCGGATCGTTGCCATTGGCCTGAGCCGCTGCGATTTCTTCCTTCTTCATCTCCCGTGAAGCGTTGGCGAGATCGACCGTACCATTGATCATGGCGGCTATGCCGGTTCCGCTGCCGCCGCCCGTGACCGAGATCCGCACCTCGGGATGGATATCCATGTACGCCTCTGCCCAGGCCAAGGCCAGATTCACGAGGGTATCGGAGCCCTTGTTCTGTATCGTAACTACCGCCTGGGTTGAATCGCCATCGCCCGGGGTACTCGCCGAGCTAGCACAGCCGGCCAAGCCCGCCACGACCGCCAGTGCGAGCAGTAGCCTATGCGCACGTATCAAGTGATCCTCCCGTGGGCGGATTATGCTGACATCGCTGAGACATACGTAGCGCCAGTGTACACCATAAAAAAGCGAGGGTCAAAGAGCTGCCGTGGACGGCTCAAGCCAGAGGTCCTATCGCCCGTTGGGCACGAACCAAGGAGCCCCTGCAGCACATTGGCCTTACTGCGCTCTGGGCACAGAGAAGTAGAAGGTGCTTCCGCGTCCTTCTTCACTCTCGACCCAAACCCGCCCTTGATGAGCCAGTACTATGTGCCTAACAATGCTCAAGCCGAGCCCAGTTCCCGTACCAGATCGAGACTGTTCTACCTTGTAGAAACGCTCAAAGATGCGAGGAATGTGCTCACGGGCAATGCCGATACCGGTATCCCGCACCGAGAACACCACTTCCTGAGGATCATCTGCAGCTCCGATGACAACCCGGCCCCCGGGAGGGGTGAACTTGAGGGCATTGTGAACCAGGTTGGTCAAGACCTGTTGTATGCGCTCGGCGTCTACGCGCACCAGCACCTCTCGACCCTGCAAGTCCACCGTAACTTCCAGGTCTGCCCTATCGGCCTGCGGCTCTAGGCGGTCCACGACCGGCAACACCAGGTCCTCAACCCTGACGTCTGACAGGCGCAGTGGGACTCGACCGGACTCGATTCGGGATAGCTCCAGCAGCTCTTCGACCATCTGGGTCATGGAGTCCACTTCTCCCTCCATTCGATCCAGGAACCGAACCGCGGCAGCTGGGTCATCCAGCGCCCCCTCTCGCAACACCTCAACGATGGCCTTGAGAG